>WFPJ01000121.1 GCA_015487615.1 Aquificales bacterium | reverse complement strand
TACTCAATTGACGTAACGGACAACCAAGGTGCAGAACTTGCAATGAAAGTTATTGATGTTGCAATAAAGAAAGTGGATAGCCTTAGAGCGGATGTAGGTTCCGTAATGTTAAATCTGCAGGCTATCCAAGATTACCAAAAGGTAGCTCAAGATAACACCAATGAGGCTGAAAACGTTATAAGAAACGTTGACTTCGCTAAGGAGATGATAGAGTTTACAAAACAGCAGGTAAGGATGCAGGCAAGTATGGCAATGCTCGCTCAAGCGAACGCCTTACCTCAAATGGTACTTCAGCTACTGAGATAAAGCCTACTATTAAGGGGAGGTCCTCCTCCCCTTTTTTAATTTGAGGTGGGTGCCATGCGCATAGAAAAGGTTCCCATAAAAGAAATGGAGGTAGCAAGGCAAATAACACAAAATAACATAGTTGTACCTCCTAACGGTAAGGTACAAGACGATACAAAAATGGATGAAATAGTAAAAAACAACCATCAGATAGATAAAGAGGAGCTTAAAAGAATTATTGAGGAGATAAGGAAGAAAATGGATTATTTGAACAAATATCTGAGGATAGATATAGATAATGAGCTTGATATTCCTGTTATAAAGATTGTTGAAAAGGAAACGGAAAAGGTAATAAGGCAGATACCTCCCGACTATATGTTATCTATTATGAAAAGAATTGATGAGATGCTTGGAATAATTATAAATGAGAGGATATAGTCATGGCTGGTGAACTATTTATGTCCGGTTTGACTGGTCAGTTTGATGCAGCAGGTTTTGTAGAAAGAATAATGCAAATGAAGTCTATACCCCTTCAGAAGATCAACCAAGAAATAGCCCTTTCTCAGGCAAAGGCATCCTCCCTTGCCAATTTTGCAGGTGCGGTTAATGACTTTCTATCTCTTTTTGATAATCTCAATGTGGACGATCTGTTTAAAGGGAAAAAAGCTACATCTTCCGATAAGGATGTTTTAACCGCAACCGCAACACAAGATGCACCCAATATATCTTTCAATGTTACAGTAAACAGCTTGGCACAAACAGAGATAAGAGTATCAAACGGTGGTTTCAATAGCTTGAATGATACTTTTGCTGCAAGCGGTAGCTTTACATTGAGATTCAATAAATCCTCCACCACATATGAAGAGTTTACGATAGACTACAATACAGGTGAAACCCTTGAAGATCTTGTAAACAGGATAAATTCAGCTCAGGACTATGTAAAGGCATCCGTCTATTTTGATGGTTCCCAATACAAGCTAATGTTATCCGAAAAAAGACCGGAAGACTCTGATGTTGAAACTGATACAACAACAAACACCTACGCTATAGAAATAGTAGGATCACTTCCGACCGAGCTCGGTACCGGACTTGATACACTACAGAATGCGAGGAATGCAAGCATAACCATAGGTAACGGATCTCCCATAACGAGCCCTTCCAACACCTTCCAGGATGTTATAAGTGGGTTAAATATAACAGTCAAAAACACTGGTACCGCAACAGTTACCGTAGAGGATGACAATTCTCCTATAACAAAGTTCTTCAAGGATTTTGTTGAAAAGTACAACGGTGTTATATCTATGGTAAACCAACTTACCGATCTTAACGAAGGTATATTCATAGGCGATAATACGATAAAGACAGTAAAGAGCAATCTTGCAAACTTTCTAAACCTTCTAATTAATGAAGACCTTATAGACTACAATCCAAATACAGGAGAAATATCATTAAAGACAGAAAACCTTAAAAATCTTATAACAAATGACAAAGACAAGGTAAGGGATCTCATAAACAATATGAAAGATATATTCGGTAAGTATCTTGAAAGAGAAAAAAGAAGTATTGATGTTTATAAATCCTTTTTTGATGACAGAATAAGATCCTTAGAAGAAAGGGCAAGGGAACTGGCTGAGAGGCTTGCAAAAGAAGAAGAATTTCTTAGATACCAATTTTCAAAGATAGAATCCTTCATAGCGGAGATGAACGATATAAGACAGCGCCTACAACAATTTACTGTCACTCTTTCCCAAATGACAGGAGGTGAGAAAAAATGAATCCCGCGGACGCATATCTTGAAAGTATGGTAACAACAGCTTCTCCTGTTCAGCTTATAGTAATGCTTTATGATAAGGTAATAAATCTCCTACATAATGCAAAATCCGCAATAGAAATGGGTCTTGATGATATGGAAAATTTAAAAACAAAAGCGGAAAGTCTATCACGGGCAACGGACATAGTAATATTTCTTCAAGCCATCCTTGATACGGAAAAGGGGGGAGAGATAGCGGTCAATCTTAAAAGCATATATGACGCTTTTATCCAGGAACTCATAAGGATTAATGTTGAAAATGATGTAAAATCTATTGAAGAGATGATAAAGATATTTGAAGACCTAAGAAACGTATGGGTTGAACTGGAGAAAAAGTATGAGGAAAACGCTCAAAGATCTTCTACTTGAATGCGAACTGCTTTTGAAAGAAAGGAAATTTGATGATCTAATAAAGACATGCCAAAGAATAAAAGAAATTGATTTTAGATCGGAAGGCATGTCTGTTGAAGAGGCAAAGGAATGCTTGAGGATAATAAATCATCTTATTGAAACAGCGGAAAAAGAAAAGACTGAGATGGCAAATACAGTAGTAAATATGAATAGGTTTAAAAGCTACTTGAAGTAAAGTTTCCCTTTTTTATATCCACACACTCTCTGAATACAGTGTAAGGACAGCTATTACGACAATAGTCATGATCAATCCTTTTTATCAACTCTCTTATAGAATGACCCTTTGAATCAAACACAAGCTCATGATTTACATGCTTATCAAACTCAACATTTTCCAAAAGTATGTAAACATCACACCCTATATTAGCAAAGGCGGTTTCAACGCCCATTTCCTTCAATGTATTTATAAGCCTTATAATAGTCTGGGAACCTGTTGCGTCTATATAGTTGACTGCCTCCATATCAATAAGGACATACCTTAACCTCCCTTTTTCTTTTTTCTCAATCACCTTGTTTACTATATAGTCATAAACATACTGGGCATTACCGAAATAAATAGATGTATTAGGTCTTATATAAAGGATCTGAGGGCATTGAGGCAAATTTCTCCTTTCCGCATTAACAAAGGTGTTGGATTCAGGATCCCTTGAAAGGACAACTATCCTCGGATACATGGTTTTATAAACGAAGCTTCCGAGAGAAGTCATAATACCCAGGACTATAGCAACCCACAGATCCATGAAAAATACGGAGATAAAAGTTAAAAAGGCTACCAAACCGTCTATTTTATTTATTCTGTAAAGTTTCAATATATCCTGCGGTCTTATAAGATTTATCACTGCGGATAAGACTATCGCGGAAAGTACAGCCTTAGGAAGATAGTAAAAGGCGGGTGCCATATAAAGCAGCGTAAGTATAACGATAAAACCGCTTATTATGTTGGAAAGGGGAGAAGACGCTCCTATGTAAAAGTTAAGAGAAGATCTTGAAAAGGATCCACCTACAGGGAATCCCTTTATAAAACCTGCGAATATGTTAGCTAAACCCTGGCCTATAAGCTCCTGATTAGGATCCCATTTATCACCCGCCTTCAATGCAAGGGTCTTAGCTATTGTTACCGCTTCTATAAGACCGAAAAAGGCAACTACGAAAGCACCACCCAAAAGCTTTGATACTATTTCAAAATCCATTGAAGGCAAAGAAGGAGCGGGAAATCCCTGAGGAACATGTCCTACTATTGCAACACCCTTCCCTTCAAGATCGTACATATAAGATATAAATGAAGTTATAACAACAGCCAATAAAGCACCTGGTATGTATCCGCTTATCTTACTTGCAATCTTTATTATTAGAAAGGCAAATACGCCTATAGCTAATGTATAAAAATGTATATTCGTTATCTTACCAGCGATATCAACAAGTATAAGAAATATATGAGTTGTCTGAACAGTCTTAAATCCCAACAAATGACCGAGCTGACTCAGGGCTATTACAAGTGCACCCGCACTTGTAAACCCTATAACCACACTGTTGGATATAAGCTCAACTATGAATCCTAGTCTCAAAATCCCTATAGCAACCCTTATAATTCCGACGAGTATGGCAAGAAGAGCCATAAGCTCTATCCAAAGAGTAGACTCGGGGACAGCCACCGTACTCAAGACAGAAGCGGAAAGGAGTGCAGTCATCGCAACGGGTCCTGTAGCGAGGAATCTTGAACTGCCAAAAATTGATGCTATTATCACGGGAATGGATGCTGCGTATATACCGTGAATAGGAGGCACATTGGCAAGTAAGGCGTAAGCCATACTCTGGGGAACCAAAACAGAGGCAACCGTTAAACCTGCTATACTATCTCTAAAAAAGCTATTAAGGGAATACTTATGAAACCAAGAAAAGAAAGGCAATTTAAGGGGTGGGGCCATTGGCTAAGGTTTATTATAATACCCTTCCCTCCCGTAATGGATAAGAAAAACTTTGAAGTTAATAAAAAAAAATTAAAGCCCCCTCACGGGGGCTTATGCCATTAATCAAAATCAGAAGGCATTTCGGGTGAAGGTGTTTCCTTCTTCTTGTCTTCGGGGAGCTCCGCAACAAGGGCTTCTGCGGTAAGCATCGTTCCGGCAACTGATACAGCGTTCTGTACAGCTGTCCTAACCACTTTCGTTGGATCTATGATACCCGCTTCAACCATGTCCTTGTATTCTCCCGCTGCAGCATCAAATCCCCAGTTCTTACCTTTCTCCTTACCAAGTTCTATAACTTTCTCAAGTACCACAAATCCTTCAAATCCCGCATTGTAAGCTATCTGTCTTATAACAGCCCTACACGCCTTCTTAAGTATGTCAACACCAAGTTGTTGATCCTGATTATCAAGCTGGAGATTTTCAAGAGCTTCTGATGCCCTCAGAAGTGCTACACCTCCTCCAGGTACTATACCTTCTTCAGCTGCAGCCTTCGTAGCATGAACCGCATCCTCAACCCTTGCCTTCTTCTCCTTCAGCTCCGCTTCTGTTGCAGCACCAACCCTTATTATTGCAACACCACCAGCCAACTTAGCAAGTCTCTCCTGTAGCTTTTCCCTGTCATAGTCAGATGTTGTCTCTTGAATCTGTTTTTTAATTTGCTCTATCCTTGCCTGTATCTGTTCCTTAGAACCCTTACCGCCCACTATGGTGGTGTTTTCCTTATCAACTATTACCTTATCCGCCCTTCCGAGCATATCAACGGTTACGCTTTCAAGCTTAATGCCCAGCTCTTCAGTTATAGCGGTACCTCCAGTAAGTATAGCTATATCCTGGAGATAGTCCTTCCTTCTCTGACCGAATCCGGGAGCCTTAACCGCACATGCCTTTATAACACCTTTGATATGGTTAACAACCAGTGTTGCAAGGGCTTCTCCTTCAACATCCTCAGCTATTATGAGTAGAGGTTTACCGAGTTTTACTATGTTCTCAAGAAGAGGTAAGAGATCTTTTACATTGGATATCTTCTTCTCAAAGATCAATATGTAAGGATCTTCAAGAACAGCCTCCATCTTGTTGGGATCAGTTACAAAGTAGGGTGATAGGTATCCTCTGTCAAACTGCATTCCCTGTACAGTTTCAAGGGTTGTATCAGCTGATTTTGATTCTTCAACGGTTATAACACCGTCTTTGCCGACCGCCTCCATTGCATCCGCTATTATCTTTCCTATGAAGGGATCATTATTTGCGGAAATGGTAGCTACCTGTTCTATTTCCTTTCTGCCTGATACACTGACGGAGAGATTCCTTATCTCCTCAACTACCTTTTCAAGAGCTTTATCAATTCCCCTTTTGAGATCCATTGGATTAGCACCTGCAGCCACAGCCTTTAATCCCTCTGTGAATATCTCTTGTGCGAGAAGTGTTGCGGTCGTTGTACCATCTCCTGCCACATCAGCGGTTTTTGAAGCAACCTCTTTAACAAGCTGAGCCCCTATGTTTTCATAGTGATCTTTAAGCTCTATTTCTTTTGCTACGGTAACACCATCCTTTGTAACAACGGGTGTTCCCCATTTTTTCTCTATAATTACCTCCCTTCCTCTGGGACCAAGAGTTACCTTAACAGCATTAGCGAGCTTATCAACACCTGCTTTTAGTCTTGCCCTTGCATCTTCTCCGTATATCACATGTTTTGCTGCCATCTTCCTTCACCTCCTTTATTTATTTTGCTACCGGAGCTCCTTCTACAACAGCAAGAATCTCATCTTCAGACATAACAAGATATTTTTCACCTTCAAGTTCTACCTCAGTACCCGCATACTTACCAAATATGACAACATCCCCCTCTTTAACTTTTGGGGGAACCGTTTGTCCATTATTTAAAAGCTTTCCTTCACCTACAGCCACAACCTCACCCATCTGGGGCTTTTCCTTTGCGGAATCGGGTATTATAATGCCAGAAGGGGTTTTCTGTTCTTGCTCTTCAAACCTTTTAACAACTATCTTATCGTATAGGGGCTTCAGCTTAGCCATTTTTTTCACCTCCTTATTTGGTTTATGGTAGTAAAAATTATATTAACTTCCATCCAAAAAGTCAAGTGGTTGGTGAAGAATATATGAGTGAATTACACTAATATTTTATTAGCCAAAAAGACGAAATAAACCTATGCGATCCTTGTGTTAACATAGATTGGGTGGAAGCACTAAGTCATCTGAACCTTGCCCTCCACATTATATTAGCAAGCCTTTGGGTAGGTGGTATGCTTTTTATGGTGCTCGTGATAGGACCGTATATAAGAAAACTGCCTATTAGGGATCAAATGTTTCAAGATATAGGGAGAAGATACCAAGGAGTAGGCACCTTTATCGTACTTCCCCTTCTATTTATAACAGGACTTATAAACGTATACTTCATAACAGGCATATCAACAATATTCAAAGGCCTTGACAATCCTTACACAAGAACCCTTTTACTGAAAATAGGTATATACTTCTTAGTAGTTTTGCTTACACTCATTCATGATCTTTACACGGGACCAAGATCTGTTAATAATCCTAAATTCAGAAGACTCTCAAGGGTAATAGGTATATTGAACATGTTGTTAAGCATATACATAGTATATCTTGCTTCACGGTTAAGGTTCGGAGGGTAAATGTTTGGCATAATTTCCCTTCTTATAATCCTATCCCTCTCATATGCGGGATTATTATTCCATGAGTACTTCAAAGGCCTAAAGTTCCTTATAGTTCCCCTTTTAGCAGTAATAATGCTGTCCATGGGTATAACCCTTTCTATTGATGATTTTAAAAGAATCCTAAGACAACCCTTTATCATCTTTTACGGCGCCCTGCTCCAGTTTACAGTAATGCCTTTATCCGCATACCTTATATCACTAATGCTAGCGGAGGATGTAAACACTTCAATAGGTATTATCCTCGTAGGCTCCGCACCGGGAGGAACAGCCTCAAATTTGATCACCTTTTTATCAAAAGGAGATCTTGCCTACTCTATATCTATGACGACCGTTTCAACACTTATATCACCTTTACTTACGCCTCTTTGGACCTTGGTCTTGGCTGGTAAATATGTAGATGTACCCTTCCTAAACATGGTTTTAACGGTATCAAAGATAATACTGCTTCCAGTCATTTCGGGTATGATAATAAGAAGGTTTATTAAGGACAATCTTCTTAAGAAGATAGAGTTCTTTCTCCCCTACATTTCCATAACTGCAATTTCATTCATAATTGCCATCATCTTTTCCCTAAATAGGGAGCTTTTACTTAGGCCCGATTTAAAACTCTACACAGGAGTGATACTCCATTTAATCATAGGCTATCTGGCAGGATTTATAGCAGGCAAACTTCTAAGGCTTGATAATAAAAAGATAAAATCCCTCATTATAGAGGTAGGAACACAGAATTCAGGACTCGCGGTTGTATTAGCCATCAAGCATTTTTCTCTTGGAGCTTCTATACCACCTGCACTTTTTAGTATATTTCAAAACATAGCAGGTATATTACTCGCCTTTTTACTAAGAAAAAAGAAGTGATCTGTATAGAAATAGAGTTTCAATATCATTTGTGCTTCTAATATATTAGTAGCACGTCATATCTTAATAAAATACGCCCACTCATAATATGAGTAATCTCATGGTAAATTATATGAAACTGAATTTCAATTTCTTTATGCGAAATAAAAAGATGAAGGTGAAAATCATAACACTTTTTTTAGCCATAACTATTTCCTGCGGAATTAAGGAAAGTTATATAGTTCGTGAAGACTACAACCCAGAACCTAACATTCCCCTTGAGTGTTATACGGACACCGGCATATTAACACTCGGAAGAGCTGTGGCAAATCCGTGTTATGTTTGCCACACAAAGGCTAACACACCATACATGAATGAAGCTGAAGACTTTAACTTAACCCTCATCTACGATTTCCCAGAGTCCATAAAAACTATAGGAAACCCGTGGCTTAACGCTATAAAACCAGAACTTATCATAGGAAACATACCTATTCCTACGGATGAAGAAATAAAAAGCTGGATAAGAACGGACAATTGGACGCCCGCATTTCTTAATAAGGGTAAAGGAGATCTTGAATATTTCCCGGATGTTCCCCCTCTTTATTCCTATGAAAACGGTATGTATAAGCTTGTAAATGTGGATTCGGAAGGTTTTGTTAAATGGAAAGGCAAATATACAGGATGGAGAGTGTTTAAGTGGAAACCCTTTCCCGGCTTTTTCCCAACAAACGGTAGAATAGATTCAACACTTATAAGACTACCTGAAAAATTCATGAAAAAGGACGGGATCTTCAACATAGATGTATATAAGAAAAATCTATCAATATTAGAATGTGCAATAAGGGGTGTTAAACCTGGTGAACCGTGTACCATAACCGAAATAGGAAACTTTATACTGCCGTCTAATTATGAAGGGGATGCATCGGATGTTAAAGTAGTACCGTTTCAGTACCCACCCGGTACAGAATTCGCCCATCCTATTTATTATCTTGATCCTGCCAACACATACTCCTTTAAGTCGCTCAGATTAAGGGAAATGAGATATATGAAGAAATTAAGCTATACACCATTACGGAAGAATGGAGAAGAGGAAATAGAAGGTGAGGAATTCTTTTGGGAAAAGGGAAGGTTTTTAAACACGTCAGGTTTTTGGGAAATGAGGGCATTCATAGAAGATAAAAACGGTAACCTAAGGCCTCAAACACCAGAAGAAAGTAAGTTCTGTATAGCCTGCCACGGAGGTATAGGAGGAACGGTTGACGGAACATTCACCTTCTGGAGAAAGGTGCCCGGCTCCGCAGGTTGGAAGGAACAGGATTATAATTTGTCCGAAGCAAGCATAAAGGATTGGGGCTATGAGGATTTAAGCTGTGCAAATATATCAAATGTAAATCTGGGAGATAAGATTAAATCTGTCTTGGAAACCTACTGCAATCTAAATCCCGATGCAAGATTTGGCGAGTATCAGCTTTACTTTTCAATAACAAATGGAGGAGATCATTTCAGAAGCAATAGAGAGATACTTTCAAGGATAAGTAAAGATCCAAACAAAATATCCTTTGTACTAAGCCCGAATCAAAATATACTGAACAATCCTAGCCTTATAAACTATCTGAACAAGGACGGAACAATAAAGCCCGATCTGTTCATTCCATCCACTGAGAGGGCTTTGGGAATAAACAAGCAGTACAACAGGATAGTAAAGGCTCAAGCATTTAAATATGGAAGAGATGTGTTTGAAAAAGCTTTTGGCATCTCCTCAGGGGGCAATTCCTTAGAATTTTTACAAGAAGTTAATAGCACAGGCATATCAGAAAGTAGCATCTGGATTTATAATAGGACACTACTTGAATAATATCCTCCTACCACCTCCTTTGGGTTATTTTTGGAAGGGGCCAGCGCCCCTTCCCCCTTTTATACCTTTGCGGTAGGTCTCGGCAAAAAGGGTTCTATACCGTGTTCCTCAGCCCATTTAAGTCCGAGTTCATAGGTAGCCTTTGCGGTGTTTACATTTTTCTCTATAAGTTCAAGCTTCTTTTTAAATTTCCTTTCAAGTGCTGAATCAAGAGAGGCAGTACCACCGGAAGCAACAAACTTTTTAAGAAACCTTGCCTTTATACCTTCTTCTATTGCCTCGGTACCTACTATTCTTGTAATACCGAAGAGGGCCCCTATCATTGCCATGTTTGTAGCAAGTTCTGTTCCCGCAATCTCCGCAGCCATCTGAGTTGCAGGGAAGTTAAATATTCTGACATTTAAAGATTCAAGGTATTCCTTGTCCTCCTTAGAAAGGAGGTCATCTTCAGAATTTATTATTATCAATCCATTTCTCTTTATACCTGAATAAAAGGGCATGGTATAAGATTTACCCATAGTTATAACCTGAGGATGAAAGACCATTATTATATCGGGATAGACCACCTCTCCCCTGTCAAATATGGGTTCAAGTCCTATTCTTGCATAACTCTCCGCTGGAGCCATTCTTTTTTCCGCACCGAAAAACGGATTGGAAACCGCATAGTATCCCTCATAGTCCGCAGCGGTAGCTATTATATGGGCAGCGGTAACTGCACCCTGTCCACCGATGGCAGGCATTCTTATTCCTACCCTCTTCCTTTTTATCTCCGTCATAATAAGCCCTCCTCCTTCTTCTTAGCTATTACCTCTTCAGCTTGCGGGGATACGTATTCAAAGAACTTAAACCTTTCCTTATCCTTATCCCTCATTTCCATAAGACCGTCATCTGAGTTCAAACCTATTTCAAGTATACACGGAGTGTAAAAATGAAGATAAGTAGGTCCAACTTCACGTGCAACATATATAGCCTTCTTAACAACCTGCTCTACCTTCTTCGGAGAAGAAACGGACATACGCACTACATAGTGACACCCAGAATCTATAGCAAGTTGCCACATTTGAACTTTAGGCCACTGCTTGCCTTTGGGCGCCATCTTAAATACATGCCCTTGAACGGTTGTTCCGCTCTCCTGACCTCCAGTGTTTGCATAAACCTCATTATCAAAGCAGATGGTTGTTATCTTTTCTTGTCTGAAAAAGGACTGTAATGTACAGTCAAGACCTATATCAACGGTTGCACCGTCTCCTGCGAGCACTATAACATCCTTAACCTTATCAGGAAATCTCCATTCAAGTGTCCTCTTTATGCCTGTAGCCACCGCATTTTGATTACCGAAGAGTGAATGAACTGTATGTAAGGCTATATGGGGAAACACCAGTGAAGTACAACCAGTTGAGTTAACTATTATGGTGTCTTCAGGATTCGGAAGCGATGCCAATATATACCTGAAAGCCATCGATTCGGGACAACCCGCACACAAGGAATGCTCTTCTAATAATTCCTTAGCGTAGGGAAGATCCATGACCCCCCTCTTAGGGTTGCCCCATGTTGCCTTTTCTTCAAGATCAATAACCTCTTGAGGTATAAACTCTTTCAGATCTTCATTTATCTTAAATATATTAATAGACATGTTTCACCTCCTTACCGAGATAATTTAAAACATCCTTAACTATTATCTCGGGAGGCATGGTCATACCACCAGCAACCCTTGGTCCTCCTATAATTTCCGCATCGCTATGTTTGTAAAGGTATCTTCTTATTTCCCTTTCAAGCCAGCCAACAACATTAAATTCGGGTACAAATATAACTTTAGCATTTTTTACAGCCTGCCTTAATTCGTTTATGGGGAAAGGTCTTATAGTTCTTAGCTTTACCACCCTGGCCTTAACACCCTCATCTTCCAATAATCTGACAGCTTCCTTTGATTGAGCTGCTCCAGTACCAGTTGACACAAGAACTATATCAGCTTCTGGATCACCGAATTCTTCTATAAGACTACCTAGGTATTTCTTTATATAAGGCCTTGCCCTTTCTATAGCAGCTCTTACCTCAAACTGCCAACTTGTATGGGTTGCATAGGAGATGTAGTTTGATTTCATTACAAAGGGATCCCTGAGGAATCTACCCGGGGGCATTTCCATATCTATGGGAGGCATTGGTGCCTTATAGGGATTGTACGGAGGAAGGGCTATATCATCGGGAGGAAGCATAACACTTTCCCTTGTATGAGAAATAAAGAAGCCGTTTATGACATTTATAACAGGAACATGAACATCTGGCTGTTCCGCTACAACAAATCCTGCCAGTATCATATCAAAAAGTTCCTGGGCGTTCTCCGCATACCATACCATACATCCAGTATCAAGAAGGAAAGAAACCTCAAGATCATCTGGCTGAATGGAAAGGGGTGAATTTATACCCCTTGCCATGAGAACCAGCTGTATGGGAAGTCTTGAACCAGCCCACATAGGGAAGTTCTCCATAGCCCTTAAAGTTCCCGGTCCCGATGTGGTTGTTATGGTTCTTGCACCTGCCATAGAACAACCTGCTATTTCCGACATAACGCCGAATTCTGATTCACCTCGGAAATAAACACCTACATATCCCTCAACCCACAGCTCACCTATAAGATGCGCAGCCTCCGACTGCGGAGTTATAGGATATGAAACAGAAGCATCAACGGAAGCCCTCTTAACTGCCTCCTTAACCACCTCCGAACCCGTCATAAAAACCTTTTCCCTCGGTGCCTCAAATAAAAGATATTCAGGGTCAACTATCTTTTGACCCGCTCTATTTCTAAGTTCCTCGCCTAATTTTTGCATCACTTCACCTCCTTCTTAACTTCCTTAGCAATCTCAATAAACTTTTTCAACTCTTCCGCATGCTGATCCCTGAGGGTTATCATCGCATCCTCATGCCCCGCGTTACTGCACAGGGCTATAGTAAAGCAATCCGTTTCAGCCCTTATTATCTTTAGGGCAACATTTGCATAATGACAGTGAACCCCAACAAATATGCAAGCCTTTATATTGTTATGCCATATGGTAAGATTGGGATGGTTAGGGTTTATTTCCTTCTCGGGATCTATCTTAGGGTACTTTGGTCTGTAATCAACCATAGGAATTATCTTTGCTTCAAGTACTTCAGCAAGCTCTCTTATGAGCCTTGCTTTTTCCTTTGCCTCCTCATTCCATGCATATATAACTTGAGGTCCTGGGAATATGGTAGGATTCTCCCTTGTAAGCATAGCCTTTGCCGCTTCCCTCATGGCTACTTCTTCATCAACAACTTCCGTAAAGAGCAAAGCCTTACCCGGCGGAGGCGGTAAAATATTTTCATAAACAGCCACGGGATAAGGTGAATAATGTGAAGGTCCAAGGGTTGCCATTAACAAACCTCCTGTTTACTTTGATACACCTTTTTCTTCTAAACTTTCAGCCATAACCATTTCTATTGAATTTCTTCTGAGCAAATCAGAGCATACATAAACACAAAGGGCGCATCCTTTACACCTCTCATATATGACATAGGCATGATGCTCCTCATCGTTATACATGAGAGTATTGGGTTCCGGGCAAAAAAGTGTACACTGTTTACAGTTGTACTTGGAACACTCTTCATTTATAACCCTTGCAACATAGTACATTACAGCGCCTCCTAAAAAGGATGGGGCTTATTATTATAATAAAAAAATTGCCTATTAAAAATATTATTATTTGATTTAATCCTTATTATGATTCAAAACAGATTGATTGTAGTAATCACACTCCTTTGATACAGTACACTCACCACACTTTGGATCTTTGGCAGTACATATGGTCTTCCCGTGATTAAGAAGTAGCAGGGAGAATAATGTCCATTTGTCTTCTGGAACTATCTCCCTCAATTCCATTTCTATCTTATCTGGATCTTTCTGCGTAGTAAAACCTATACGTTGGGATACTCTCATAACATGCCTGTCAACTATTATTGCAGGTTTCCCGAAAGCACCGCCCACTATCATATTTGCGGTTTTCCTACCTACGCCCGGAAGCTTTATAAGGTCCTCAACCTTTGATGGTACTTTACCGCCAAAAAGTTCTATAAGTGCTGAGCAACAACTCTTTAACAACTTAGCCTTCCTGCGATAGAAATTTATAGAGCTTAGATCCCTCTCCAGATCTTCCAAAGGCGCACTTGCTATATCCATAGGTCCTTTATATTTTTTAAAAAACTCTTTCATAACCGCGTTAACCTTTTTATCCGACTCCTGAGCTGCTAATATGGCTTCCACAAGCAACTCAAATGGGTTACTGTATTCAAGTTCAAGCTTCGGATCTTTATAGATATTTTTCAACGCATCTATAACAGCAAGGGCTTTATTTTTAAGATCCCCCATTAATAGATAACCTCCACTCCCGCGTATATAGATCTTCTTAGCACATTATAACCGTAAACCTCCTCATAATCCTCATTCAAAAGATTTATACCGTATACATAAAGTTTATATTTACCGCCCACCTTGTAACCTACGTATGCGTTCAATAAACTGTATCCCTCAAGTTCCACAAGGGAAGGTTGACCGCCTTCATATGTAACATCCTTTCTTTTCCCTGTCCTTACAAAGCTAAGGTTTGTATCAAGATTTCCTAAAGTACCTCTTAGCACAAAACCCCATTTTTCCTTCGGTATCCGAGGAACTTGTTCTTTTGGTGAAAGATATCCACACCCTGTTATACAGTAGGAATATGTGTCATTAAAAAACGCCCTTGCAGTAAGAGATCTTGTTATATAAACACCCATATATACTTCCTTACCTTCCGCCCTCGCCTCTCCGAGATTTATATAAGAAAAAGTATTACTATCATAATCTATTAGGTTTCTGTAAAAAGTTTCGTATATACCAAAACCTGCAAACAACCTGCACCATCTTCCCTTCAAACCCGCCTGATAGCCCGCACTCTCTTCGGGTTTCAATCCCTCTGTATTACCGTAGGTATATTCAAAAATGTTGGGTGTCCTGTAGGCTGTTGCATAGCTTCCGTAGAAGATAACATTGAGAGGTCTTATATAAAAGGATGTACCAGCTTTATAAACAGTTCTGTCTTCAAAGGTATCCGAGTCATTAAATCTTATACCACCTTCAATATTCCAGTATCTGATAGGTCTAAAAAGAATGTTTGAATAAACAGAATTAGTTCTGAAGCGTGTTACAGGAATTGTACTTGTTTCTCCTGCCTCTTCCTTCATCGTACCACCAAAAGAGAGGGCAAATTTCTTGAATTTAATGTAATTATCAATGTCAGAATAGAAAACAAGCCCCCTATACCTTCCGAAGGAGGAAGCATCCCCAGAATATACTCTCTCCGTATCACTCCTACCTATGGTGAATTTTATATTGTAATTATTTAATGGATAAAGGCTTATCTTAACACCGCCGGAATTCATAAGTGAATTCTCTATACATTTAGCATCTATTCTGCCAGCACAGTTGTCAAAGTTAAGTCTTCCATCATAACCGAGAAAGAACACATCAAGGATAGCTCTGTCCCATACATAACCCACCTTAAAGGCCAGAGAAGAGTTACCATAAAAATCAACATCATCTGCAGAATCGTTTTTTCTTGTAAAGTCGTAATTTTTTGTGTTTATTAAAGAACCCTGTATATTGAAATGGATTCTGTCAAAAGAACCCTTGTAGCCTATCATAGTTCTGAAGGTATCCCTTTCACCGTACATAAAATCAAGGGTAAGCTCGGGTTTACCCCTTCCCCTGTCAAGACTAAGATAAATAAGCCCGCTCATTGCATCCGAACCGTATAATACACTCTGAGGTCCCTTCAGTATCTCCATCCTGTCAAGGATAGGCGGTACCCTGCTAAACTGAGACGTTCCGAGACCGACAGGATCATTAAGGGGTACACCTTCAAACATAAAAAGGACATGACTGCTTCTTCCACCTCTTATATAAATGCTTGATTGTGCACCAAAAAGCCCTGTCCTGACCCCATCTATTCCAATTTCATCAAATAGGGATTCATAGATACTTGTAACACTTTTTTTCTCCATTTCCCTTTTGTCCATAATGATCATGTCCCCAGTTCCCTGGGTTGCAACTTCCCTGAGGCGTGAAGCCCTTACTTCAACACTTTTAAGCTCAAGATCCTGCGCCCTTATAAAGCCCAAACCCAGTCCTACTAGAATTAAAAGTCTTTTCATGCTCACCATTTTAATTCACTTGCTTTTGAATAAGTCTGCGGTTTCCTCTGGAAGAAATCTGTCTTTGTATTGTTTATTTTTCTGAATTCATCTATCCACTTCATGGGATTGTCAGTTATCTCGGGAAACAAAGGATCCAACCCTATCTGTGTCAGTCTCAAATTGCACAAATACTTTATGTATCTCTCTATAAGTATGTCATTTATACCCAATATCTGACCCCCCGTAACATACTTGCCCCACTCTATCTCCTTATATGTGGCAAATTTAAAGAACTCATATATCCAGTTTATCATTTCCGGAGGAAAGAAATCTGGATTCTCCTCTTTTACAGAATGGATAATGTTTCTGAAGAGGGTCACATGGGTAAGCTCATCCCTGTTTATGTACTTTATCTGCTGAACAGTGTTCGTCATCTTTCCTTGTCTTCCGAGGGTGTAGAATATGGCAAAGCCCGAATAAAAGTAAAGACTTTCCAATACATAATTGCCGAAAATTGCTTTTATAAAGTTTTCTTCTGTGGGTTTTTCTATAAAGTTATTATAAACCTCCGCTATAACACTGTTCCTTTCAAGCAACTTTTCGTCTTCCCTCCAGTAGTTGTAAACCTCGTCTGCTTTAACAGGATCAACAACGCTTTCAAGTATGTATTGATAAGAGTAAGCATGTATTGACTCTTGAAACTCCTGGGCGGTAACGGACATAACCACTTCAGGTGCGGTAAAGTATCTTCCAAACTCCTTTAGCATGTCAACCTGAAAGGAGTCAAGGGCTATAAGGAAGGAAAGAACAAGTTCGTAAGCTCTCTTTTCATAAGGTGACAGGAGGCTTTCGTACTGCTTTTTATCTTCCATCATGGCTATCTCATCTGGTATCCAGAAGTTAGAAATACCCATTGTCCTGTAAAGGTCATAAGCCCATCTGTACTTCACATTGTTAAGCTCTATTATGTTCGTGGGGTTACCGCCTATTACCTTTCTCTTGTCAACCTCTCTGTCACCTTCCGGATTAAAAATCCTTTTCCTTGTCATCAGGTCGAGCATGACTCACACTCCTCCACTTCAGTTTTTGACTTTGATCTTAAATAATAAACTGTCTTTAGGCCCCTCTCCCATGCAAGCTCATAAAGGCCTGCAAGGGTGGGACCATCTATATTTTCAGGATCTATGAAAAGATTAAGTGATTGGGATTGATCTATCCATTTTTGTCTTACCGCAGCAGCTTCAATACTCCACCTTTGATCTATAAGATAGGCGGATTTGTAGTGCCAGAAGAATCTGTCAACCTCTGGAGGAACCTGAGGAAGTATACCACTCATATTCTCTTCTTTATAGTACTTGGCAAAGATGGGATCAACTGAAGGAGTCGCCCCGATTATTAGGGATGTTGAACCTGTAGGCATAAGGGCAAGCAGGTAGGCGTTTCTTATACCGCTCTCCTTTATTTCCTCATAAAGCTCCCTCCACGGAAGATTGTTTCCGTTCCTTTCGCTATCCTTCTCTATATCATCAATAGATCTTCCAAAGAATATACCCTTACTCCAATCAGAACCGTCAAATAGAGAATACTTGCCCCTCTCCTTAGCAAGCTCAAGACTTCCCTTCAGCGCATAGAAGGCTATAAGCTCAAAGAGTCTGTCAGCAAATTTAAGATGATCCTCCGATTCCCACCTTATACCATGTTTAACAAGGCAATAATGATAATTTGAAACACCTATACCTATTGCCCTGTAGCGCTTGTTTGTATATTCCGCCTCTGGAACAGCGTAGTAGTTAAGCTCTATTACATTGTCAAGCATTCTGACAAGAAGGGGCAAGGTTTTGCTTATCTCTTCCTCCGTATGTACCTTTCCTAGGTTAACGGACCCTAAATTACAAACGACTACATCACCTGCCTTCTTCCTGCATACTATTTCTCCCGTATTTTTGTCAAGCTCACAACCTTCCTGAACTGTAGGAGACATGTTCTGTACTATCTCCATACAGAGGTTGCTTGAATAAACCATTCCCGCATGCTTATTGGGATTTAACCTGTTTGCGGTATCCCTGAAGAATACATAGGGTTCGCCCGTTTCAAAGGCTACTGTTATAAGTCTCTTCCACAACTCAAAGGCATCAACCTCCCTTTTTGCCTCAGGGGGAACCTCCTTCTCCAGCTTGATATAAAGCTCCTCAAATTCATCACCATAAAAGTCTTCAAGGTTTTTGCCGTCCTTCACACCCTTCGTGTAATAGGGATCAAATAGGGTCCATTTTTCTCTCTTCTTCAACCTCTTCATAAATATGTCCGGTATGCTTACAGCTGGATGTATATCGTGGGCCTTTTTTCTTTCGTCTCCAGTGTTTGTCTTTACCTCAAGGAAATCAAGGATATCCTTATGCCATATATCAAGGGTAATTGATGCACTCCCTTTCCTCATGCCTAGCTGATCCACATAGGTCATAACATCATTTATAACCCTTATAACCGGTATAACACCGGATGAGGCCCCTTTGAATTTCCTTATAGGAGCACCTGATGCCCTTATTTTACCGAGGTATATACCAAGCCCTCCTGCAAACTTGGAAATCTGTGCAGCCTTTTGAATGTTATCAAATATGTCATATAGGTCGTCCTCAACTGTCAGAACAAAACAGCTTGAAAGCTGTGTATGGGGTCTTCTCGCATTCATAAGGGTCGGCGTGGCAAGGGAAACTTTATGCTGTGAAAGGAGATCGTAAAACTTTAAAGCGTACTCAACCTTTCTTTCTCCTTCAGGGATGGCTATTGTCATGGCAATTAGCATATACATCTCTTGGGGAAGCTCAATTATCCTTCCGTCCTCATCTCTAACGAGGTACCTGTCCGTTAAAACCTTCAAACCCGTATAGTTGAAAAGAAGATCCCTATCCTCTTGAATGGCTTCGCCCAACCTTCTTATCTCATCCTCTTTATATTTCTCCAAAAGATATTCCCCGTATATACCTTTTTCTACATATTTTTTAATAAACTCATAAAATCCGCCCTTGTCATAAGGCTGGAAGGTGCCGTCTGACTCCTTAATAGCGTATCCTCTTACCCTTGATACCTTTTTGTACAGATCGTAAACGAGCAATCTGGCAGCCACATACTGCCAATCCGTCTTTTCAGGTGATATCTTTTCCGCTGCAGTCCTTATAAGAAGCTGTTGTATCTCTTCAGTTGTTATACCGTCCTTGAACTGTATATGTGCATCTGCCTCAAGCTCTAATGGATCAACATCAAGACCTTTGCATGCAAACTGAAGGACTACCCTTATCTTGTTTATATCCAGTTCCTCAAGCCTTCCGCCCCTCTTAACAACAAGCATGGCTAACCTCCATTAAAACCCTTTGAATCTTTTTAATTCCTATCAAGACTTTGTGATTGGGTTGCAATATATATTCAGGCTCTATTCTGAAAATTCTGCCCTCCTTTACCGCAGGTATATCTTCCCAACCTTCCCTTTTCATAATCTTCTCCTTTTTAAATCTTTTACCACACCAAGAGACAAATATCACCTCCGGTTTTCTCCTTACCACCTCCCTTACATTAACAACCCTATCCTCAGCTTTTTCCTTCCTTAGATCTCTGAATATATCAACACCTCCCGCAAGTTCAATACCCTCGGACACCCACCTTACGCACGATATGGGAGGATCATCCCATTCCTCAAAATAAACCCTTACTCCGCCCACATCCGCGGACATACTACTTATCTCCTCAAGGGTATCATACCAATTATTTATTATCACCTCCGCTTCCCTTATTCTCCCTATGATTTCACCCACAGTTTTTATCGTTAAGGGAATATCACTCAAGGATAAAGGATTAAAATGGACAACATTAAACCCTTCGGAGGCAAGCTCCCTCGCCATGTGTGACTGTACGTAGGTTGAAGTGAATATGATATCCGGCTTTAAAGCCCTTATCTCCTCTCTATCACACTTTATATATGTACCAACTCTTTTAAACTTCCATTTTCCCCCGTAATAAACACCACCGACAACACTGTTTATAGCATTCAAATCATTTATTATGGGTATTATCTCGGGCGCAAGGCAGACTATACGCACCTCTTCATTACCTCCGTGTACATATTCGTTCCGAAAACCTTTGTGCAAGCATAGTTAAAGCCTTCCTCATTCGTCGTATATAAAACCTTACCGTCCCTCAAAAATACAAACCTGTCTCCTACTTCCCTTGCAAAGAGGATATCGTGAGTAGCTATTAATAATCCTTTACCCTCTTCAACCTTCCTTCTGAGAAGGTTTATAAGCCTGTTTATGTAGGATATATCAAGGTTGGCGGTAGGCTCATCCAGAATTATGTAAGGACGATCATTCATAAGAGCAAAGCCTATACCCACCCTCCTTCTCTCCCCGCCGGAAAGATTTCCCACTCTGCTATTGAACAAAGCATTCAAACCTAATTCCTTAATAATCTCCTCATCTATAAAATCACAAAATCCCATAATTTCCGAAACCTTCAAATATCCAACTGGGTTAAAGTCTTGACTTAAGACAGATATTTTCTCACTTCCCCCTTTTTCAGGCTCAAAGCCGTCTATGTATATTTCACCCTTATAATCTTCAAGCCCACTTATAGCCCTTATGAGAGTAGTCTTACCAGAACCATTTTCCCCTATAAGGACTACAGCCTCGCTCTTGTCCACTTCCATTGACACACCCTTCAATATCTCCTTATTACCCTTTTTTACACACAAATTGTAAACCTCAATCATGTCTTAACCTCCACACCACACCGATAAACAAGGGCGAAAGCATTAAGGAAGAGAAAACACCTGCTGGGATCTCCGCCGGGTATATAACCGTCCTTGCAAGGAAATCTGAGCCCATGAAGATAATGCCTCCCGTAAGGAAGGAAAGGGGGAGTACACTTGAGTGAACCGAGGAGTGAATAAATCTTACAATATGCGGAACAACGAGTCCTATGAAACCCACCAAGCCAACAAGGGATACAAATATGGCTGTCAAAATAGTTGTTAACCCAAGGGAAACAACCCTTTCCCTTAAAGGATTAACACCAAAGGAAACCGCTTCAAGTTCGCCTACACTAAGCAGATCAAGGTTTCTTGATCTTAACATAAGTAGGAAGAACACAAGAAGTGTTATAAGCGAAACAATAAAAACAGCCCATATGCTTACATAAGGTACAACTCCTATCGTCTTCGTAACAGATTCTTTCAGACTGTATGGGTCAAGTAAAGAGTAAAGCACTAATACAGCGGAAACGCTGAAGGCATTAACACCCACACCAACCAACAGCATGTGTTTGGGAGGTAGTCTTTTTGATATGTACAAGACCGACAGCACTGCAACAACTGAAGATATGGCTAACCCTATTTCCTCCACCTTGAAAAGCTTACCTATTGTATAGCCCAAAAGTATAAACCCAGCAACCCCGAGTATATAAGGCTCCGCAAGGGGATTTTTAAGTACGGTCTGATATACTACCCCGCTTAAAGCGAGTCCGCCTCCACATAGAAAGGCAATAGTATTTCTGGGTATCCTGAGGTTTTCCACTATGTATGAGTTAGGATTTCCGTAAAAGGTAAAAAGCAGAAACAACAAAACCGCCAGCAGAATCAAGATAATAATCACTTACGTATCCTCCCTATCTCTCCCAAAGCATAGATAACAAGGGGAGAAGGCTTTAACAACCTGTTTGAAGTAATCCTTATTACCTTAATATGCTCTGGCAATTTAATGTTAAGATCACAGAAGGTGAATATGAAATCGGGTTTGACATTGTATATATACTCAAGATTTATCCTGTACCAACCCTTGCGTGTGGCAAGATTTTTAAACCCTTTTATCTCAAAAATATCTGACAAGTATGTCCCCTTCCCCGCAACTATAAGTTCCTTGCAACCCACAAATATAAGTGCGCTTCCCTTTATCTTATCCTTAGAGCTTAAGGCTTTCCTGAATAGCCTAGCCTTCTCTTCCGCATCCTTTACACCGAGTATCCTGCCTATAACCCTTATATTCTCTTCTATATCCTTTAGCGTATCCCATCTTAGAACCACTACATTTATACCCGCACCTTTCAGTGCTTTGATTTTGTCCCGCGGTGTTAGTGTTGAGGATATTACTACATCGGGTTTGAGTCTTATTATCTTTTCAACATCTGGATCAACAAGACCCCCAATCTTTTCCCTGCTGTCCTTTGAATAGACTGTTGTGGCTATTATACACTCACCCTTACCCAGATATTCAATAGTCTCTGTTACGGAAGGAGCTAAGCTTACAATCTTCGGACAACCCAGAGTAAACCCTTTAAGTAAGACAAGTAAAATTATCACCCTTACCAAACCCTTACACCCCCGAGGGTTTGGTTCTGAGTAGCGGTGGGCCGGTCTTCCGCCTCGCAGGGTTTAACCTCCGCCCGCCTTCCCGACGGAACAGCCCCAAGACCGTTTCCGCCAGTGGCCTGTGGGCTTCGGCGCCTTTCGGCTTCCCTGCTCACGGCTGCGGGGTCAGGGCCGGATTCTCACCGGACTTCCCGAACACCCACCGCCATCCCAAAACCTAACCTCAAGGAATATTATAATGTCACTATGAATAAGAGAGTTATAGGAGATATTTTTTCCTCAGTAAGCAAAATATATGACAGCTTCCTCTCAGTTGTAACCTTACAAAGGATCCACAGCTGGCAAAGTGAAATGCTTGAATATACGAAAAAGGGAGATGTACTGGTAGATGTAGGCACTGGCACTGGGGAGGTGGCAGTAAAGGGTAAAAAGAATGGATACAAAACAGTTGTCGGTTTAGACCTGTCCTATGAGATGCTAAGGCTAGCAGTTAACAAATGCAAAGATTGTCACTTTATTGTGGCGGACGCGGAAAACATGCCCATAAGGGACGAAAAGGCGGACACCATAACCCTTTCACTAGTTTACAGACACCTCACCGACAGGGACAAATTTTTGGAAGAGGCTCGCAGGGTTCTCAAGAAGGGAGGAAAAATAGGAATACTTGATATTAATAAGACAGCCCTTATAGACCTTCTTAAATTTCTTTCTCGGACCATCCTTAAACCAGTGGGTATTCTTATCTTCGGTAAAGACAAGTGGGATTTCTTCATCCACTCACTTGAAAACAGCCTCACCTATGACCAGATAAGGGAAGAGCTTGAAAGACACGGATTTGCTGTCAGAAAAAAAACTGTAAAGCTGGGAGGTGCGGTGCTTATAATAATTGGTGTAAGGGTGTAGGGGTGAAAAGGATAATAATCCCGGTTGTATTAATTATAGGGATAATTATCATAGGCATATTCGCCTTTGATAAGTATATGGAGAGAAAGGTAAAAAAAATAATAGATGATTTTGCAAAAAGCGGAGAGGATATACAATATGAGGATGTTGACTTTTCACTGATTGACAGAAATATAAGGATAAAGAAGTTGTTCATACATAACGAAGGTGATACCTTCCTTGTAGAAGAGGTGATAGTGTACCGATACGAAGATCTCTTTAATTTTGTTATCCTTATGAAAGACCTCAAAATGGTTGAAGGTCCTAGAAAGGAACAATATATAAAGGCACTTAATTTTTTTAAGGAATTGGATTATAAAGATACAAGATTTGATCTTTACATTGATATGGAAGTAAACAAAAAGGAAAATAAGGCAAGTATAAAAAGCTTCAAGCTTATAGTCCACCCTGCCTTCTCCTTGGAATTCTTTGCGGATATTGGAAACTTTGATCCTAGTTTCTGGAAAAAGATTTTTGGAAAAAAGGAATTAACAGAAGAAGAAGTGATTGAGGCAATGTCAGAATTTGGGTCGCTAAAACTGTTCAGAATAGGTTTTTCCTACGAAAATAGGGATTTCAGGGACAGATTTATAAAGTACCTAGCGAAGGATGAGGGATTAACACCAGAAGAATTTAAAGCAAAAATAAAGAAATCTCTGGATGAAACTATAAGTAAAACGGATAGTCCTTCCCACAGGAAGGTGCTAAGCGATATTAAATACTTCATTGAAAAAGGGAAATTTATAAAAATATCAATAGAACCTGTCAAACCTATGAAGTTTCAAGATATAGCGCTCTACACTGCTTTTGCCTTAGAACAAGGTAAGCGTAATCCAGGTACCACACTCTTGAATCTTTTCAAGGTTGAATCAGAAGTTTTCTAGCTCGCTTCCTCCAGTGGTATAACACTTACAAACTTTTTATTCTTTCTCCTTTCAAATTTAACAACTCCGTCCTTCAAGGCAAAGAGTGTAAAGTCAGAGCCCATACCTACATTTGCACCTGGGTATATCTTTGTACCTCTCTGCCTTACTATTATGTTACCCGCTTTTACAACCTGCCCCCCGTATCTTTTAACACCTAATCTTTTTGATCTACTATCTCTGCCGTTCCGTGTTGAGCCTCCGCTTGCCTTGGAAGCCATCTTCCTTACCTCCGCTTAGTTACAATTATACGTCTATTTTCTCTATGCTTATCTCCGTATAAAGCTGTCTGTGACCTTTCCACCTCTTGTAATTTTTTTTGGGCTTGTATTTAAAGACTATCACCTTCTTGTGCTTACCGTGTGAGACAACTTTTGCCTTCACCGTCCCTTTTCCGAATTCAAGAGTTCCATCTTCCTTTTTCACCATAATGGGATTTATTGTAATCTCTTCCTGTTCATTTACATCCATTTTTTCAACCTTTATCCTGTCACCCTCTGATACCATATACTGTTTACCGCCCAGCTCTATAACCGCATACATTACCGAAACCTCCGGGGCTTTTTATTATATCAAAAACAAAGAGGTATTTCCCCTTTTATATTTATTGAAGATAAATTTACATTACACACAAACGCCCTTACACCCTTACCCGCACTTTTGAACTTCCTGATTAAAGCATCAAATTCCTTATCTATTTCAGTGTAAGGTGCAAAGCATAGGGCGTCCTCCCTTTGAACTACAAAGGCAATCTCACCACCTCTTATTTTCATAAGCTCTCTAAGATGCCTCCTTCCCCTTTCCGTGGGAGCATCGGGGAATAAACCAACCCCTTCCTTTACTATGTTGACCGATTTTACTTCAAGAAATATCCTGTCTTTCTCTCTTTCAATAAGCATATCAAGGCGTGAAGAGTTCAAAGATACCTCAAATTTTATATCTCTTACATTACCGTAATCTATAACACCTTTTTGTATAGCTTCCGCAAGTAGCTTCGGCGCTATATGAGAATCAATACAAACAAGCACATCTCCATCAGTAGCAAGTACTATCTCATAGGGACATTTACCCGTATCCTTTTTTGACACAAAAACTTTATTTCCTTTATAAAGAACCTCAATAAGCCTTCCCGTATTTCTGATTAATGCCCTGTATATCTTACCTTTTATCTCTATTTCACCCACAAATCTATTAATCCTACGTATAAATACAGCCTCATATAAATGTGGAAATTCCACTACCTTATATCTTCCCTTTCAACCTTCTTCTCAAGCACCCTTGGTATAAGAAGGGCATAACCTTTCTGTTGCCAATGAAGTATTTCGGTTATGGCGGACGGCACAAGCTCAACAAAGGGATAAAAGTCTTCTTTCCTATAACCGTAAAGCATCTCCGCAGCCATTTTGCACACTTTAAATTTCACACCCTGCATTGCAAGGCTTTCCATCCTTTCTACAATTTCCTTGTACTTATCCCTGTTTTTCTTCACCGTTGTAACTATTTCTGTACCGTGAATTACAACAACAATGTCTATATCATCGGGCATAAAGCTGTAGGGTGGATTTGTCAACACTATAAGTATATTGGATACCCAAGAGAGGGCAGGTCCTATCTTCTCTGGATGATCAAAGTAGAATTCAACTACAGCTTTGAAGGGGGCGGAATAAGGGGTTTGAACAAATTTGGCGGAATCTTCCTTCTCTCCCGCCCACAGAATACCCGCAAGGATAAGGATTATAAAATTGAATCTAAACATGATATGCTCACCCTATGCTTGCTTCTTATGATCTGGCATGTTCCTATAAGGAACGGGTATGTACTGAACGGATGGTGGTTGACTGCCCATTGGCTGGTCATACAATTCCATAAGTTCATAAACCTCTTCCGGCACCTCAGTTTTAACATTAAGGCCTAGCTCCTTCAAATAATCAACGGTAAGGGGATAGTCGTGGGTAAATTTACCCACGGATAGCTCCTCCGCTATATGTTCAGCTTTTTTCTCATCCATACCGTTGGTGACAAGCAGGTTCTTAAGATACTCCTTCATCTGTTTTATCGCCTTTTGAGCAACATCCGCGTAAATAAGGGTCTGATCATCTATATCCTTATATTCCTTTTTTTCAAGAACACTAAGGATGGAAGCTGCGGGCATCTGTCCTATTTGTGGATCCACGGGACCGAGGACCGCATTGGGATCCATAATTATTTCATCAGCGGAAAGGGCTATAAGAGTACCGCCCGACATAGCAAAATGAGGAACAATCACCCTCACAGGAGCTTCATGTTTAAGCAAAGCATTTGCTATTTGTGTTGCAGCAAGTGCCAAGCCCCCCGGTGTGTGTATTATAAGATCAATAGGCATATCTTTAGGTGTCATCCTTATAGCCCTTAAAACCCTCTCCGAGTCTTCTATGGTTATATACCTGAATATGGGAATACCGAAAAATCCCAGCTGTTCCTGACGGTGTATCATAGTTATAACCCTGCTTTTCCTTTTCCTTTCAAGCTTTTCTATAACCTCCTCCCTTGCCCTGTTAAGTGCATATCTCCTCCAGAAAGGTCCTAAGAACAGAAAAATGAAAAAAAGAATCCAGAAAATGTTAAATATGTAAGCAAAGGGATTGTAAACATTATCCATCACGTTTAGCCTCCTTTGTTTTACTCATATACTGTATAAGGTCAAATGGGAAGGGAAACACGATTGTCTTAGCATTCTGAAGACCTATGGTATGCAAGGTTTCAAGATATCTCAGTTGGATTGCTATGGGTTCCGTTGAAAGAATGCGCGCAGCTTCAAGAAGTTTCTGAGCCGCTTGATATTCAGCCTCAGCAGAGATAATCTTAGCTCTTCTTTCCCTTTCCGCCTCCGCCTGTCTTGCTATAGCCTTCCTTAGATCCTCAGGAAGATCTATCTTCTTTAGCTCAACTGCCACAACCTTAACACCCCAAGGATCCGTTTGCTTGTCTATTATCTCCTGAAGTTTAATATTAAGCTTTTCCCTTTGGGAGAGAAGCTCATCAAGTTCCGCTTCACCGCATACACTACGCAAGGTGGTCTGGGCTATCTGGGATGTAGCATACAAATAATCTTCAACCTCCACTATCGCCTTGACAGGATCAACAACCCTAAAATATACAACCGCATCAACGCTAACAGAAACATTGTCCCTCGTAATAATATCCTGCGTAGGAACATCAAGGGTTATAGTCCTTAAGGACACCTTTACCATCCTATCTATAATTGGTATAAGGATAAAAAGACCCGGACCCTTTGCACCTATAACCCTTCCAAGCCTAAAAATAACCGCTCTTTCATATTCTGGAACTATCTTTATGGCTGTAATCAAAAATATGATCACAAGGACTAATAACACGATGATTGGTGATATACCCATCATAAGACCCCCTATCAATTTAAATATGTCTCCGCCAAGAACTACCGCTATTATACCAAGCATAAAAATTATAAAAGGCAGTGCTTCCAAAAGACCCCTCATGCCCTTACCCTCAAGTAGTATACTCCGAATTCAATCTCACATAATCACAGGTAAGATCGGAAGAATAGTATATCCACATGGCGTTACCCATATTAAGGTTTACCTCAATTAAAATCTCCTTATTTGCCATCATATAATCCCTTGCAACCTTTCTGTTATCAATTGGCTCACCTTTATAAAGGATAATATCTCCTATTTTAATCTCAACCCTTTTCGGATCAAACTCATAAGGTGAAGTACCTACAGCGGATATTATTCTCCCCCAGTTAGGGTCACAGCCATGAATAGCGGTCTTCACGAGCTGGGAAACCGCCACCCTCTCCGCCATATCCCTAGCCATCAATTCATTCTCAGCACCTTTAACTACCACCTTTATTACCTTTGTAGCCCCTTCACCGTCCTCAACTATCTTTTTGGCAAGTCTCTTCGCAACCTCTGTTACCACATCTTCCAATTCCTTTCTATCAACCTTTATATCGCACAAGGATATGATCCCAAAACTGTCATTGGTACTTGTGCATCCGTCAACCGTTATGGAATTAAAGGTTACATCACCCACCCTCTTTGTAAGTTGCTTTATATACTTTGGATCCATATCCGCATTGGTAAAAATAAAGGCAAGCATGGTAGCCATGTTGGGATGTATCATACCTGCACCCTTAGCAAAACCGAATACTTCAATATTGTCATGTTTAACAAAATCATATTTAGGAAAGCTGTCGGTAGTTGATATAACCTCGGAAGCCCTTTTAAGATCAAGGGGTTCCAATATTTTACAGGCATCATCTACAGCCCTTTTAACGCTTTCAACGGGCAAAGGCTCCCCTATTATGCCGGTGGAAAATATAAGAACATGTTCCCTTCTTATATCAAACTTTCTACTAATATAAGAAGCTATCTCCTCCGCCGTTCCTACAGTGTCCCCCGCCATACAGTTTGCATTTCCGCTGTTTATAAATATAGCCCTCACATAACCCCCAGACTCTTCAAGAGCTTTTTGCGAGTATTCAACCGAGCCAGATTTAATACGATTTTTGGTAAATATAAAGTGAGCTGGAAATTCCATTGGAAAATAAAGGAGAAGTACATCCGGATTACCGGAAGGCTTCAAACCCGCGGTGCCTATTCCCATCAATATTTCTTTCATAATACTATTTTAAGTTTAATGCGGATTAAATTTCTGCTTATTACACTGATGGCTGGTCTATCCTCCTGTGTACTGCCGAGGAACAACATATATTACGGTGGTACTGTTGAAGCAAAATGTGATGTCAAAGGTTATATTAAGGTAAGCTTCTGTCCTACCCACCATTTCCTCACACCTCTTATACAACCTTTCAGCAGGGTGAAAATTACGGACACATACACGGGTAAAAGCATAATCCTTTCTACAAGAAAAGGAAACGAAAACTGCATACCTCTGAAGTATAAAAAGCTTTTCGGAAACAGGGAAAGTATAGAGGTAAAGGTTGATATAAAGAGGTGCGGTAAAACGGGAATAAAACACTGTCCAAGATTCATAAGAGGATATGCATCATGGTATGGAGCGGACTTTCACGGAAGAAAGACCGCTTCGGGTAAACCTTTTGATATGTACGGTATGTATGCAGCACATAGAACATTGCCCTTAGGTACCGTTCTTGAAGTGAAAAATCTGGAGAATGGGAAAAAGGTAAGGGTAAAGGTTATAGACAGGGGACCCTTTATAAGGGGAAGAAATCTTGATCTTTCCTACGGGGCAGCAAAAAAGCTCGGAATGATAAAAAGGGGTGTTATTCCTTATGAAGCTAAGGTTTTAAGGTGCGGTGAATAGCTATATAACCTCAACCCATATACCTTTAAGATACAAGGTGTTGGGCATCTGGAGTATCCAGGGATGATCAAGGTCCTGAAAGGTTTTGGCCACAACCCTTACCTGTCTTCTGACATCGTAAGAAGCTTCTGTTAAAACTTCCATGAGATGATTTTCCGTTATATGGAATGAACATGAGAATATAACAAGATAACCGCCCGGTTTGGTTAGCTTAAGTCCCCTGACACAAAGTTCCTTGTAACCCCTCAATGCGTTTGGGACAGATGCCCTGTTTTTGGCAAAGGAAGGCGGATCTATTACTATAACATCAAACATCTCTCCCTGCTTATATAAGCTTTTCAAGAAGTCAAAGGCATTCTCTTTTACCCAAGTTATTCCATTAAGTCCATTAAGCTCAGCATTCTCTTTCCCGACCCTCAGGGCTTGTTCCGATATATCTATGGCTATAACCTCTTTTGCCCCCGCTTTTATCATATTGAGGGCGAAACCACCTGTATGACAAAAAACATCAAGACATCTATCACCCTCCTCAACAAAGTTTCTTATAAGTTTCCTGGTATTCCTTTGATCAAGGAAAAAACCGGTCTTTTGACCCTCCGGGATATTTACCTTGTACTTTAAATCATGTTCCCATATGATAATCTCTTCCGGAACTTCACCGTACAATACCCTCTCCTCCGCCTCAATACCCTCTATCCTATTTGCAAAATCATTTACCTTCTCGTATATACCTTTTGGTTTTAAAAGATCAACAAGGGCGTCCAATATAACATCCCTGAACATATTCATACCGTAGGTTGTAAATTCAACAACTAAATAATCATCGTATTTATCCACGACAAGACCCGGCAGTAAATCCCCCTCCGAGTGAATTATCCTCATAGCATTACTTTCTATATTCAATCTCATCCTGTAGTTGTAAGCATCCCTTATCCTTTTCCTTATAAGATCATCATTTATCTTCTCTTCCTTATCAAAGGATAGTATCCTTACCGCTATACTCACCTCAGGATTTATATATCCGTATCCAAGGAACTTACCTCCGTAATCTCTTACGGTAACTATTTCCCCTTTCTTGGGCTTGCGCGAATAAGATGCAATCTCCGGCTTATATATCCAAGGAAAGTAACCCCTTATTCTGTCTTCTATACCCGGTTTAACCCTTATCTGTAGCATACTCAATATTCAACAAGTAACCTTTCAGCCACCTCCTTAGCCTTTTCGTAACCTAGAAGTATCTCAACGATCTTGAGTCCGAAATCTATTGCTGTACCGGGACCTTGGCTTGTAATAATACCTTCATCTACTACAACCTTCTCATCTACATAGGTAGCGGTACCTAAATTGTCTTTCAAGCTTGGGTAAACAGTAGCCTTTCTTTCACCCAGCACACCGTAAGCTACAAGGGCAGTGGGTGCAGCACATATGGCAGCAACCTTTTTGTTTTTTTCCATCATTGAATTAACAAGCCTCTTAACCCTTTCATCCTTTTTAAGATTTTCAACACCTCCTGCTCCTCCTGGCAATATAACGAGGTCCAGCTCTGCCGGATCAAGGGAATCAACGGTAACGTCTGGAACAATTTTTACATCCCTTGCGCTGGGAACAGGTTCACTGGTAAGACCCGCTATAATAACTTCAATCCCAGCCCTTCTTAAAATATCAATAGGAGCTACAGCCTCAATTTCCTCATATCCTGGAGCCAAAATAATCGCAACCTTTTTCATGCCATAACCTCCCTTTCTCTTACCCTTGGATCTATTATGGAAAGCATAATGTCAGCGAACAGATTACCTACAATAAGCATTATAGTACCTATATATAAGCTTCCCATCACAAGAAATAGATCCTGAGATAGGACAGCGTCAAGTATAAGCATACCCATTCCTGGCCAACCCACTATGATTTCAATTAGGGCAGCACCTGAAATAAGGGAAGCTATCTCATAACCGAGGAGAGTAATAAAGGGATTCATGGCGTTTTTTATCACATGCTTTATGATAACCCTATCAGAAACTCCCTTAGCCTTAAGCATAACCATCATAGGACTGTCAAGCACTTCAAGAACCGCGCTTCTTACCAATCTTGTAAGACCCGCTAAGGAAACAAGGGCAAGTGTAAGTGCGGGAACAGTAAGGTGGAGTATTATATCCCATATCTTACCTAATAGAGAAAGACTTTCATAATCAGGACTCCTTGCACCGCCAGTGGGTAGAAGACCTGTCTCAGCGGAAAACCACAGAAGCAAAAAAGCAAGAAAGAAGCTAGGAAGGGACATAAAGGTATAAGAGAAGACCCTTATAAATCTATCTATTAAAGTGTTTTCCTTAACAGCAGCTATTATACCTAGGGGAACAGCAATTGACCATGAGAGCAAGGCAGAGCTTACAGAAAGAAGAAGGGTGTTCGGGATCCTTTCCCATATAAGTTGTGTTACGGGAGCATGATATTGGAAGGAATATCCGAGATCAAAAAATATAGCGGATTTAAGCCACTTCAGGTACTGGATAAGAAGGGGTTCATCCAATCCGTAAAGCTTTCTTAACCTCTCTATGGTTTCCGGAGAGATTTGGGGATTCATCTTAAGCTGATCAAGATAATCACCCGGGGCCAGCTTTATTATAAGGAAGGATATGAAGGTAACACCTATAATTGTAGGTATAGCATGAATAAGTCTTCTAAGTATATATAAAAGCATACCTTAGATATAGTTTGTTATAAACTGCCTTTCTTTACTCCTGAGATAGGCTTCTATCTCTTCCTTGTGTTTCTCCTTCACATACTTTACAATCTTTGAATCATCAATATAGCCTATAAGGGGTATCCAGTCGGGTATAGTATCCTCATCCTCTAAAAAATAATTAATTGCGGAAAGTATATCTCTCCTTGCTTCTGGAGATATATTATTTTCTGGATCTGTAATTATCCTATAGAAAAGTCTTATATCAAGTATAAGATTTCTGAGATACTCCATGGTAGGCGGAACTTCCCTCAACTTACGCTCAAGTTCATTAACAAGTAATTTGGAATCTATTTCATCCACCCTGTATTTCTTCAATATCTCCTCCTTATTCCAAGGCATGGGGAAACATATTATATCACTTCACACCTGCAAGCCACTTTGATATTATGTCAATTTCCTTGTCAGAAAGACCCCTTGCCCACGGGCATCTCTTAGCCAGCTCTTTTATTTCATCCGGCTTACCCTTGTATTCCCTTTTAAGATAAGAGAGGGGCTTCCTGCTGTTTTCCCCATGACATTTTAAACAATTTTTCTCAAACAGGATTTGACCTTCGGGCTTTGAAAATCCGAGCTGAATTAACAAAAGGGTAAATGCGATTAAGCATAAATATCTGACCATTTTTATACCTCCATGTTAAATTAAATTATATGCTGACGATGATAGTATTATGGAGGGAGCTGTAATGAGAACCACAATTTTGTGTCTGTTACTGTCCTTTTCCCTTACAGTGTTCGGAAAAGGGTACAACTTTAGGGTTACCCAAGGTATTGATGAAGCCCAAAAAGCCATAAAAAAGGCTTATGATATTGATGCTGATGAAAAGGCTCCTTATCTTTATTCTAAGGCACGATCCTATAAGCTTATATCCGCAGAGCTTGCCGCGGAAGTTGATGATATAGGCTCCAAGATATTCGCCATAAGGACTATGAATATAGTGTCACTTGCAATAAGTGCGGTCTATGAAGGAGAGGAAAAGTTAACGCCCATTGACATTAAAAGCCAAGAAGAATTCGGAGAGCTTGTAAAGAAGGCGAAAGAGCTGAATGTAGATCTTTACAATTTGACTCAGAGAATAAATTTTGCCCGCAAAAACAAGGGAGAAAGATGTGCACCAGTAGAGCTTGGCAGAGCGGAAGCCTTTTATGACGCACTCGTATATGAAATAAGCCTTGAAAATCCAAATCCAGCTTTGGTGCTTAAGTTTTTCAATGAAGCAAACACAGAAAGTCTTAAAGCGGAAGGTAAAGTAAAAATAGCTATAGAGAACGGTCTTGAATGTTACACAGGAAAGACGCCTACTGTGGAAGTGCCCGAGTCAATTAAGAAGAAGAGAGAAGAGGAGAAAAAGAAAGCAGAAGAAATAAAGGTAACACAAAGGGAAATAAAAGTAGAGCCTCCTCCTCCTGCCAAGGAAGAGGTAGAGAAAAAAGAACTTGTTGAAGAACCCTTAAAGATCACAGCAAGGATACACTTTGATTTTGACAAATACAATATAAAGCGTGAATACATACCCATCCTTAATGAGGTTGTAAAAACCATAAAGCAGAACCCATACTTCAGGATAAGGATAGAAGGATTCACCGATAACATAGGACCGAAGGATTACAATGTTAAACTTGCCTATAAAAGGGCGGAGAGTGTTAAAAAATATCTTGTAAGCAAAGGTGTACCTGAGGACAAGATAGATATTGTAGGCTTTGGTAAAGAAAGATACATAGAAACAAATGATAACCCTATAGGCAGGTTGACCAACAGGAGGGTTGAGTTTATAGTTATAAAAGTACCCCAATCACCTTGATGTTTAAATTTCCTTCTTATGTTGATCTTTACAGATCGGGTGTACTTAAGGAGAGGGTGGAGAAAGCCCTCTCCATGCTTGAAGAATGCAGGGTATGTCCGCATAACTGCGGTGTTAACAGACTTAAGGATGAAAAAGGAAAGTGCAAAACAGGTAGGTATGCTATAGTTTCCTCTTTCTTTCCCCATCTGGGAGAGGAGTTTCCCATAAGGGGTTTTAATGGGAGCGGAACTATATTTTTCTCCTACTGTAATATGAAATGTGTTTACTGTCAAAACTATACTATAAGCCAGTTCGGAGAGGGTGAAGAAAAGTCCCCGGAAGAGCTTGCACATATAATGCTCTATCTTCAAGAAGCGGGTTGCCACAACATAAATCTTGTTACCCCCTCCCATGTTGTACCCCAAATTCTTGAAGCACTACTGATCGCAGTAGAAAAAGGATTAAAAATACCCATAGTTTACAACACATCCTCCTATGATTCCCTTGAAACCTTAAAACTCCTTGAAGGTATAGTTGACATATACCTTGCAGACTTTAAATACTGGAAAGAAAAAGAAGGAGAAACATACTCAAAGGTAAAGGACTATCCGTCAGTTGCAAAAGATGCCATCAAAGAGATGTACAGGCAGGTAGGAGACTTGAAAACAGACGAGAGGGGTATCGCCTATAAGGGTCTCCTAATAAGACATCTTATACTTCCCGACATGGGTGAATCAACAGAAAAAATACTTGATTTTCTAAAGGATCTATCCCCTAACACCGCGGTTAATATAATGGATCAGTACAGGCCCTTCTACAAGGCATACAAATATAAGGAGATAAACAGAAGAATAAGATATGATGAATACCAAAGGGCTATTCTAACAGCAAAGAAGAAAGGGCTTACCCTTATCTCATAATCAACATTTTATCTCTTCTCCCGTATAATCCTTAAGCCTTATAACCCTACTCTCTTTAACTATCTCCTTAGCCTTTTTAAGTGAACCGTAGAGCCTTTTCAATGTGGAGCGATTAGCTTGAAAGAATTCATGAAATTGGTCCTTACCTTCCACACCCACCGCATAAAGGTTTCCCTCCTTATCGGTATCAAGCAGAATTCTTGCAAGGGGATAATCTGCTGGTCCATCAATAACTTCTCCACCTTTCAAAGGATCAAAAACGGACATATGTACACAGCATTGAATTACATTACCCCTATCAACTAAGGAGGTCTCATCCGGACCGTAGTAAGTTATAAAGGTCTCGGAAGGAGTAGGAAAAGTCCACTGATGGGGACAGATAAGGGAAAAAGATACTATACCGCTACCCTTACCTATACCCCCTTCTGCCTTCCTACCTACATCAACAAGTAGGCAAGGTGTGGAAGCGTAGGGATAGAAGAATATATATGGTTCATACCTCTTAACATATTTTATGTTAAAGGGATCTCCGTCTTCCCTTTTTAAAGGCACTTTCCTTTTGAAGCTTACGCCAGGTGTGGAACTGGAAAAGGCTATTTTACCTTCTATTAATAAACATATTAAACCGCAAGTTTTCAGGAAATCTCTCCTGTTCATAAATCCGCAGCAAGCATATCCTTGTAATGTGCCTTAGCCCATGCTATATAGGCCTTAAAGTTCTTTTGGGAAGGTTTCTCATCCGTTCTTACACTTGCAAAACTGAATTGCCCATTTTCATATTTATATGTCAACCTTACCCAAACCGCCTTATTTCCATCAACCGCTGAGTAACAGAGGGTCATCGGAGGCTTATAGGGAATATCCTTACCCTCTATTGAGGCCAGTACCCTCCTTGCTACATACTTTGCCTCAGTTACAGCGGTATTACCGCTTTTTGAAAAAGGTTGATTTCTTGCATCACCCGAAATAAAAACACGCTCATCCCCTATAAGGTTGTACTTCAAGGGATCTATATTAGCCCACCTTTCGCCTTTCTTCACACCACCGATTTTATAAACAATGTCAGCCACTCTACAAGGTGGATATATATTTCCGTCGGTAAAGTCTATATCACCATAAACCTCCGTACGCACCTTTCTGTTAATAACATCCACATACTTTATATCCGCATTGGGATAGTAATCAATGTAACCTTTAACAATCTTATCCCACGCATAATGGAAACCTTTTGCCTTAACGGGAGGATCCGAGTGAGGATCCACGAGTATAACTTTACCCTTAACTTTGTTTTTCTTAAAAAACCATGCTATAAGGGTAGCCCTCTCGTAGGGGCCTGGTATGCACCTGTAGTCAAGACCCGGCGGAACAGTTACTAAAAACTCTCCTCCTTCAAAATTGTGGATTTTCCTTTTGAGGTAAATATGCTCCGAGCCAGGTATAAAAGCGGGGGGATACTTCGTTCTCGCTATCTCAAGCTCCTTAGGATCCTTAATATTCCATCTTTCATAATCGTAGTCTATACCGGGAGCAAGAACAAGAAAGTCGTAGTCAATAACACCCTTATCTGTATAAACTTTTCTCTTGTTCCTATCTATATCAATCACTGTAGCCTGTAAAAAGTGGTACCCATAGGTATCCGCAGCTTTAAGATAGCTGTGAACAAGCATCTCAAGTGGCACTATGTCAACAAGCCACAGGTTACTAACAGGACAGGAAAAGAAGTGAGCCCTTTTGTCAACAAGAACAACATCCACGGAAGGGTTCCCTTTCTTGATATACTTTGCAACCGTAAGCCCCGACCATCCAGCTCCTACAACTACAACCCTGGGAGATTTGGGAGAAGGCTTTGGTATATTTATCAAATCCCTACTAAAAGACACACTACCTATAAACAAGCCCGCTGATATTCCTACAAATTTTAGAAAACCCCTCCTGTCCATCCCACACCCTCCATTTCTAACTTAAAAAGTCCTTTAAGTGCCTTTTCATAGCAAGGCTTCTGAGTTTTCTCAAAGCTCTTGTTTCAAGCTGTCTTACCCTCTCTCGCGAGACTCCCATAATCTCCCCTATCTCCCTCAAAGTTTTTGGCTCTCCACCCCTAAGACCGAACCTGAGCTCTATAACCTTTCTCTCTTTTTCAGGTAACTTTTCAAGTATATCGTATATTTCCTTACTCATAGCCTCCCTAACTATTGTTTCCTCCACTTCCGCGGTTCCATGCTTTGTAAGAAAATCAATGAAAAATGTGTCTTCATTATCGCCAACAGGTACATCAAGCGAAAGGGGTATCCTGCAAACCTGCAAACACTTTTCAACCTCTTGGGGAGAAATTTTATAGCCTTCCTTTTTAAAAGCCTCTTCAATTTCAGTTTCCGTGGGCTGTCTGCCCAACTCCTTGGAAAGTTCCTTGGCTATAATATCCTTACTTAGTTTCTCCGCCACCTCCTCTGGAGTGGGTTCCCTTTCAAGTTGACGTATAAGCTCATTGTAAACATTACTTATCCTGCTTATAAGGTGAGACTGCTTTAGGGGAATCCTTACAGCACCTGTTTGCTGAGATAGGGCCTGCATAATTGCCTGTCTTATCCACCAAACAGCGTAAGATATAAACTTTACATCTCTGTCAGGATCAAACCTCTTGACAGCCTCAAGAAGACCCAAATTGCCCGCAGCTATAAGTTCGGAAAGGGGTAGCCCGTAACCTATATACTGCTTTGCAACACTTATAACAAATCTTAAATTTGATTCAACAAGCTTTTGCAGTGCTTCCTTGTCCCCCTTTCTTGCCCTGTAGGCAAGCTCCTTCTCCTCCTCAGGTGTAAGCAGAGGAATCTTAGCAATCTTTTTTAAATACTGATTAATAAGTTCTTGTTCTGTATCTGAAAGCATGACATCACCTCAACCTTAAAACAAGGTATATGTTCGTATCTCCCCTCCTTACAAGTAAAAGGGCTTTACTGCGACCCGCATCCTTAAGATCCTCCACCATAGATATAAATTCGTCAACATCCTCAACGAGTTTATTGTTGACGGATATGATAATGTCACCAGGCCTGAGACCGCTGTAGTATGCAAGACTGCCCGGAGCCACTGCTATTACCCTTACACCCCCCTCAAGTCCATATTTCGCTTTTTCTTCAGGTGTCAAATTTCTTATATTAATACCAAGATTCTTACCCTGCTCCCTATCATAAACCCTTACCTTTCTCTCCGGCAACCTACCAACCTTAACCTTTATAACCTTTTTCTTACCCTTTCTCAGGACGGTAAGACTTACCTCCGTACCTGGAGGAGTTTTCATTATCTTAAGTTGCAAATCCCTGACACTATCTATCTTTTCACCGTTAAGTTCTATTATTATATCCCCAACTTTCAACCCAGCCTTTTCCGCAGGGCTGTCCTTCATAACCTGGGCTATAAGAATACCCTCCTTAACATTTATCGCTTCCGCAATCTCTGGCGTTATCTCCTGAATTATAACGCCGAGCCATCCCCTTACAACTTCACCCTTTTCTATCAGCTGCTCCATCACCCACTTGGCAAGGTTTATTGGTATAGCAAACCCAAGACCCTGCCCTTCTGCCACTATGGCTGTATTTATACCTATCACCTCTCCCCTTATATTAATCAGCGGACCGCCGGAATTACCGGGATTTATGGGAGCATCCGTCTGTATAAAGTTCTCATATTGTGTTATACCTATACTCCTTCTGAGGGCGGAAACTACACCTACCGTAACAGTTCTCTCAAGTCCGTAAGGGTTACCTATAGCTATCACTACCTGACCCACCCTCACTTTGTCAGAATTTCCCAACCTAGCGACTCTACCCTTTGGATTACTTATGCCCTCCGCATCCACCTCAATAACCGCTATATCCGTTTTAGGGTCCCTCCCTACTAACTTTCCCCTCTTTTCCGTATGCCTGTCAAAACTTACCCTTATAACATCTGCGTTTTGCACAACGTGGTTGTTTGTAAGAATATAAAATATATTTTTATCTTCATCGTATTTAACTATTACACCTGAACCTAATGATCTCCTCCTGCGTGGAACATCAAAAGGAAAAGGAAAGGGAAAATCAAAATCATCAAAGAATCCGTCCCTCGCCTCCTGAGTTGCAAATATGGTAACTACAGATGGTGAAACTTTTCTGACAATCTCCGTAAGCTCCTTTTCAAAGCTCGCAAGCACAGAATTTCCTGTAATTACTGTTTCTTCCACAGATTCTTCCTTATTTTCTTGTAATATCTCCCCTTCAACCTTGCCGTTGGCAGGATTTGCTGTGCAACTATAAAATCCTATAAAGAGAACAGCTATAAAAGAAAAAACAAGTGACATAAATATTTTCCTCCTCATGATTTAATTTTACACAAAAAGAAAAGCACCCTAAAATATAAACTCGTCATATTCCTTATTTTCTCCTCAAGCTTACGTCTTGAAAATGTAACAAGACCGTTAGGATTGTAAGAAGTACCCGTATAATGGAAAAATCTAAGTATATCCCAACCCCTGTAAGGTATATCAATATCCCTTATGAACCACTTGTCTATTATGCATCCATAAGAGGTAAGTAGTCCCAGCACTTTATCTTCCGCGGGGAACGGAAAGCCGAAAGCTTTTACACTCCCTCCTATAGGGATTGCAACCCCGATGCCCTTTTTTGAAACCCTTATCATTTCCCCTATAGACTTATCCACATCTGTCCAGTGGAGAACAAAGTTACTAACAGCCCAATCAAAGCTTTTATCCTTGAAAGGGAGATATTCACAATCACCTACAACAGCTTTTCCGAATCTTTCCTTGAAATACACCGACATGGGAAAAGATATGTCAACGCCTATAATATCGGAGGATCCGATATTCTCAGACACAAATCCAGTACCACAACCCACATCAAGAATCTTACCACTTGCCTCATTAAGTAGGTAAGATAGAATAAGTGCAGATTTCCTCTGTGGTAACGCCCACTTATTGTATGTATCAACAGCTTTAGAAAACCGCAGAGATAAGATCTTTTTCATTCCTTACAGGAAAATGACCTCCGGGCAAAATTTTTAATCTAGCGTTTTTCAACAGGTTAGCAAGCTTGAAAGCTTCCTTAACAGGAACTATGGGATCACTTACACCATGTACAATGATAACTTCCTGGTAAATATGCGGAAGAATATGAGAAAGATCAACTTCTATGAAATCCTTCAACAACTTGTAAGAACCTTTAATATCCATACTGTCTTTAAAAGACTTCCCCAAGGCGGTCATCCTGAAGTTTTCAATTAATTCCTCTTTACCTGCGCTTAGACCCTTTAAAAACGCCCTAATCCTTGATTCCCTCCATGCCTTAGAAAAGCAAGGTGTTGCACCTATCAATATTATTCTGTTAACCTTTGAAGGAAATAAAAAAGCTATCAACAAAGATAAGGATGCTCCCATGGACCAGCCCACAACATCGTGCTTGCAAGGTAAAGCTAGACCAATTGCCCGAGCGAGTGAGGTTAGATCCTGATAGTGCAGGACGGATTTGCCGTGAAAAGGCAGATCTATTTTAATACCAGCAAAATCCCTAAATATTCTTGAAGAAAAAGCATAACCGTGAATATACACAGGATTTTTGAACATAGAGCCTTATAATTATAAAACAATGCTGAATATAAGCAATATTAAAAAGTCCTATAAAGGAAGATACATACTTAAAGGTATATCTATGTATGTTGAAAGAGGTGAAGTTGTAGGCCTGCTCGGACCAAACGGAGCGGGTAAAACGACACTTTTTAATTCAATAATAGGATTTACAAAAATTGAGGAAGGAAGTATAACCTTGGACGGAGAAGACATAACACATCTACCACCATTCCAAAGAGCAAGAAAGGGCATATCCTTTTTACCCCAGGAACATACACTTTTTGAAGACCTGACAGTAATAGAAAACCTTCTTATATTCCTTGAATTTTTTGAAAAGAGTCGTGAAGAACTAATAGCAAAGGCAGAAACTCTACTTGAAGACTTCGGTATATCACGCCTAAGAGACCAAAAGGCAGGGAGTCTATCTGGTGGGCAAAAGAGAAGGCTAGAAATAGCAAGAAGTCTTATCTCCAACCCCAGATTTTTGTTTCTCGACGAACCTTTTGCAGGTCTTGACCCTATAGTTGTTCAGGAAATAAGAACACTCATAAAAGATCTTAAACACCAAAATATAGGTGTTCTTATAACGGATCACAATGTGAGAGAGACAATAAAACTGGTGGACAGAGTTTATATAATATCAGAAGGTAGAATAATAGCGGAAGGTCCACCGCCTGAAGTTGTAAAAAATGAAAAGGTAAAAAAAACTTACCTGGGTGCAGATTTTACACTCTAAGAGGGTACTCTATAGTTTGCTTCACCCATCAGATCAACACCGCATTCAAGATTTTCAATCCAGTTTATAAATTTTTCAACCATTTCCTTGCCTCTGAATATAGCTCCGTGCTGAGGAGCTATGATGTCTATATCAAGACTTCTTACCATTCTAGCCCATAGCTTACAAACCTTCCCAGAAGCTATATATCTTCTATGGAAAAATTCCATATACTTTTTATGTGATTCAAAATCGGATACCTCATAATAATCAATGCCTAAGGAAGCACCCAAATCACCTGAGAATAAAACTTTACCCACGGGATCATAAATTTGAAAGTTACCGGGGGAGTGAAGAAAATGAGCGGGTAGTATATAAAGCGTACAACCGTTAAGATCAAAAACAGTTCCCTTATCATCAATGGGGTGGAGCCTTCCTTCCAACTGACTGTCCAAACCGAAATGGGGCAAGAATCTCATCCACAACTTTGAGATAAAAGCATCCGCTCCCGTGGTCATAAGCCAACCGTTAAGTGAAGCAACTATATCAGGATCCTGATGAGAGAGAAATATGTATTTAACATTACTGGGGGGTATATAACTTGATATGTCAGAAAGCAATTTCGCAAATACCTTGTGACCCCCGGGGTCAAGCAATACACCCTCTCCCTTGTGAACTATTAGGAACTGATTTGACTGAACAGCACTGGCAGGTGTAAGCTCGTCAAACATATAAACTTTATGGTCGGGAGAGTCAAAGAGAACTTTCCCCGGCATGTCCACCTCCTATATTGATAATTCTAATCTAATAAATAGGCAATAACCATCAGAAATTTAGGAATATAATTTTCAGCATGAGATACACAGTTCTGGGCGGTGGAAGATGGGGTACAGCCCTTGCTCTACACCTTTCAAGAAAAGGTTCAAAAGTGCTTATATATGACATAAACAAAGATGCTGTAGAAAGAATAAACAGAGGATTACATCCTTACATTGAAGATTTCAAACTTTCCGAAAACATAAAAGCAACAACGGATATAAAGGATGCGGAGAATTTTTCAGAAAGGATAATATGCGCATTACCTACCCAGGTTATAGAAGAGTCCGTTAAAAGTATAGATCTTAATAACAAGGATGTGATAATAGCATCAAAGGGAATTGATGTAAAATCCAAAAAACTTATCTCAGACATTATAAAGGGGCTCTTTGAAAGTGCAAGAATACATGTGCTTTCTGGTCCTTCCTTCGCGGTAGAAGTTTTGAAAGGTCTTCCAACAGCCCTTGTACTTGCTTCTGAAAATGAAGAAATGGGGAAGATAATACAGAAGGAGCTAAATGCGGAAACATTCAGGGTTTACAGGAGTAGAGACATTAAAGGGGTAGAACTGGGCGGAGCACTTAAAAATGTTATAGCCATAGCATGCGGTATATCCGACGGTCTGGAATTAGGAAACAATGCAAGGGCATCCCTTATAACAAGAGGCTTGAAAGAAATGGCAAGGATAGGGGTCTCCTTGGGTGCGGAAGAAAAAACATTTTACGGTCTTTCCGGAGCTGGAGATCTATTTCTTACAGCTTCCTCCGATCTGTCAAGAAACAGAACCTTTGGATTCATGCTAGCAAGGGGAAAGAAAAAAGAAGAGATACTTAGGGAACTAAATCAAACCGTTGAAGGAATTGAAACAGTTAAAGCGGTACACTCTATAGTAAAAGACAAAAATATCTACGCTCCGGTTAGCGAAGCGGTCTACAGAGTTGTGGTGGAAGGTGAAGATTTACACAAGGTTATAAGGGAAATGCTTTTAAGGGAACCAGGAGAAGAATAATGGCGTCCCCGGGCGGACTCGAACCGCCGACCTCGAGATTAGGAATCTCGCGCTCTATCCTGCTGAGCTACGGGGACTACCAAATATTATAACATTTTGGTACAATTACCTTTGCCCGTCATGGAATTAGGCATATTTTATTATACCGAGGGGTAAGGAAATGAATCTTGTAGAGAGGTTGTATGAAGAGCACAACGGAATAAATGCAAAGATAGAAAGACTTTACAATGCAATTGAAACATTTAAGGACAGCGATATTGACATGCTTAAAAAATTGTTTGAAGAACTTAAAAGAGAAATACTTATACATCTTAGAGAGGAAGAGGAGCTCCTATTTCCCGAACTTGTTAAAAAGATGGGTACATCCGCTACATCACTGCAACTTATACTTAAGGAACACGAAGAGATAAAAAATCTTCTCAAAGAAATAAATAATCTTATACTTGAGGGAAATAAACCTAAAATATTTTCCGCTGTTCACAGCTTGAACAACAAACTTGAGGACCATCTAAAAAAAGAAAACAACCTGCTGTATTCAATAGCCCATGAATTTATAGACCCGGAAACGCTCAAGGAAAAGAGTAGGCTTGCTGTAAAGATAAGGCAAAGTACAAATATTTAATTAAAGAGGTAAAGGAACATCTCCCGCAAGGCTCCCATTTTTTCATTTAGTATCCTCAAAAATTCACCCTCATCCATGTTTAAGGAAGATGCTATGATCGCTTTATCCCTGGGTGATATAACGGATGTGCCCCTCTCCTTTGATAGCCTCAATTTAGTCTCCACCAATCTTAAGAACATATATATATCTTTAAGATCCTCCACAAAGGCATACTTTTCCTTCAACAAATCCATAGCCTTTATAATAGAAGGTTCCCTTATCTTTTCTTTCAAAACAAGGTATTGAACTATAAATTCCGCATCAATTAACCCCCCCTTTCCAGCCTTTAAATCTATGAACCCCCTCTTTCTGAAAGCATTTTCCTCAAGCTTCATTCTTATATCATACATCTCTCTTAGCTCAGCCCTCCCCACCAGCTTACCGAAAAGAAAATCTTGAAGGATGGTTTCAAATTCTTCGTAGAGCTCTTCATCACCCGCTATATATCTTGCCCTTGTCCAAGCAAATCTCTCCCACACCCGCGCCTGATTTTCAAAGTACACCTTATAAAAACCGAGGGAAGGCGATATTTCACCTTTTGATCCCATGGGTCTCAACCTTACATCCACGTCGTAAAGATAACCCTCCGATGTATGACGTGTAATGAACCTTATTATGTTCTGGACATTAGCACTTATATTCTCCCTATCTCCCTTATCACCCGCCACAAAAACTAAGTCAAGATCTGATCCGAAGTTAAGTTCCCTGCTACCGTATTTACCCAGGGATAGCATAAGAACAGGCATATTCCCCATGCCGTGAAACTTCCACACTTCCTCCATTACAACATCTGCAAGCAGGGTTAGAGATTCAAAAAATCTAACAAGCTTCCTATATTCTTCCTCCGCCTTCATCAAATAAACAAGTCCTATCCTTACCTCCCATACCCTCTTAAGCCTCCTGAGAACATCCTCAGAGGAAAGACCTAAAGAAACCTTATACTTTTCAAGTTCGGAAACTATTTCTTCCTTTGAAGGGAAATTCTGATAGAGGGTTAGAACATCCTCAAGCAGATCAGGGTATCTGCCTATTACAGTTGAGAGATAGGAAGATAAAGAAAACACATCCGCAAGGAAATTTATCAGGTCCTTATATCTGTCCGAATTAATTATGTACTTTCCGTTATAACTTGACATCAGCTTATCAAGATTTGCAAGGGCTTCATCCGGATTAGCCTTGGAAGACAGGGCATCAACGATAAAAGGTATCCTGTCCATAAGCTTTCTTCTTTCTTCTTCAGAAAGCCTTAGACCAGGCTTGCCGTGAATATAGGAACAAAGGAGCGTAAAAGCGCGGGAAGGATTCTTAAACCCTTTCTCTTTAAGCAATCTTTCTCCTGCAACCCTATCCATACTCAGTATGGCTTCACTTAAGGGGTCATGGTCCTCCTCTCTCTTTGCGGATAAGACCCCTTTGAATATTTCAAATACACCGTTCCTATACCTGTCCAACTTTTCTGTGAATTCCTCCCTATTCATCCCCATAGCCTTTGCAACTGTTTCTATATCTTTAGCGGGCAGTCTCTGAGTCTGTATACATCCCAAAAGTTGAATCCTGTGTTCAAGCCTCCTCAAGAATGTATAAGCTTCTTCCAAGAAAGCAACCTCCTCGGAGGAAAATACACCCTTCTGGTGTAGTTTCCATATAGCCCTAAAGGTATTCCCCTCCTTTAAAAAAGGAAATCTACCCCCTAAAAGCAGAATAAGGGTCTGAACCGCAAACTCAAGTTCTCTTATACCACCCCTTCCCTTCTTAACATCAAAATCCTTTAATATCCTTCCCTTTGCTTCAGCATCTATCTTTGACTTTATAAACCTTATCTCCTCTATAACACTGTAATCAACTGATTTCCTGTAAACAAAGGGATCAACAACCTCTTTCATGAATCTAATGCCTAGTTCCTCATCTCCCGCCACAGGTCTTGCTCTAAGAAGTGCAAACCTCTCCCATGTCCTGCCGTAAGATTCATAATAAAGCTCTGCTGTTCTCAAAGAAACCGCTATAGCTCCCATTTTCCCGAAGGGTCTGAGATCAAGATCAACCTTATAAGGTACACCCTCCCGTGTATTTGCGGTTAAGAGCCTGACTACATGTTCAAATACCTTTGAGAAAAACTCTGGAAGAGACAGATTACCCGCCTTACCCTTATCAGATGAATATATAAACATAATATCAATATCAGAGTAGTAGTTAAGCTCTTCACTTCCAAGCTTGCCAAGACCTATAATTGCTCCCTTAGCCTCTCTATCCTTTTCATCCAAAGGTGTGCCGTACCGTGATTTTGCTCTATCAATAGCTATCAAATATGCAAATTCAAGAAGGGCATCCGCAAGGTAGGAATATTCCCTTAATATATCCTCAAGGGGCATAACATTAAGGATTTCTTTTGAGAAAATCCTCATCAATTCTCTGTGTCTATAATAAGCAAGCTTTTCTGAAATTACTCCATCCTCTTTGTTATCCCCGACCACCTCCTTTATCTCTATTAAATACTCTTCTTTGCTCTTAATCCTGTACCAAAGTCTGTCTATGGTAGGTTCAAAGTCCTCAGGGTGAGACAGAAGAAATCTACTTATACAGGCGGATTTATCTAGAAGATCAAGGAGTAGCATAAATCTCCTTTTGTTAAGATAAGATGATATCCTCTCCTTATTCGGATGTTTCTCCATAAACTGGAAAAATTTTCTGCGGGTGTATTCCCAATCAATAAGTCTGTTTTTTACCTCAGGCAGTCTTAACCATTCTTCAAATTTTTCCATCAACTTACCTTCAATACAATCTTTCCGAAATGTCTTGACCCCTCAAGATACTTATGGGCATGCCTTACATCCTTAAGGTCAAATATTCTATCAATAACGGGTTTAAATTTTCCTTCCGAAAACAACTTGGTTATTGTAAAAAGGTCAGATCTTCTTCCCATATAAACACCCTTCAAACTTATCTGCCTCACGAAGGCGTACCTGAGGCTGAACTCTCCCCTGTCCCCCGTTGTAGTCCCAAGAAAGGAAAGAACACCTCCTTTTTTGAGTATTGATATACTTCTATCAAAGGTCCTTTCACCTACATGATCAACAACAACATCAACTCCATCCGGAAAAAGGGACAAAACCTCCTTTACAACATCCTGGGTGTAATGATTAAACACATAATCAGCTCCTATCTCCTTACATTTCCTCATTTTTTCCTCAGTACCCGCGGTTGTTATAACAGTTGCTCCCAGAAGCTTACCTATCTGTATTGAAGCTACGCCTATACCTGAGGATCCCGCCCATACGAATAATGTTTGTCCAGCTTTCAATCTTCCCCTTGTAACAACGGCGTTCCATGAGGTTAAAAAGGTAAGGGGATAACTTGATGCTTCTTCAAAGGAGAGATTTGAAGGCTTCCTTATTATATTCCTTGCGGGAACGCTTATAAATTCCGCATACCCGCCCTTACTTCTCAAACCTATAATATCATAGTATTTACAAAGATTATCATCACCCCTTTGACATTCATAACACCTTCCGCAGGACAGGGAAGGGATAATAATAACCTCCTCACCCTCTTGTATTCCCTCCACTCCTTCTCCGACCATTTCTACAACTCCGCTTATATCCGAGCCAAGGATATGCGGAAGTTCAGGTTTTATGCTCAAGGCACCCATCCTCACCCAAAGGTCAAGATGATTGAGGGCAACAGCCTTTATTCTTACAAGGACATATCCTGGTTTTAAAGAGGGTCTTTCTATATCCTCTCTGTACTCAAGTTTTTCTGTTCCTCCGAAGCCTGTCAGTATAACACCTTTCATATTTCCCTATAATACAATAAACATGGAATCAAACAGGGTAGTTATAGTAGGAAAACCCAATGTGGGGAAATCAACCCTTTTTAATAAAATTTCTGGGAAAAGGAAAAGTATAGTACACAACCTTCCCGGAGTTACAAGGGATGTTATAGAAGAAACAGCAGAGTGGAAAAACAAGAAATTTACCATAGTAGATACGGGAGGTATGGTGCCAGAAGAAAAAGATTGGTTCCTACAAAAGATAAGGGAGAAGGTTGTTAAAGAGCTTGATAAGGCAAGTGTAATACTCTTTATGGTTGACGGAAGAGAAGGAATAACTTCTACGGATGAGGAAATTTCAAGACTGCTTCAAAGATACAGGGATAAGGTGATACTTGTAGTAAATAAGATAGATAGCGATCCGGACCATAAAGTATTGTCAGAGTACTACAGGCTCGGATTTGAACCCCTAGTACCTGTTTCAGCACAGCACGGTAAAGGTGTTGCGGAACTGCTTGACATAATAACGGAAAGAATAGGAACGGGAGGCGGTGAAAAAAAGGAATACATAAAGATATCCTTCGTAGGAAGACCTAATACGGGCAAGTCTTCTCTGATTAATGCGCTTTTAAAGGAAGAAAGGGTTATAGTATCACCGGAAGCGGGTACAACGAGGGATGCGGTAGATATACCCTTTAATTGGAGGGACAAGGATTTTTTACTCGTTGATACCGCGGGAATAAGGAGACCTTCAAGGGTTGAGTATGGCGTTGAATTCTTCGCGGTGGGCAGAGCTATTGATTCTATAGAAAAGTCGGATATAGTATGCCTCGTCATAGACTGCACGGAGGGTGTAACTAAACAAGACAAAAGACTTGCCGGACTTATAGAAAGAAGGAAAAAGGGACTTATAATAGTTGTAAATAAAAAGGACCTTTGCAACGGTTCTTATGAAGAACTTACAAAATATATAAGAAGAGAGCTTTTCTTTGTTGAATACGCTCCCCTTGTGTATGTGAGCGCACTAAAAGGTGAAAATGTAGAACATATTCTCAGCAGTGCTGTGGAGGTGTATAATGATTACACAAAAAAGCTTAAAACATCAGCGGTAAATAATGCAATAAGAAAAATACTGAGAGAAAAGAAGCCACCTGTATATAAAAATAAGGAAGTTAAAGTATTCTTTTCATTCCAAAAGGCAGTAAAACCTCCAACCTTTGTACTTATAACAAATTACAGGGAAGGATGGAAGCAGAACTACCTTAAATTCTTTGAACGAAAATTCCGTGAATACACAAAAATTTTAAATTCTCCATTGAAATTTATAATTGAAGAAAGAGGAAGTTAACCAAATCTGCCGGTTATATAATCCTCTGTCAGTTTATTCTCCGGTTTCGTAAATATTTTCTCCGTTGAACCGAACTCTATAAGCTCACCCATATACATAAAACTTGTGTAGTCTGAAACCCTAGCAGCCTGTTGCATATTATGGGTTACAATAATGATAGTAACCCTTTTTTTAAGTTCAACAACAAGCTCCTCTATCTTTGCAGTAGATATGGGATCAAGAGCGGATGTAGGTTCATCAAAAAGCAATACTTCCGGCTCTGGAGCTATTGCCCTTGCTATACATAATCTTTGTTGTTGCCCACCTGATAAAGAATAGGCATTATCGTTAAGCCTGTCCTTTACCTCATCCCACAAGGCTGAAGCTTCCAAGGCATCCTTTACCTTTTCATATATAACTTCCTTATCTTTTATACCTTTAAGTTTCAGACCGTAAGCCACATTCTCAAATATACTCTTGGGAAAGGGATTGGGCTTTTGAAAAACCATACCTATCCTCATCCTTATCCTTATAGGATCTATGTTTTTACCTATGATGTTTATACCGTCAGGATAAAGAATTATCTCCCCTTCATACCTGTTGCCCGGATAAAGATCATGCATTCGGTTAAAACATCTTAGCAATGTGGTTTTACCGCAACCCGAAGGTCCTATAATGGCAGTGATCTTTTTCTCGTGAATATCCATACTTATATCCTTCAACACATGATTGGTGCCGTAGTAAAAATTAAGATTCCTGACACTTATCTTTACTCCTTTATTTTCAGCTAAGGTCTCTGTTTCCTTCTTTTTTATAAAATTCTTTAATGCCATCTTATAAAGCTCCCTATGCTATCAGATTGAATATATAAATGAGCCACCCTGTGATGGCAACATATATCCAGACAAGGGCGGTAATAGGCGCAACTTTTTTGTGCTTTTCAAAATTTTCTTTAAAGGCATACCTCACTGTTACTACAGCCAGGGGGAAGTTAATTATAGCAAGAATAGTGTGTGACCATAAAATAAAGGAGAATAAACCTTTCATTGGACCTTCATAGGGTTTTGTAGGTATTATCATGGTCCTTATAACATAAAGCACCACAAATATTATTGCAAATATACATGCACTTATCATTGCCCTGTGGTGCCACTGTTTTTTTCCAAAGAGAATAAATATTATGCCAGCAATTATAGACAAACCACTGATAGCTATGGTTATTAAACTGAGATATATAAGTATTTCTTTCATTTGCTTACATTATAACTTATTCTCCCGAATAATTCCTGAGCACAAAAGATACAAGAAAAGTAACGAAAAAAGATATAAGAACAAACAGAACAATAGCCACCGCTATTGCTATGGCAACATCATCCCGCTTTTTCATTTACACCTACCCTCTCCCGTGATATAAGGGAGCTTAGCATATAAACAACAAACATTACACCTCCCAAAACAGCCAATACCGTACCTATACCCATAAGGGTCAATGATATTATAACGGATGGGTCATCCGTAAAATCAACACCATAGGTTTTACGTGGCGCACCACCCCTACCCGCCCAATAAAGACTCAAAACAAAAAGTATCATTCCTATTCCATAAAAGTAAGGTTGAATTTTAGGAATTTTACCTATAACCTTTCTGTAACCGTATTCCCTGAGAAGATTATAGGATATAGCCATAAGGGCTATGGTTATACTTGTAACAGCCCCGTGATAGTGCGCAGGTACCCTCAGATCGTTGCTAAGACCCAAATATGCTATCAAAATACCTAAGTAATAAAGCAAGAAGGAAAAGACAAGTGAAACGGAAAAAACGCTAAGGGAAGGTTTAAAGTTTTTAAGGATATTAAGGGTGTGTACAAATATGGGAATGCCCAAACCTATAGCGTAGGATATTTCAGCCCACAGTTTTGCATCTTTGCTTATGGGATCTTCAAAAACAAATAGCAGGGAAAAAGTTATTAACGAAAAAATTATAAATATTGTGTTTATGTATTTCATAATATTTAACTCTATACTTTTACCTTCTAATGAAATCAGATAGTACCAAGCCATAAGGAGTAAAGAACCGTTCAAAAATTGCTGTATGTGACCAGGGATCCAAAAAAATCTTTCAAAATAAAGGAGAGGTTCAGAAGGAGAGCCTGCTTTAAAGAAGGAAAAGATATAAGAAACTATCATAAGAAGAGATATAAAAACACCTGCGGATGCACAGTTAATTAAGGGATCAGAGCTAAATATACCTTCCTTGGCCTCATTAATGTAGAAAAAGGTTTTTAAGGAAAAAGAAATAATAAATAAACCTATACCTGTAAAAAACAAAGGATGAACTATAACGGGAACATAATTGTTGGGAATGGGTTCACCCAAGGCAAAGAAACAGGATAGAGCTATCAAAATGTACCCGAGATATGCCATAAAAAGGAGCGCTTTTTCGTATATAACTTCTCCGAAAAGCTTTGTCCACAGCAAAAGTGTAAAAGACATGAGCCACATAACTATAGCAAGATCTACATGGCCCACAAGGGCGTGATAAAAATAATCCTCAGGAAAGATACTGTGACCGAAAGGTGTCCTGCTCATTGCAACAAGAAAAGCAAAAAATCCCCCAGTTCCTATGGAAATTATAGAAAGGATAAACCAGTATCTTTCCATACCGTTCATAGCCTTACCATATCAATAACCATCAAGGTAAATATACTTGCAAGGTAAAAAATGGAGTAGAAAAATAGTTTCATGTCCACCTCTTTCTTTGAGAGTACAAACCTTATGGTCATGACTATATAAATGATGTTCAAAACTATTGCACCGTATAAGTAAATAGTGCCAGCCATATTCATATAGTAGGGAAGGAGTGTTACGGGAAGGAGAAGCAAGGTATAAAACAAGGTTCTAAGCTTTGTCTCCCTAACTCCCCTTGATACTGGAAGGGTAGCAACACCTGCTCTCCTGTAATCCTCCCTGTACTTAAGGGCAAGCACCCAAAAGTGAGGCGGTTGCCATATAAACATTATCAAGAATAGGATAAATGCCTCAAGATTTATATTCCCCGATACAGCGGTGTACCCTATAACGGGCGGTAAAGCTCCCGTTATACCGCCTATCTCAGTCGCATACTCGGTCCTGCGCTTTGTAACAATAGTATAGGGAACTACATATATAAAAGCGGCAAGGAAGGCAAGAAAAGCGGATATAAGGTTAACATAGTGAGAGAGGATAAAAAATGATAACAGGATAAATGACGAACCCATAAACAGAGCTATCCACGGGTTTACAGTACCTTGAGCGGTCGGTCTTGACATTGTCCTTTCCATCAACCTGTCAATGTCCCTATCGATGAAGTTATTTAAAACAGCAGAACCTGCTGCGGCAAAACCGGTACCAATAAGTGTCCAGAAAACCAAAAAGGGATCCGGTAATCCCCTATTGGCAAGATATATACCGGTAAGTGTAGTGACAAGGACAAGTGCTACAATACCGGGCTTTGTTAAAACAACATGATCTTTTAGAGTGTTCTTATAATACGCCACCTTATGAAGGCTCATGCCCTAACTTCCCCTTGAACACCCTTAGGGAACAAATAGGGCGCTGTTATGAAAGAAACCCAAGCCAAAAGGAAAAATCCCAGAAGTATGTGGTGAAACACTATCGGTAGGAACAAACCAGAAAATACACTCATTATACCGAACAGCATCTGGGCGACCACAAGTGTAAAGGTTATACCCGTTCTCGGGTTCAACTCCTTAAACATTAAATAACCGGTAAAGATAACCAAGGCATAAGCTACTATCCTATGAAGAAAATGAATAAACACATTGAAATTATCAAAGGGAGGTATTATATGGCCCTGGCATGTAGGCCAATCGGGACAAGCTAGCCCAGACTGTGTATATCTTACTATTATCCCTATTATTATTTGTATGTATACTAAAATGAAAAGAGGAACAGCATAAGGCACATGCATAGGCACGCCTTTCTCGTGAGCTATAAGGGATAAAGTAAATGATATAAAAGCAAGTATAATTGTAGACACTATTATATGAGAAGAAGTAAGAACCATATGTTCAACTTCACTAAGCAAAGGCGCCTCCCTTAATACTACTACTCCACCGAGAATAACTTCCACTATAAGCATTATAAGTGCAACGCCTATAGTGAAACGCGGTAGACCCTTGTAATTTTTCCAAACACTTATAAAGGATAAGAGTATAAATAAGCCCGCGTTAGCACCTAACAGTCTGTGTCCCCATTCTATCCACGCATCCATTTTTGGAGGAGGATTGAAAGTGCCGTAACATAGAGGCCAATCGGGACATCCAAGTCCTGAACCAGTAGATGTAACTATACCGCCAAAAACCATCAGGACGTAGGTTGATACAAGGGCTATAAAGAGTATTATCTTTGTCATAACATACCTCTCCTCTTCAGATAGGTGGTTATTATCCATAGTATATAGGAAAGAAAAACAAACATCAACAACGAGTAACCTATCAGCTTTGTAATCCTATCAGCTTTCTGTTTTTCTTTGTCCATTTCAAATCACCCCCTTTAAATAAAAAAACCGCCCCCGAAGGGGCGGTTCATTTTGCATATTTAGTTTCCCTTTAAGCCTTCTTGTAGTTGTAGGGGTGCCACTCTTCATCTACCTCGGGAAGCTTATCAAAGTTATGAGGCGCAGGTGGTGAAGCAGTCCACCACTCAAGGGAAGGTGAACCCCAAGGGTTAGCATCCGCTTTCTCACCTTTAACCATACCCAATATGAGGTTTATAAAGGTTATAAGTACTCCAAGAGCAAATATGAACGCACCAACAGTCATCCAGTGATGTGCAGTTATGAGTTCGGGAATGGGCGGATAATCAACATATCTCCTGGGCATACCATGAAGACCAGCTATAAGCTGCATTCCAAATATAAGCATAGCACCCATGAACATTACAAAGAATCCCAGGCTTCCAAGTCCATCTGAGTATGCAAGTCTTCCTGTAAATTTGGGGAACCAGTAGTAAAGACCCGCAAATATTCCAAAGGTTATTATCATTGCTAGAACAAAGTGGAAGTGTCCTGCAATCCAGTAAGAGTCGGAAAGACCGTAATCTATACCGAGCATACCGTTCGGTATTCCTGTCAAACCTCCAGGAAGAATCATAAATATGGTTCCAAGAGCAAACCATGTTGCTGTATTGAACTTCAAGGCACCTTTAAAGAGGGTCAACGTTGATGCCAAGACAATAATTCCTACCGGTACCGTTATCATCATTGTTGTTATGGACTGGATTATCTTTAACCAGTCAGCGGTAGCGGTAACGAACATGTGGTGTGTCCATACTATGAATCCTAATACGACAACTCCCCACTGGGCTATAACATAAGCTTTATATCCGAAGAATCTGTTTTTAGCCATAGCGGATATAACTTCACCTGCAATAGCAACAGGGGGTAGCAACATTACATAAACCGCGGGATGTGAATAGAACCAGAATACGTGCTGATAAAGAAGCGGATCTCCACCCCTTGCAGGATCAAAGAAAGCGGTACCAAGATACTTGTCAAACAGATCCATTGTTACAGCACCTGCAAGTGAAGGCACACCCAGTATCTGTATAACGTTGGCGGTTATTATGGAATGTACAAATATGGGCAACTTCCAATATGACAAGCCTTTAGCCCTCATTCTAATAACGGTTGTGAGGAAGTTAACAGCACCTGCTATTGAAGATACTCCGAGAAGGTGAATTATGAAAACATAAAGGGCAAGATTTCCCGCATCGTTGTTGAGAGCATAGGGGGGATATCCCGTCCACATCATCTTTATGTGATTACCAGGTATAAGGGTTATAAGAACAAGAACACTTGCACCGAAATATGCCCACCAGCTAAGGGCGTTCAACCTGGGGAAGGCAACATCCCTTGCACCTATCATTAGAGGAAGCAGGAAGTTACCGAATCCTCCGGTGGGTGCACCTATTGCCCACCACAGTAGCATTATTGCACCATGACCCGTAAGGAGGTAATTGTAAAACTCTGGGCTCCAGAATTGGAGACCTGGACTTGTCAACTCAAGCCTCATTCCGAGGGCAAACAAACCACCCACCACGAAGAACAATATGCTGGTGACGAGATATAGAATGCCAATCTTTTTATGATCTGTTGTAAATATCCACTCCTTCAGAGAGGCTCCAAAATATGGCACCCCTGTAGGGATAGCTTCCCTCATGATACTACACCTCCTTAATTATTTACCTTAGCTACTTCTATATTACCACCCTTAGCTTGCTTCGTATACCATTTCTTAGTTGAGTACTTGTTTATAAGATCCGCATCCGCTATTTGACCGTTATACCACTGCTCAAACTCCTCCTTAGGGACTACCCATATCTTAGCCAGCATATAGGCGTGGTTGGTACCACAGTATTCCCTGCAGGACACTAAATACTCTCCAGGTGCGTCCACCTTAAACCATTGGTAGGTTACCCTTCCAGGGTATAGATCCTGTAGCTTGTTAATTGGAGGCCAAAGATAGAAAGCATGTATAACATCAGTTGACTTCATAGAAAGCTTTATCGGAACACCTGCAGGTACTATAAAGCCACCCTTGAACTCTTCAAACTTATCAGTTGCAGGATTGTAGAAAGAGAAAAGTGTTTTACCGTTGGGATATTTAAACTGCCACATCCACATTGAACCTGTAACTTCTATTTCCATAGCATTCTCAGGAATTTTCTTTTGATATTCAAACACAGATTCAGAAACGAAATCTAGGAATATGTCTCCTGCAAATACTGCAACTCCCCATGCTATTAAAAGACCATTTTCTATAGGTCCCCATGGCTTGGAAGCATGCTCACCTTCTTCCCTTTCACCCTTTTTGTATTGATAAATAAGGGTAAACACAACAAAAGGTATGGCTATTACAAAGAAGTATAGCATTACCACGTAAAAGACATTTTTGAATCCCCAATACCATTGAAGACCGGGTTCCGCACCGGTAGCTTTCGCAACTTCATAGCCCTCAAGTATGGGTTGGTGCCCTACTATCATTACCAGGGTGGTAACCGCAAAATAAACTATTACCAATATGGCTACCATTGTTCACACCTCCTTCCTTCCATAAAGTTTACCATAAAAAACACTAAGCAATAAAGTTGAACCCAAAAGTATAAAGCCAACACCTCCCAATATCATAACGGGATTTAGCATGTAAGATCCCTTCTTGGCGTTGTAACTAAAGCAAGCAAGATAGACGAGATCCACAACTTCGTTTATTTTCAACTCCCCCGTATTTGCTTCCGCAAGTGCTATCCTTACAGCCTTAGGATCTGGTTTAACCCCATATATATACCTGACTATTCTTTTATCGGGAGATATGAATATAAGCACATTCGGATGTACAAAAGCCTTGTCTTTAACAGAATAGAAAAATCTAAAGCCAGTGGCTTCGGTAATGCGCTTTATATCCTGTTTTGAAAGTAATCCAAACACCCAATTATCGGGTATATATTTCAGCTTCTCCTTAAAAGCTTTCATCGTCTCTAAAGTATCCTTTTCATCAAAGGATAAGGTTATAAAGGTAAAGTCTCTATCCTTTATGACTTCTAAAGCTTTGGATATGTTTCCCGCTAAAACAGGACAAGACGCATCACAAGTGTAATAGGCAAATACTATAATGGCAGGTTCCTCTCCAATTATTTCCCAGAGCTTTTTCGTTTGCCCATTTTCAAGGATTACTTCAACATTAGGAATTTCCCTACCTAAATGCTCACCTTCATCTATGCGAAGTATGGAAACATCAAAACTGCTGTCTTCATCATAAGGGACACCAAGAGGGGTGTTAACCGCCCATGCAAGGGATAAAACAGTAATCAAAATAAGAAACACCCCTCTCATGATTTCAACCCTTAACTATTAGTGTCCTCCGGCTAATGCAGGTATTGATCCTACAAAGTATGCATTTGTAGCAACGAACATCCATACAACGTCAACGAAATGCCAGTAAAATCCTGTTGCTACAACAGCGGTTGTCTTGGTTTCATCAATCTTACCGCTTAAACCTATCCAAAGAAGGTAGAGCATAGCTATAAGTCCTACCAAAACGTGTGATGTGTGAAAACCTGTAAGCATATAAAATGCGGTGCCATACATATTAGATGATAGGGTAAAACCGGACTCCCAAAGATGTATCCATTCCATAACGTGTAATATAACGAACAATGTACCCAAGACTATTGTAATAAGCAACCACTTATTATAGGCACCCACATTGCCATGCTCTATAGCCCTTTCTGCTAAGACTATAGCTCCACTTGATGCCCACAGTATCAAGGTCAGTATAACTGGCATAAGCAAATTCATCTCCTGAGGCACCCAATTTGCCCATTCATGAGAGTTAAATACCCATGCTCTCCAAAAGGCTGCGAACATTGTTCCGAACACTATAACCTCGGAGGCAACGAAGAAAACTATGGCTATTTTTCCATGTTTCTCATCGTGTCCTGTTGTGAAGAATTCATTTACCCAACCCGCGAGTCCTCCAAGCAGGCAAACAACGGTTAAACCTCCGAAGATAACTGCAAGGAAAGGCATCTGCCACTGGAAAAATGCGGTAAAAGCCAAAACACCAAACAATGCACCAAGCCCTACTCCAACGGGCCACATGCTAACTTCATGGTGACCGTGGTGGACCTCTTCATGCGCCATAGCTCATCCCTCCTTAAAAATTTAAATCCAACCTGAAAAACTATTATACAAAAATAAAAACTTATTAATGCAAGCTTAAAAGTTCTTTCAAATCTTCCTCAAGTGAAAAATAGGCACCTATTTTCCTCTTTATCAGTTTACCGCTTTCATCATACAGAAAAGACATAGGCAAAGAAGAAACACCGAACATGTCGGACAGCCCCTCTTTATCCATGGAGACGGGAAAAGAGATATCGTAATCCTTTACAAAATCTTTAACGAAGTTCTCGTTTGCATCAACACTTACAGCAATTATGGTAAACCCCTTTTCGCGATACCTTCTATAAATCTCCTCAAAGTAAGGCATTTCCTCTCTACAGGGAGGGCACCACGTAGCCCAGAAATTTATGAGAACAATTTTACCTTTTAGGTCGCTTAGATTAAGTTTTTGACCTGTTATGGTTTCAATTTCAACGGAAGGTATTTCACCTATATCAGAAGGTGTATGTGATTCATCGGATGAAATATATAAATAAGAAAGTAACCCTATCGCAAGAATCAACAGGAGATAAGGAAGTGTTTTAACCACATTTTAGATTATACAAAACCCCGCCAGGGGCGGGGCAGAATTTACAAACAAATCAGAGGTTATTGAGAATCCACTCAATAAATGCCCTCTCCTGATCTGCAGGTACAGCCTGAGGAGGCATAGGTGTTGATCCCCAAACACCTGCACCACCTTTCTTTACCTTCTCCACGAGCTTGTCAACAGCACCCGCCTGACCTTTGTATTTAGCAGCTATGTCCTTAAAAGAAGGTCCTATCTTTTTCACATTAAAATCATGGCACGCTACGCATCCGTTCTTCTTCATAAATGCTTCAGCCTCCGCCTTTGAAGATATGGCAAAGGACATACCGGCAAAGCCGATTAAAGCAAGTAAGGCTAACTTCTTCATACTACCCACCTCCTTTGGGATATTGAATATTCAAAATTATAGCACATTGAAATCTTAACTGCTTGTTGCAACAGCACCCCTCCTGTTTTTTATTGTAAAGTATATCACAAACCAGACAAGGATAAGCTCTATAACCGCAACAAATATGTTTACATGTGCTACAGAACCCACTATAACTATCCTTTCAAGGAACAATCCGAAGAGAACTATACCCGCTATGATAACCATTAAATAGGGTGAGAGCTTAACCTTTCTGAAGAGAAGGCTAAGCCATGGAATAGCTAGAAGTAGAACGGGTATAAGATAGGTAGCTACCGGGAAATGCTCAAGCCTTTTCAGGAAATAATGGAACTCCTCATAAAGGTTTCCATACCATATTATAAGCACCTGAGAATACAGGAAGTAACCCCACAGAAAGCTGAAACCGAACATAATTGTGGAAGAATCCCACTGGGTCTTTTTGAATATCTCCGGGAATTTACCTCCGTTCTTAATATATATGATAAACCTGATAACAGCTATCAGAGCAAGGGCTGAGTACACAGCCTCAAGGGTTATATAGGCATCAAATAGGGAACTGTACCACGGATAGTCAAGGGGCATAAACCAGTCATAACCTATATTTGCCTGAAATGCAACGAAGGCAAAGAGATATATAACAGCCCAGAAGTATTTTTTATCACTTTCTTTAAGGGATTCGGTAGCATATTTCCATGCGGCAAGACATATAGCTTCATAAAGGAATAAATTCCTCAAAACGTAAAATCCTTTGTTTAGCCAAAGGCCCTGATGCTTGGCCCAAGGATATATATCAAGCTGGAACATAAATATAAAGAATAAAGTGGCTGAAAATATCACAGCAGGATAAAGGGAAAGGAGGTATTCCTTAACAGGCTTTATCCAGCTTCCCCTAACAGTCTCCGCAATAGCAACTATAGCTATGGCACCCTGTGTTATGGCTGAAAGATAAGATAGACTTACTAAGAGCGTACCATCAACGCCCTTTATTATCTCAATTATAAGAAATATAAACCATACTACACCGAACCCTATCCAAAGAGATTTGCTTCCCATTACGCTTCCTCCTTAGCCTTCAAAAGTGACTCTATCTCCTCAACACTTTCACCTTTCACCTGTATGACGAACTTATTTCCGTAATCCTCGGGAGATATAATCCTTTTAATACTTGGAAGACCTGCAAGTATCAGCAAACCTATAAAGGTTGCTATACCTCCGAATAGTATGGTTAACTCATAGGCTATGACAAAGAAAGGTAGAACACCCACCAGAGGTTTACCTCCTACTATAAGGGGTGGATCCTCCCAACTTAAATGTGTATATGTGGTCAAGGCATATCCTGTTATGAAACCTGTAAGGGCCCCAACGAGAGTAAAGTATTTAATCTTACTCTTGTGAGGGTGTGTACCAAGTATCTCATCCACCTCATGAATGGGTACTGGCGTTATAACCCTTATATCCTTAGGGTTAATACCCGCATCAACAAGCTCTTTCAATTTCGCCAGAAAATCTTCCTTTTCATCAAAAATAAACTCTACCCTTTTCATTTTCCTTCCTCCCTGACTCTCTCTTCCTTAACTTCAAATATGGAAACAACAGGTATAGCCCTCGTAAAGAGCAGGAACCACATAAAGAACCATGCAAAGCTACCTATGGTTATAAGGATTTCAACAATGCTCGGGTGATAAAGACCCCAAGAGTAAGGTTCATACTCGTGAGCCAGAGAGATAACGACTATAACAAATCTTTCAAGCCACATACCTATGTTGATAAATATGGAAACTATAAATAGGACCAGCAGATTTCTTCTCATGCTTTTTATAAAGAGTATAAGTGGAACAACTGAGTTGCAGAATATCATAGCCCATGAGTACCATTTATAATCTCCAAAAGCCCTATAAATAAACTGATCCCTCTCAAATACATTTTCACCGTAAAGAGGTAATGTAAACTCTGTGATATAAGCGTAGGTAACGATAAGACCCGTGAAAAGAGTAAGCTTAGCTAAATTTTCAAAGTGATCTATGGTTATATACTCTTCTAATTTAAATATCTTTCTCATAGGTATAACAAGGGTAAACACCATGGCACATCCGGAGAATATAGCACCTGCAACAAAGAAGGGAGGGAATATGGTTGCATGCCAACCAGGAACTAT
>WFPJ01000120.1 GCA_015487615.1 Aquificales bacterium | reverse complement strand
TTAGAAATAAAAGGTTTAAAGTATAAAAACATAATAAAAGGTATTGACCTTGAGGTAAAAAAGGGAGAAGTCTTCGGATTTATAGGTCCCAACGGTGCGGGGAAGACAACCACCATCAAGCTGATAATGGGTTTCTTAAAACCATCTCAAGGAGATATAAGAATATTCGGGAAGGACAACAGTGACAAAAACATCAAGCTGAAGATAGGTTACATGCCGGAAAAACCCCACCTATATGAGAATATGACCGGAATGGACTTTCTTAAATTCAACTTAATGCTATACGGGGATTATGTAGGTGAAGATTATTGGGAAAGAATTAAAGAACTTTCTGAACACCTTGAAATAAACTATCTTGATAAAAGGATAGGAACCTACTCAAAGGGGATGCTTCAGAGATTTACCCTGCTTCAGAGTCTCGCCCATGATCCAGACCTTATAATACTTGATGAACCCATGTCGGGCCTTGATCCCATAGGCAGAAAACTGGTAAGGGAACTCATCCTTTCGCTTAAAGAAAAGGGTAAAACCCTATTCTTCAGCACACATATACTGCCCGATATTGAAGCCTTGTGTGACAGGGCGGGCATAATAATAAAGGGCGAGCTTGTACATACCCTTGAAGCTACATCTTCATCTGAAATTGAAAAAATATTCATGGAATACATTGATAGAATGGGAGTGAAGGAAATATACTAATGGGATACCTACGGGCTTTCATATATCTCGTCTTTAAGGAAAGTATAAAAAGGAAAACATTTTACGGAACATTATTACTCTTCTTGTTAACCCTCCTTATATCACGCGTCCTCATGTCTTTCGCACTTCAGGATCTTACAAAGTCTTTAATTGATTTTTCCTTTGCCTTTTTGAAGTTCTTCATCATGTTTATAGCCCTCTTTGTTACAGCGGATATAATGGCTGATGATTTAAGGAAAAGGACAGTTTACATACTTCTTTCAAAGAATATTACACGAGAGGAGTATATATACGGAAGGTTTACGGGAATTCTTGTTTTACTGCTAATTGCCACTATAGTCTTATCATTCGCAACCCTTCTCTTTTCCTATATTAATAACTTTACTATTCAACCAGCTTACAGAAAGGATATAGTGCTAATTAACATAATCCCCTTTATGTTCTCCATTTGGATCAAAAGTTTTCTGCTTTCTTCCGTGGTGATATTCTTCTTCTCTTTCATTGACAGCTATATACTCATTATATTTTCTTCCCTTATAGTTTATATGGCGGGGTCTTCTATTGAAAATATCTACTACTTTGTAGAACTTTACAGCGATAAGTTCACAGCCATAACGAGATATACGGTTACTCTTATGTTCTATCTGCTACCTAACATGTCATCACTAAGTTCTGACATACTCATTAATCTTGCGGAGGTAAATATATCAAAATTCCTCCTTGATACACTAAAGTCCGTATCCTATTCCGCCCTGCTTATACTAACTGCGGGTTATATCTTTAAAAGGAGAGATCTATGAAGGTTTTTTTGATATTGATTCTTATTATAGTTAACCTCATAACCTCTTACGGATTATCAAAACTTGTTAAGGAAGATGATCCCGCAATTTTTCTAACCCAGCATATCGGGATATTTTTACCTGTTTCCAAGGACTTCCATACTCTTTTGGGAAACATGGGACTTATAAATACATTAGCATATGCGGGTAAAAAGACTGAGGAAAAAGGCTATATTTCAAAAGAAGAAGCTATAAAAATTTATAGATCTCTTGATACCATATCACTGCTGAATACATCTTTCTTTGATGTCTATTATGTTACAAATGCCCTTTTAACATGGGACGCGGAAATGTACAAGGAAGCAATTGAAATAGAAAAGAGGGGACTTGCTTATATAAAGGACTGGAGATTGCCCTTCTATATAGGCTTTAACTATTTCTTCTTCCTCAATGATAACGAACGTGGCGCTTATTACATAAAACTTGCTATGGAATATGATAAACACAAAAGAAACAACCTACTGCCCCTTCTTGCATCAAGATTGTACTACGAAGAAGGAAAGATAGATGTAGCAATGGGCATATTGAGGGAACAGATAAGGGTTATAAAGGACGAAAGATTAAAAGAAGCACTCAAAAAAAGATTAGAATCCCTTAAAAAAATAAAAGCTATCTATGACGCCATCAATATATTTGAAAAAAAATTTGGCAGAAAGCCGAATAATATTAGAGAGCTGGAAGAGGCTAAACTTATTCCTCCCGGTTTAAGGGATAGCAAGGGAGGAAAGTTTTATATTACCAAGGAGGGAAAGGTAAGAAGTGAGATTGAGTTCAGATATCTTCATACGAAGAAAAATTATAGAGGTAAAGGGATTCACACTGATTGAGCTTCTTATAGCCGTAGTTATTCTTTCTATTCTTGCAGGTTTTGCCATGATGCAATATAACAGATATAAAATAACATCTTACAATTCTACCGCGGAAACGGATATGAGAAACCTTATGACCTTTGAAATGGCATTCTTAACAGGACATCAAACCTTTGTAGCCTTCAATGTGGAAGACATATCGGATGGAGGCGTTGTAAAGAAAACGGTTACCCTCCCGGATGGGTCAACGGAAGAATTCAAATTCATAGGATTCTCACCGGGTGTAAGGGGATGTGTTAAGGTTCAAGATGAAAAATTTGCCAACGGAGGAGTTAAACATAACAAAGGTACCAAATATATAGGATACGATTTTGACACAGGTATATTTTTGCACAAATTCGGAGATATAGGAGTTAAATTGCAAAACAGTGATATACCAGATGTTGAAAAAAGAACAATAGCGGAATGGTCCGGTTGGGAAAAGGGCTTAGGTAAATAACTATCAAAGTTTTATCTTCCCCTTAAACTCCCTTTCAAGCTGTCTTCTGAGATCTTTCTCCCGTATTTCCCTGCGTCTGTCATAGAGTTTTTTACCTTTGGCAAGGGCTATTTCAACCTTTACCTTACCGTTTTTAAAATAAAGCTTTGTAGGTATAAGTGTATATCCCTTTTCTTGCATCTTGCCCCACAGCCTCCATATCTCTCTTTTGTGGAGAAGTAACTTTCTTGTTCTCAGAGGATCCGGCGGTTTTACGGTGGAGAATCTGTAAGGAGCTATATAAAGGTTATAAAGCCACGCCTCCCCGTCCTTTATCCTTACAAAGCTATCCTTAAAAGATACATTTTGGCGATTTCTCAATGACTTTACCTCAGCACCTTCAAGAACAATACCCGCCTCGTATCTCTCAAGTATTTCATATCTATGACCAGCTTCCTTGTTGACAGCTATAATTCCGTCCCCCTTCTGTTTCATATATCCCATTATAATCTTTTCAGATGAAGGGCAAAGACATTTCCGCCTTTGCGGTAGGCACACACATACTAGGTGGTATAATTGCAGGCATGATAATAGGTTACCTTATAGATAGATTCATAGGCACCTCACCATGGGGAATGCTAATATTCCTCATAATAGGTATAATTTCTGGCTTTTTAAACGCTTACAGAGAAATGAAAAAGGTGCTAAAATAGATATCACTATGAAGGTAGCAGAGTATCTAAAAGAAGGACCTAAAAATATGGTTGAAGAAGCCCTTGATGGTTACAACAAGATGGGAGAGTTTAAATCGGGATGTCACAAAGTTAATATTATGCTAAAAGTTGAAAGGGGAAAGGTGAAGGACTGTAAGTTTATCGCAACTAAAAGATGTAAGAAGCTCCTCGCAGTAGCAGATTATGTATGCGAAAATGTAAAAGGAAAATCCGCAAAGTCCCTATCCATAAGTGAGGAAGATATAGTAAATTTCTTTGGTGACGAAAAAGAAACAGACAAAATAAAGAACAGGGCTGAAATAGTATTGAACGCTTTAAACAACGCCTTAAACTCATCAGGTGAAAAGAAAGAGGAAAAAACTACAACTACAAAGACAAAGAGAGGGTGTGGAACTAAGAAGAAAAAAACTTGCTGACTACAGCTTGTTTATTTAACTAAATCCACGCCCTAAGTCCTCTTCCGTAAGGGAGGAGAGCTTCATCCAATGCTCGGCGTCATAGGAGGTAGCGGACTATATAAAATAGAAGGTTTTAAGAAAATTGATGAATTAAAGATTGGAACACCTTTCGGTGAACCTTCTTCCCCTATAATTATTGCGGAGTACGAAGGTAAAAATCTTGCTTTCCTTTCAAGGCACGGCACCGATCACAGCATACCTCCCCACCTCGTCAACTATAGGGCAAATATATGGGCTCTTAGAGAGGTAGGAGTTAAAAGAATACTCGGAATCGGAGCAGTTGGTAGTATAAATGAAGAAATAAAGCCAGGTGATTACATAATAATTACTGATTTTCTTGACTTCACGAAATCAAGAAAAAGCACCTTCTATGAAGGAAGGTTTAGCAAAAATGTAAAAGGTAAAGGTACTGTTGAAAATCTAATAAACTCAAAAAAGGTTGTGCATGTGGATATGACAGATCCTTACTGCCCGGAGATAAGAGCGATGCTTAAAACTGTACTTTCCGAAAGGGGTTATACTTTTAAAGAAAGGGGTGTGTATGTATGCACTGAAGGTCCCCGTTTTGAAACACCCGCGGAGATAAAATTATTTAAAAAATTGGGAGGGGATGTGGTAGGTATGACCGGATACCCAGAAGTGGCTTTGGCACGAGAGCTGGCACTCTGTTATGCATCCCTTTGTATATCCGCAAACCCTGCAGCGGGGATAGCAGGTTACAAACTTACGAGCGAGGAAGTTATAAATATGATGAAGGCTAAGACTACAGAAATAGGTGAAATAATAAAGGGTCTCACAATTAAAATTCCCGATAAACATTCCTGCGACTGCGGTAAAGCCCTTGAGGGGGCGGAGGTCTAAATCGCCTCATATTTTAGCCGTAGCGTAGGTTCAGTAACTACACCCTGCATTAAATCTAAAATATACTATACTGCACGTTATCAAAAACCGACCTATTTCATTGGTAACTTTTATCCTCCTTATAAGGCTCTATCCTTATTAAAGCATCATCCGGATTTACTTGATCACCTGGCTTTACAAATATTTTCTTAACAATACCGTCTATGGGAGCATGTATCTCATTTTCCATTTTCATTGCTTCAACTATTGCTATGGTCTGACCTTTCTCAACAGGCTGATTTTCTTGTACAAGTATTTTTACTACTTTACCTGGCATAGGAGTGGTAGCATCTCCCGGTTGAGAAGCCTTAGGGATACCCGTTTCTTCTTCGGAAGCTACCGCACTTGCACCACCCGAAGGTACAGCTTCCTTTATCGGGGAAAGTTGAATTTCCTCAAGTCTTCCGTCAATTCTCACATAATATTTCCTCGGTTTTCCAGGTTCAGAATGGGCGCTTACACCTTCCACCTTAACCCTGAATTTCTCACCGTGATAGACTATGTCAAATTCCACTGGTGCAGCATTGGCAAGGGTGCCAGCGGGAGCTTCTGTAACTTCCGGAAGCTCCTCAACAGGTTCGGGATGAAGTTCTCCTTTTTCCCTCAAAGTAAGAAACTCCTTTGCCTGCATGGGGAACAGTATGTAAAGTAGTATCTCCTCATCCGTAGGTTCTCTGCCTATAATCTTGAATACTTCTTCTTTTGCTTTATCCCATTCTTCCTGATCAGCCAAGTCACCCGGTCTTATGGAAAAGTCCGGTTCTTTGCCCGGTCCTAAAATCTTCTCCGCAAGCTCCTTAGAGATGGGGCCCGGCGGTTTACCGTACTTTCCTTCCACATAATCCCTAACTTCCTTAGTTATTGTTTTGTACCTCTCACCAGTTATCACATTAAGAACAGCCTGAACACCTACTATCTGAGATGAAGGAGTAAGAAGGGGAGGATAACCGAGATCCGCCTCAACCCTGGGAACTTCCTCAAGTGCTTCTTCTATCTTATCAAGTGCGTTAGCCTCCATCAGTTGAGCAACCATATTTGATATCATTCCGCCTGGAATCTTGTGTATAAGAACTTTTGCATTAACACCCGCATATTCCGTTTCATACTTCTTATACTTCTTCTTTATCTTCTTAGCTTCCTCCGCAGCCTCCGCTATCTTTGAAAGATCAAGTCCTGTATCGAAGGGAGTGCCCTGAAGTGCTGCAACTATTGTTTCCGTGGCAGGATGGGAGGAACCGAAGGCTAATGGTGAAAGTACTGTATCAAGCATGTCAACTCCAGCAAGGACCGCCATCATGTGGTTTATGGTCGCCATACCACTCATGTCGTGATTGTGAAGCAGGACAGGTATCTTACCTTCGGTTGCTTCCTTTAACCCCTTTATTATTTGATAGCATTCAAAAGGAGGCATTATGCCAGTCGCATCTTTGAAAGATATCCAATCGGGTTCCATTTCCGCCAATTCACGGGCATACTCCATCCATTTCTCATAGGTATGAACGGGTGAACGGGTGTAACTTATCTCCGCATGAACCTCTCCTCCAAACTCCTTTATAGCCTTAACAGCCACCTCTATATTCCTGTTATCATTAAGGGAATCAAAGACTCTGAAAACGGTAATACCGTTCTCTATACATTTCTCAACGAATTTCTTAACAGTTTTATCACTTCTCGGCCTGTAACCTACTATATTCTGACCCCTGAAGAGCATCTGGAGTTTAGTATTAGGCATAACCTCCTTTATTCTTCTTAGTCTTTCCCAGGGATCTTCCTTAAGATATCTAAGGCATACATCGTAAGTAGCACCGCCCCACACTTCCACCGCATAAAATCCGCACTTATCCAGCTTTTCGCAAAGGGGAAGCAGGTCATCTGTTCTTACCCTCGTTGCAAGTTTACACTGTTGACCGTCCCTTGGAGTTAGGTCGGATATATGAATCTTCTTTCTTATACCCTTTTTCTCATACTCCTTTAATTTTTCCCTTATTTCCTCAATCAACTCTACCATTCACCGCCACCTCCTTAACTTATATAAAACTAAAGACCATGATATGCGGCGATAACCGCAGAAATGAAGGCTACATAATCTTCCTTATCCCTGTGTTCTTTATATTCAAAAACCTGAGGATGTGTATCAAGATATTTGGTAGTAAACTTCCCTGCCCTGAAATCGGGCTCCTTCATAATCTCTAT
>WFPJ01000119.1 GCA_015487615.1 Aquificales bacterium | reverse complement strand
TTAACATAGCAAGTCTTGATGTATTTTCCGATCCCGCACCCTTGGGAGCAAAGTGAATCTTAATTTTATCACCTTCTACAATCTCGTAGTGAATTACCGCGGGTGTATTGTCACCTGTATTTTTTCTTTCAAAAACTGGGTCCCAAACCATGGAAGCCCTAAGATAACCCTCCGTATAAGCCCTTCTTACACCCTCGTTTATGGCTTCTTCAAGAGATCCTCCAACTATGTGAACATCTTGCCCTACTTCAACGAAAACAACCGCAACGCCTGTATCCTGACAGTATGGCATTTCTTCTTTGAGTGCAAGTTCCGCATTAGCTATTATCTCTTTTAAAACTTCTCTCCCCAAGGGAGATTCTTCCTTTCTCAAGGCTTCTCTGTAAGCAACAAGGGCATCTTCAGGAAGGAAATAGTTTGATTCTATAGCGATTTTTCTTACCGCCTCAATTATATCGTTAACGTGCACTTCTCTCACGCAGTATATCCTCCACCATAATCACAGTCTTTTTCACAGATTCAACTGACTCTTTCCACATCCTCTTTTCCTCTTCAATCATAGGTATTTTTATTATATCCTCAACTCCGTTAACTCCGAGTTTTACTGGTACTCCTACACAGAAACCGTCCACGCCGTAGTAATTGCCCACCTCTCCGTCAAGGTAAACAGAACAGGGTAATATCCTTTTTGTATCAAGTATTATAGCTTCAAGCATGCTTACAACGGAAAAGGCGGGAGCATGATAGGCGGATGTACCCATAAAATTAACTATCTCCCCACCGCCGAATCTTGTTCTGTTTATTATATCTTCTATCTTATCGGGTGGTAGTATATCTTTTATGGGAATTCCTCCTACATTTGATAAGGATATAAGGGGAACCATTTCATTGCCGTGCCCGCCTATGACATAGGCATTTACATCCTTCGGTGATACTTTTAGCTCGTCAACTATTAGTGCCTTAAATCTTGACGAATCAAGTACACCCGCCATACCTATAACCTTTCTCTTTGGAAACCCGCTCAACTTTAAGGCTACATAGGTCATTATGTCAACTGGATTAGTTACTACTATAAGTATGGCTTCTGGGGCGTATTGTTTTACTTTTTCAATGATTACATGCATTATATTTATATTCCTCTCCGCAAGATCTTCTCTTGACATACCCGGTCTTCTGGGGAAACCTGCGGTTATAACAACTATATCTGATCCTTCAAGATTTTCATAACCGTTTCCGTCAGGTGTTACGGTATATCCCTCCACATACACATCACTACCCATACCCGCTGCCATCTGTTTTATATCAAGGGCTTTCCCCTTTACTGGTTCAAATACTTTACCATCAACCTCCCTAGGTATATCAAACATCTTTACGTTAGCTATGCCCTTCATTGAAAGAAGGCTTGCAACATGTTCACCCACATTACCCGCACCTACAACCGATACAGTTTTCCTTGATTCCATGTAAAACCCCCTATTGTCTTGACTTTATCCAATTGAGCAATCCACCCGCCAGAAGTATTTCCCTTTGCCTCGGGGCAAGATTATAGGTCAATCTTATCTCCTCACCCGTTGTCATATTTTTTACGATAATATCCCTTCCCTCTTTCAGGGCTTCAATAACATTATCAATCCTTAGCTCATCACCGAGTGAGAATTTTTGATAATCATCCTTGTCTATAAACTCTAAGGGAATTATTCCGAAATTCACCAAATTTGTGTGATGTATCCTTGCAAAAGACTTTGCTATCACCGCCCTTACACCGAGAAATCGGGGAGCAAGGGCTGCGTGTTCCCTTGAAGATCCCTGACCGTAATTTTCACCGCCTATTATAATTGAAGCCTTCTTCTTAACATCCCTTATGTTCTTAGCCCTTTCAACGAATTCAGGATCAACATAGTGATACACATATTCTGATATAGCGTATATGTTTGACCTCAGAGGTAAAATTTTTGCACCCGCAGGCATTATGTGATCCGTTGTTATATTATCGCCAACTATAAGGGCTACTTCACCCTCTATTGAGGAAGGCATGGGATCAAATTCGGGAAGGGGTTTTATATTTGGACCTCTGTATATTTCAACCTTTTCCGCTTCTTCTTCCGGCAGGGGCTCAATTATAGCTTCATCGCCGTAAGGAAACCTTTCGGGCATTTCAACCTTTATCCATTTTGCTCCGTTCTTTTCTGCAAATCTCCTCGGATCAGTAATTTCACCCGTTACCGCACTTGCAACACAAACCTCAGGGGATGCAAGATATACTTTTGCATCTTTTGTACCCGATCTGCCCTCAAAGTTTCTGTTGAAGCTTCTGAGGGAAACACCTCCGCTGGGAGGTGCGTAACCCATTCCTATACAAGGACCGCAGGCGGTCTCAAGTATCCTTGCTCCCGCTTTCAAGAAGTTAAGTAAAGCTCCATTTTGGGTTATAAGTTCAAGAGCTTGCTTTGAACCGGGTGCAACCGCGAAAATAACATCTGGATGAACACGTTTTCCTTCAAGCATTTTGGCTGTTCTCATGAGATCAACAAAGGAAGAGTTAGTACAAGATCCTATGACAACCTGATCTACCTTTATACCTTCAATTTCCCTTACAGGGACTACATTATCCGGAGAATGGGGTTGGGCTATAAGTGGTTCAAGCTTAGAAAGATCTATTTCAATAATCTCATCGTATTCTGCATCTGGATCCGGCAAAATTTCTACCCAGTCTTTTTCCCTTCCTTGAGCCTTAAGATATTCCCTTGTAATTTCATCGGAAGGGAATATAGAGGTTGTTGCTCCCAGCTCCGCACCCATATTTGTTATGGTAGCCCTCTCCGGAACGGAAAGCTCTTTTATGCCTTCTCCAAAATATTCAAATATTTTACCCAAGCCTCCTTTTACAGTAAGCCTGCGTAACAGTTCAAGTATTATATCCTTGGCGGTAACCCAAGGGGGCATTTTACCCGTAAGCTTAACACCAACTATCTTAGGCATTTTTATAAAGAAGGGTTCACCTGCCATCGCTGCTGCAACATCAAGGCCACCAGCCCCTATGGCTATCATACCAACACCACCGCTTGTAGGGGTGTGGGAATCAGAACCTATAAGTGTCTTGCCTGGTACCGCAAACCTTTCAACATGTACCTGATGACATATACCGTTACCCGGTTTTGAAAGGTATATACCGTACCTTTTTGCAACAGACATAAGATACTTATGATCATCGGGGTTTCTAAAGTCCGTCTGAAGCATATTGTGGTCTATGTAGCTTACTGAAAGTTCCGTTTTTACCCTTTTAACCCCCATAGCTTCAAATTGGAGGTAAGCCATTGTGCCAGTGGCATCCTGTGTTAAGGTTTGGTCTATCTTTATACCTATTTCCTCCCCTGGTATAAGTTTGCCCTTAACAAGATGCTTTTCCAATATCTTGTAAGCAACCGTTCCCTTAGCCATTCTTACCTCCTTCAGATTATAACTTCTTATTTTATAGACTTTTACATTAGTTCGCTTAATTTTTCCATGAGCTCATCCTTTGATGATACTTTCTTTTTTTGATATATCCTCTGCAGATATGTTTTTACTGCGGATTCTGAAATTTTAAGTATCTCTGATATTTCCTTTATAGTTTTACCTTCAACAGTCAGTCTTAATACATCCTTTTCTCTTCCTGATAGTCCCATACTGAACTTCTCAAGGGCTATCTTTTTAGGATCGGGGGATTCAGCGTTTTCAACAACATAAACAACTTCCTGTTTCTGCTTCCTTAAAAATAATGTGTATATAGCTATAAGACCTCCACCCAGGAATATATTTCCCGCCATAACTATATACCTCATGTGTTGATAAGCTAATATAGTGAGAGAGTAACCTAGTACATGGGCAAGGAAAACAGTACCGAATCCCAATCCGAAGGATTTTATAGGATTTGTGCTTTCTGAAAATAACCTTATGAGGTACAAATTTACAATACCGAAAGATGTTTGAATTAGATACATGCTTAAATTAACCAAGAATTTGTCATTGGGATCAAAAAAGGTAAATGCTAAAATTCCAAAAACCACACCAATAACAAAACCGAAGTCAAGGTATTTTCTGAAAATGAAAATAGAAAGAACTACAGCGACTGTGTAAAATATCTGCTCCATTCCGAACAGATAAGCCTGTTCCCTGTAAATAGGATGTATAGTACCGTGGAATATACCGTAGACTATAAAGTACATAAACAGAATGGGAAGATGTATAAGGACATTCTTGGGTGTTTCATCTGTAAAATCATTTTCCGGTTCCACAAAGGAAAGAGGTATAAGAGATAGTCCAGCTATTATATACTTTATCGTTAAATCTATAGGTATAAATATGCCAAGGGCGAACAGCAGGTTACCAATAACCAATGCGTATGCACCTAGTTTTAGCGGATCCTTTGAACTTGCAAATATAAATCCTCCCTTAATGAATGGAAAGGCGGATAATGCGCCTATAATTATAAGAAATATCTCCTTGAAAGCTGGTATAATGGGGTAGGCTATAACACATGCGGATATAAGCATATTCATGGGGATAAAGAGTTTTTTAAAAAGTTTTCTATTAATCAAAAAAGCTGTCATAAGAAGTGACGCGAATATGGATGAGGAGAACAAAATCAGGGGAATTTTATTCTCCTTAAAAGGTATAAGTATTCCGTATAGCATAAAGAAGAAAAGAGTGAAGATGGCAGGGGCAATATAAAGGGATCTTATAAAATATGAGGTCATAACTCTAATTTTATAGCAAGGTCTACAAAAAGACTACATAAATTTTCGTGTCAAGATGACAAATAAGCGACTTTACAGTGCAAGTTTTTGAGGATAGGATAAGTAAAAGGGTATTTAAAATGCAGGAGGACCCAGAGGGGGGTAGAGGGAAGAGGGGAGGGGGGCACCTCCCTTTTCCTTTTCATTATTTCCTATATAATATTAGTTCCCATGGGTAAAATAGCCTATATTTTTCCCGGTCAAGGTTCCCAATATATGCGTATGGGTAAGGATTTCCATGACAAATATCGCATATCCGCGGACATATTTTACGAAGCGGACAGAATTCTGAGACAGGATTTAAGCAGTGTTATTTTTGAAGGTCCTGAAGATCTACTTAATAAAACCGCTGTTACCCAACCTGCATTGCTTGTAACTTCTTACGCTATTTATAAAGCTTTAATGGAAGAAGGTTTCCCAGAACCAGATTATACCGCAGGTCATTCCTTGGGAGAGTACACCGCCCTTCTTGTAGCAGGTTCACTAACTTTTGAAGAAGCGGTAAGGCTAACAAAATTGAGGGGTGAGTATATGCAGGAGGCTGTACCGGAAGGAAAAGGCTCTATGTGTGCCATTTTAAAGGTATCTCCCGAAGTTGTAGAGGAAGTCTGTAAAAATATAAAAAGCGGTGTGGTTGAACCTGCTAATTACAACTCCCCTATACAGACGGTTATTTCTGGGGAGAAAGAGGCGGTTGAGGAAGCCTCACGAATATTAAAAGAAAAAGGAGCAAGAGTAATTCCTTTGAAAGTTTCCGTGCCTTCCCACTGTTCATTAATGAAACCCGCAGCGGACATGTTCAAAATAAAACTTGCCCAAACACCTATCAAGAATGCAAATATACCCGTTGTACAGAATGTAACGGCGAAAGAACATACAATGGCTCCGGAGATAAGGGAAAACCTTTATAAACAGATCTACTCCTCCGTAAGATGGTTCCAAAGTGTTGAATACATGGCAAACCATGGAGTAGATACCTTTATAGAAATAGGACCGAAAAATGTATTAACAAAACTAATCCAGCAAACGCTTAACAGTGTTAGGACATTTAATATAGAGAAGGTAGAGGATATAGAAAAAGTGAGAGAGGTTCTATGACGGTCTTTGAGGTTTGTAACGGGTGAAGTCTACATGTGAAGTTCTACACCTACCTTAATTTTTATGTCTATCTCATCATAAGGAACTTCGGGAACGAGGATATTTCCCTCTTTCCTAAGCTCTAAAAAGCCCGCTTTTTCAAGCAGTAAGGCATTCCTATAAACATTCTTGTAGTCCCTTCCAAGGATATGAGCAAGTTGGCGGAGTGAGCGAGGCTTGAACTTCTTGACTGCGTCAAGGAGCTGTTTTCTCTTGGGGGTTAGAATCTTGTTAAATTCCTCTATGGAACCAAAGGATACGTAGTCAAGCTTTACACTTTTTCCTTTTTTGTTTTCTACTGCAGCATTCTTTATATCGTTAAAGAATTCATCTAAGGGTTCTATTACTACCTTCTTAACCTTCATTTTTGCACCTCCTTTAAAAGTTTCTTGAAATCTCTTTCAAAGTCTTCAAGTAAAGTCTCCAGATCTTTAAACCTGTAAGGCAACCTCTGTCCTTTTATGTGTCTATGGTATCCTTCGCATCTGTGGTTGTCGTATCTGAGAAAGAGTATTTGTATCCTTCCGGAAAGCACTTATTTTCAGGAACTTTCCACACCTTTACCTCCAATATGCCTATTAGCTTTTCATCTTTGCCAAAAATAGGTCGCTTGGTATTAATTTCCAGCTTAGCCATATTTATATTATGGTATTTAGTGCCATAATTCAAGTGTAATTTTTACTGTAATTTTCAAGAAATGTAATTTTCAAGAAAAAATTACCACCAATTTCGGGACATAGCGTGACTTAGCAGTATTTTTCGGGGATGGCTGGAAAATATTGATTATCAAAGATTATAAGAAAATTTGAATATTCTTAAGAAGCGGGGTGGTAATTTTTATCGGGGCGAGGGGACTTGAACCCCTGACCTCCGGTTCCCGAAACCGGCGCGCTACCACCTGCGCCACGCCCCGTCAGTATATATTTTAAAAGCTGAAAGTTATACCGAAACCGAAATTATCTTCAGCGGGGCTGTTCTCTGCATATTCAACTATCACACTGAATTGAACGAAGGCAAACTCTATACCTACAAATCTCCTCCTTTTGTCACTCCTTTCTCCTAAGGAAACACTACTACCTCCGTATATCCAGAAGCTGTCTGAACCTATTTTTGCGTATATATCAACCCAATCAAGGGGTAGCAATCTTACGCCCGCCCTCAGAAAATCTATGCCTATGTCTCCTCCTATTATAAATCGTACATACTCCTTATCCGTTGTTGTTCTGTAATATATTGCTCCTACATGACCCACACCGTATATAGGTTTTCTTGCTTCTGAGAGGCTAATTAGGGTGGAAATAAAGGCTAATGTCAACAGGTATATTTTTTTTGACATGATTTAATTAATTATATATTACCAAGGGAGGTAATAGATATGGCTGTGTTATTAATTATTTTTTCCCTCTTTATATTTTCTGCTGGTTACGGTGATGAGTTTATTGAAAATCTCATGAAGGAACTTCAGGAGAGGGGAGAGACCGCATGGTGGTGGGACAAGGATTGGTGGGAGAAGGGGATTATAAAAAATGTTGAGAACCACGAGGTGGTCGTGGAATGGGTAAGCTACATGAACGGGGATGTGGAGATACCAGCAATGATAGCAAGACCTAAAAAAGAGGGGAAGTATCCTGGGGTTCTTTTTCTGCATGGAAGAAGAGGACTTGATAAATACTTTCAGATGCATGTGGTGAGGCTTGCGGCGAGGGGACTTGTTGTATTTGCTCCTGATCTTTATACTGGAAGGTTCATTCCACAGTTTCCCATAGAGCATGATTATGAGATAGAAGAGGATGCGAATAAGGGCTTGGATTACCTGCTTTCCTTACCTTATCTGAGCAGTAAAAAGGTGTGTGTTTACGGACTTACAAGAGGCGGATATTATTCCCTTAAAGTTCTTGTTACAAAAAAGAGACAGAAGAAGGATATAGTATGTTTTGTCGGATACTATCCCCATCTGCAGGATCCCAATGCACCCGAACCCATGCAGGTTTACAGATATGCGGAAGAGGTTGAACAGCTTGATATACCCATACTGTTCTTTGTAGGAGAAAAGGAGCAGTATCAAAGATTGAGACCCATTCTGATGGCTGTTAAGTATCTTAAGGAAAAGGGCAAACCTGTAAAGCTGATAATATACCCCGGTGTTGGAAGAGGTTTTGACTTCAGAAACGGGGATAGAAGAACATTTGCGGACGACCTTGCAGCGAAGGATGCAATAATAAGGGCTTCTGAATTTATTAAGGAGAATATTAGAAAATATTCGGATTGATGGCCAGCCCGGCGGGAGTCGAACCCGCAACCTTGGGATCCGTAGTCCCACGCTCTATCCAGTTGAGCTACGGGCCGTGCCTTTATCTTTTATTTTAAAACCCTTTCTTTAAGCTTGCAAACGGGACATATATCGGAAGGTGACGGCTGACCGCATATATTACATCTTTTAAGTTCGGGTGTTTTACCCTTTATCACTTTTTCAAAAAGCGGTTTTATCTTTTTAACATATTCCAAATAAAACCTCATTTTTGTACCCGGAAACCTCTCCTCTATATCGTTAAGTATGTGTTTATAAAATATGGTTGATGCATCTTCGGAAAAGGGACACTCTTCTTCTATAAAGTCAATATCGTTTAAAAGACAGTATAGAGCGGTCTCCTTTTCCATAAATTTACATAAGGGTTTTACCTTTCTCACAAAACCTTCTTCTTCCTTGAGAACGGGTTCCTTTTTACCAAGATACTTCACATTCCAGTTTATAACATTAGCAAGCAGGGAAGAAGCTTCATCGTCCAGATTATGACCTGTTGCAACTACACTGTAGCCGTACTCAACCGCAACCTTATTAAAGTTATATCTCTTTAAAACACCGCATAGGGAACAGGCTTCCCTACCGCTTAGATTTATGAGGTCTGGAAGGGGAAGTACATCTTCCGATAGCTTTTTAACTATCAATTTTCTTCCTATCTTTTCAGCCATCCCTTTTACTTTCTCATAGGATGTCCGTGAGTATTCTCCTATACCTAGATCTATATATAAGCCGTCCGCTTTGTATCCCAGCTTACTAAGGACATACCAAAGGGCTAAGCTGTCCTTACCCCCTGATACAGCTACAAGGATTTTGTCTTCCTTTTTAAACATCCTGAATTCTTTAATTGTTCTTTCAGTATATCTTTCAAACCACGAGATAAAATCTTTACCGCAGAGTGCAAGCCTGTGATGTTTCATATATATGACCGGCTTTTCACCGCATATTTTACACCTCATATTTTCCTCCCGAATATAAGATATCCCGTATGGCCTATCATGGTATCCTCTGGTCTTATCCTTTCCGGAACGGTTTTGTAGTACCTTATCATTATCTCAAGCACTTCAATATTTGAAAAGCCTTTCATTTCCTTAAGTAGGGCGGATATCTGGTTTGTGGTGGGTAGCAGGAAACCCACAGGTCTTCCCTTCTTTAAAACCCTGTGGATTTTTTCAATGTAAAGCCATGGTTCTTTTACATCAACAAAGCCTGCGTCAAAGCTGTTCTCTTCAAGATCCGCTTCAAGAAAGTCCTTATTGAACAGCTTTACATTTTTACCGAGACCAAAGGTTTCCATATTTGTTTTTGCATTTTTATAAAACTCTGGGCTTGACTCAAAGGAGTATATTTCACCCTTAGAACCTGCAAGTCTTGAAAGGACCACTGTTGTGCATCCGCTTCCAGTCCCGAATTCAAAAACCTTACTTCCTTCTTTGATATCAAGCTTGAAGGCTATAAAGAAAGTATCCTTCGGATAAATTATTTGGGTTTTCCTTTTAAATCCATAAAGGATAATATCCTCAAGGCTTGGTCTGAATACGGAAAAATTTCCCTTCTTGAAACCTTCCTCTTTTCCTATTACCTCGGAGAATTTTAGTACCTCTTTTTTTACATTTATACTCCCCTTGGATTCAAGCCTTCTTAAGTACCTTTTTTCATCTTTATAAACTATAAGGGCCCAATCACCTTCCTTAAACATCTTACAGGGAGCAGGGTACATTTATGTGATTTACAACTATATTTTCTCCGAGTATCCTGCTTGCCATATCCTGAAGGTTGGGGGAAATATCTGTAAAGTAAAGATCAAGAGCTCCTTCTCCCCTGTTTTCTATTATCTCTTCAATTTCCTCAGCCACCGCATCCGCGGAGTCTATTATGGGAACGGAACCCATAAATTTACTTATTGTATTCTTAAGAAGAGGATAGTGGGTACACCCGAGAATAAGGGCATCCACCCCTTCCCTTTTTATATCTTCAAGGTAATAAGCTACTACCTTCTCCGCTATTTCTCCCTTCGTAATACCTTCTTCTACCAGAGGTACGAATAAAGGACATGCCTTTGATATGCTTTTCTTACCGTACAAATCCAACAGCTTTTGGTAAGCTTCACTCTTTATAGTTGCGGTGGTTCCTATAACCCCTATCTTATTTCCCTTTGAGAGCCTCACCGCCTTTTTAACACCCGGTTCAATGACTCCTACAACAGGTATTTCAAGGTCTTCCCTCAGTGTATCAAGTGCATAAGAGGATGCGGTGTTGCAAGCTACTACGAGCAGATCTATTCCCTTTTCTATAAGAAAATTACTACATTCCGTACTATATCTTATAACTGTCTCCGCTGATTTTGTACCGTAGGGTACCCTTGCAGTATCTCCGAGATACACTATATCAACCTTATCAAACCTTTCCCTTATCGCCCTTAGAACCGTTAGACCGCCTATTCCTGAGTCAAATATGCCTATCTTCATCCTTTATTCCTCTATGGGTCTGCATTTATTTAAATTGTTAAAACAATCGGGACATAAATCAAAAAATACTTGAAGTCCCAAACCTCCGAGGAGCATATTTACTTGGGTTATAACAAGATTTTCTTGCCTGTCGGGAAGGATTTGATATTCATCGGTAATATAACCGCACTTTGCTTCCCCTTCTTTGCTACCGAGTCTATGAAATTGAAATACAAGTCTTTTTGTCCTCCTACATTTCATCCACTTGGGTTTTAAATCAAGTAGGACAAAATCTATGTTTGCACCTTCTACCTTCTGGGCTTTTTCCATTAACTTCCTGTATCTTTCCTGTTCTTTCATGTTTCTTAAACTATGTTACAATTTTAGCAGGAAAGCAATGATCCCCATTAAGGATGTCAATCCTTCAAGTAGATTTCCCATTGTAAATGTAAGCATAATAGCTATATGCACAGTAATATGGTTGTACGAATGGTCCTTAATGCCCAAGGGACCCGTACCCGCCTTTGTTCCCGGTTATTTAAATGAGTTTGAAGCTTTTATAAGAAAGTATGGGTTGGTTCCTTCAGAGGTATTTGAAAGACCTTACTCCCTTTTCACCCACATGTTTCTGCACGGTAGCTGGATGCATCTTATAGGAAATATGTGGTTCTTATGGATTTTCGGCGACAATGTGGAAGATAAGCTCGGTAGGGCTAAGTATATAGCCTTTTATGTTTTGTGCGGTCTCGGAGCTGCGGGACTTCAGATGCTTATAAGCGGAATATTCGGGGGTAAGGAAGTTCCCATGGTGGGGGCAAGCGGGGCAATAAGCGGTGTTTTGGGCGCTTATATGAGGTTGTTTCCTCATGCGAGGGTACTTACACTTGTTCCCATTTTCTTCTTCGTAACCTTTGCTGAAATACCCGCCATAATATTTATAAGCCTGTGGTTTCTTGTCCAGATAGTAAACGGTATAGTTACATTACCATTCATAGGATACGGCGGTGTTGCATGGTATGCCCATATTGGCGGATTTCTTGCAGGATTTTATCTTATAAATATATTTAGGAAGAAAGAATACTATAGATGAAATACGAGTATGTTACGGACAGGCTTACCCTTAAAGATGTTATAAGCTCTTTGGCAAAATCCCCTATTCTTTACATTGATACCGAAACCACTGACAGGGATATTAGACTTATACAGGTAGGTAATGATGAAGATATATTTGTTATAGATCTTTTTGAAGTACCGGAAGGTGTAGAAATAATAAGGGGTCTGCTTAAAGACAGGGGTATTGTAGGACATAATCTCAAGTTTGATCTTAAATATCTTGCCAAGTACAACATATTTCCTCTTGCCACCTTTGATACCATGATAGCAAGCCAACTTTTGAGAAAGGATAAACATTCCCTTGCTTATCTTGCTTACAGCTTCTTAGGTGTTAATATGGATAAATCTTATCAGCTTTCCAATTGGGCAAGTCCTGTACTTTCAAAAGGTCAAGTTGAATATGCAGCACTTGATGTTGAAGTATTGAGATCCTTGTTTCCCATATTGAGGGATAAGCTTAATGAAAACAGTATGGATCATCCCCTTCTTAAAACGAGAACAGCAAAATTGTTCGGACTTAAAAATCCCGCTGCGATTATAGAGATGGCATTCGTTAAAGAGGTTGCAAAATTGGAGCTTAACGGATTCCCCGTTGATGTGGATAAAATTGAGACCGTAGGTAAAGAACTTGAAAGAAAAAAGCAAAAACTGATCATAGGATTTATCACCAAGTACAGGATAGATCCTATGTCTCCTAAGCAGGTGGGTAAATTTTTAAAGGAAAGGGGGTTTAATCTTCCCGAAACTGCAAAGGGGAACATAGCTACAGATGATAAGGTTCTTTCAGAATATATAGGTTATGAAGAGGTTGATCACATACTTGAGATAAGGAAGCTTAAAAAGTACACGGATAAAATAGAGGAGATAAAAAGCAATCTGAAGGGCGGAAGGGTTTATCCGGAGTTTAAACAGATAGGTGCGGTAACGGGAAGAATGTCCAGTTCAAATCCCAATATTCAAAATGTACCCAGAGATATGAGAAATTTATTTAAAGCTGAAAAGGGAAATACTTTTGTTATAGCGGATTTTTCACAGATAGAGCTTAGAATAGCTGCGGAGTATGTGGGTGATCCTTTGATGATTAAGGCTTTTGTTGAAGGTAAGGACCTACATACATACACCGCTTCCGTAATTCTGGAGAAGCCTGAAGAGGAAGTTACGAAAGAAGACAGACAGTCCGCAAAGGCTGTTAACTTCGGTCTTATATACGGTATATCCGCAAAGGGGCTTGCCCTTTATGCAAAGTCAAGTTACGGCATAGATATGTCCATAGATGAGGCGGAAACGATAAGGGAGAAATTCTTTAAGCATTTCTCTTCCTTTAAAAAATGGCATGAGGAGATAAAAAGAAAATTGAGGGAAGAGAAAGAAGTAAGGGGTGAGACCCTTTTGGGAAGACCTTATGTAGCCTATACCTTTAATGATGCAACAAATTATCCTATACAGGGAACGGGTGCGGACATTTTAAAGCTTTCCGTTTTACTTTTTGATATGTATTGTTCTAAGGAAGGTGTAAATGCAAAGGTTGTTAATCTTATTCATGATGAAATTGTTGTTGAATGTAAAAAGGAAGATGCGGAAAGGGTAAGGGAAATACTTGAAAAGGCAATGAGGGATGCGGGAAGGTATGTATTGAAAAAGGTACCCGTTGAGGTGGAAAGCAGTATAAATGAGGTATGGGAAAAGTGAGGTTATTTCTTTTTTACTAAGACGGATATATTGGTAAAGCCCTCTGATCTGAGCATATCAATAAGTTTTACAAAGCTGTTTAATTTTGAATCCTTATCCGCCTTTATTCTTATTTCCGTTTTTTTCCCAAATGCCTTCAACCTTTCCTTTAATACATTGAGGCTTATCTTCTCTTTACCCATATAGTAGTTTCCTTCCTTATCAATTACAACGGTTACTGCCTTTGAATCACCCTTTCCTTTTTCTCCTTTTGCTTCGGGAAGATTAACAGGGAGTGTGTTTGTATGTATAAAAGTTGCAGTAGTAAGGACAATGGTGAGAAGAACCAACATTATATCCACGAGGGGTATAACATTCATATAGTCAAATTCTTTCTCTTCCATTTAAGAAACACCCGTCAATTTTCTTATAAGGCTATTTACAATTTTTGGATTTGCCTTACCTTTGGTAGCCTTCATAACCTGTCCGACGAAAAAGCCTATAAGCTTTTCTTCTCCGTTTTTAAACCTTTCCACTTCCGCTGGGAATTTTTCAAGCACTTCTTTAACTATACCTTCTATTGCGGATTCATCCGCTATCTGCTTTAATCCCTTTTCTTCAACTATGGTGGAAGGAGACTTTCCTGTCTCTACCATCTCTTTTATTACTTCCTTACCTATCTTTGACGATATTGTTCCTTCCTTAATAAGCTTTACGAGTTCCCCGAGATGCTCCGGTTTTACGGGGGATTCCTCAATGGGTATGCCCTTATCCCTTAAAAGACCTTGAAGATCATTTATAAGCCAGTTTACTATACCCTTAGGTTCATTGTAGTGCTTTACCGCCTCTTCAAAGAAGTCTCCCAGCTCTTTTATGTTGGTTAAGACCTTGGCTTCATATTCGCCCAATCCGTATTCCCTCATGAGCCTTTCAAACCTCTGATGGGGTAACTCGGGCATGTTTTTCTTTATCTCTTCAATCCATTCCCTTTTTACAATAAGTGGTAGAAGATCCGGGTCTGGGAAGTATCTGTAATCCTCTGCCTCTTCCTTGCGTCTCATTGTGTAGGTTTTACCTGTTGACGGGTCAAATGTTCTTGTCTCCTGTTCAACCTTACCTCCCGACTCTATAATATTTATCTGCCTTTCAACCTCATACTCTATAGCTTTTTGTACAAACCTGAAGGAATTAACATTCTTTATTTCAACCCTCGTGCCGAACTCTTCGGAGTCAACTGGCTTTACCGATACATTTATATCACACCTGAGCTGTCCCTTTTCCATATCCGCCTTTGATACACCTGTATATCTCATAATGTTCCTGAGGGTTTCCAAAAATATCCTTGCTTCCTCAGCGGATCTTATATCGGGTTCCGTTACTATCTCCATCAAGGGAGTACCCGCCCTGTTAAGATCCACAAAACTTTTATCCCCCTCGTGAATGTTTTTACCTGCGTCTTCTTCTATATGTAATCTTCTTATCCTTACCTTTTTCCTTCCATTTTTACCTTCAATTTCAATATATCCATTGGTTGCAAGGGGCATTTCGTATTGGGATATCTGATAGCCCTTAGGAAGATCTGGGTAAAAATAGTTCTTTCTTGCAAAAATGGACTTTTCATGAACCTTACAATTTAAGGCAAGGGATGCCCTTATTGCATATTCAACCGCCCTTTTGTTTATAACGGGAAGACTGCCCGGCATACCCAGACATACGGGGCATACATTGGTATTTGGTTCATTGCCGAATTCTACGGGGCAGGAACAGAACATCTTTGTTTCCGTATCCATCTGAACATGTATTTCCAGACCTATTACCGGTTCATATTTCATGGTAATAAACATTATAATTTAACGACAAAGAAGCGTCTTAGGAACGGTATAAGGAGTAATGGTATTAATATCACGGGTGTTGTATTGCAACCTTTATCCGTGGTTGTTCTTCTTGTCGGACCCAACTCTCCGTCTCCACCCATAAATCCGCTTCCTCCTCCCCCTTTTAAGGATTTTGTCATATAGACAATAAACATATCATTTCCTTGTTTGTCTATAAGCCTTGTTGTCTTAACGGGAAAGTCTGTGGAGGATGTGAATCCTGTCAAATATATATAATCATTTATATAAATACTGTGAGCTATGTCTTCACCGTTACCTCCCAGGAAGGTTGAGGCAAGCAAGGAAAGATCGGGATTAAGGATAATTATGAATACATCGCCGTTACCGAGATAGCTTGTCTGAACGGAAGTATTAAGGACGGG
>WFPJ01000118.1 GCA_015487615.1 Aquificales bacterium | reverse complement strand
TTTTCAATACTTCCGGAAGTCTGTAGTGAGTTATTCCCCCTATGGCAACAACAGGTTTTTCCGAAAGCTTCACACATTCCTTGAGTTTCTCTATACCAGCCAGCTTATAGTCGTCCTTCGTAGCGGTAGGGTACACGGAGCCGAAACCTATGTAGTCAATAGGCAATTTATTTGCTTCTTCAACAAGAGAAGGGTCATTAACGGAATATCCTATGTACATTTCATCACCAACAAGCCTTCTTATAACCTCTGGAGGAAGATCTTCCCTGCCCACATGAACACCGTCCGCGGATACAGCCATAGCAAGATCAACCCTGTCATTAACAAATAAAAGAACATTATGCTTTTCTGTCAATTCCCTTAATCTTAAAAGCTCTTCGTACATATCTCTTGTTGATTTTTTCTTGAACCTGTACTGAACCGCGGTTATACCGCCCCTTATTGCCTTTTCAATAGTTTCTATAACATCCCTGTCCTTAAAATAGCTGTCATCGGTAACAAGATATATCCTCAAATCCAATTCCTTTTTCATGATTTATAATTATAAGTCTTAAAATGGGATTCTTAGATGATGTAATATCACATAAAAAGGAAGAGGTAGAAAATTTAAAAAATAGTTCATTCTTTACTAAAGATACTTTAAATGGTACACCTTCTCCCCTTGATCCGGATTCTTTTATTGATGAAGAAGGTATAAATATAATTGCGGAGATTAAAAAGAGGTCACCTTCCGCTGGAGATATAAAACAGGTTGATGTTAAAAAGCAGGCAAGAATATATGAAGAGGCTGGAGCTTTCGCTATATCTGTACTTACGGATAAAAAATATTTCGGCGGAAGCTTGGAGGATCTCAGTGATGTAAAGAACACAGTCCGCATCCCTGTATTAAGGAAGGATTTCATAATTGATGAAATGCAAGTATATGAATCAAGGATATGGGGAGCGGATCTTATCCTTCTTATAGTCAGGATATTGGAGAAAGAAAGACTTAGGGATCTTATATATCTATCAAAGGAACTGGGTATGACCCCTCTGGTGGAAATCTTCTCTGAGAATGAAGCGGAAATCGCCTTAAATGCAGGCGCGGAGTATATAGGTATAAACAACAGAGATCTTAACACACTTAAAGTTGATTTGTCCCTATCGGAAAGGCTTGTACCGGAATTGAAGAAACTCGGCGTTAAAAGGATAGTTGTGGAAAGCGGCATAGAAAAGGCGGAGGATGTAAAGAGATTCTATGAGCTGGGGGTAAATATATTCCTTGTGGGGACAAGTATTATGAGAAGTAAAGATCCTTTTCTAAAAATCAAAGAGTTGAAAAGTTGCATAGAGATATAGGATAATCAATTATTATGACAAGCAGGAGGAAATCAATGAACAAATCAAACTTTGAAATGAAACTCCTTCAAGAGATATCAGATCTTGACTTTTTTGTTATTAGAAAGCCCATTGCTTCTCCCGAATTTTGGACAGAATGGCAGGAGAAATATGGAAAGGCGGTAATATCAAAGATAGCCCTTAAAAAGATACTTAAGACCCAAAAGATGGACAGGGAGAAGAGGGCTATAGTAAGGGCTTCAATACAAGCTTATGATGAAATTTTGATGTATCTTGAAAGGCTTAAAACAACGGCCTTTCACCTGAGGGGTATATATACGGGCAATACACCCAATATAGAAACGGATGAAGAAGATATAGATCTTGATTTCTGAATATAAACCTTTCCGGAGGTAAGAATGCCCGCCAAAAAAAGTTTAAGGGATATTAATGTGACCGGAAAGAGGGTACTTGTAAGGGTTGATTTTAATGTACCCATAGATGAGCAGGGGAATATAATTGATGACACCAGGATAAAGGCATCATTGCCTACCATAGATTACCTCATAGATGCAAGGGCAAAGGTAATACTCATGTCCCATCTCGGAAGACCTTCCGACAGGGATCCCAAATATTCCTTGGCACCCGTTGCAAAGAGACTGTCAAGGTACATCCAGAGGGAAGTCAGGCTTGCACCCGACTGTGTGGGTGAAGAAGTAGAAAACATGGTTAAAGAGATGAAGGAGGGGGATGTTTTACTTTTAGAGAACCTTCGTTTCCACAAAGGAGAAACGGAAGGGGATGAGGAATTTGCAAAGGCATTGGCAAAGTTGGGTGATGTTTATGTAAGCGATGCCTTCGGTACATGTCACAGAAAGCATGCTTCAGTTTATCTCGTTCCAAAATTTTTAAAACCTGCAGTTATGGGTTTCCTTCTTGAAAAGGAAATAAACTACTTTTCTAAAGCGATGATAGATCCTCAAAGACCCGTTGTGGGGATAATAGGGGGTGCAAAGGTTTCAACCAAACTCGGTATAATAAAGAATCTGCTGAAAAGGGTTGATAAACTCTTTATCGGAGGAGCGATGGCATTTACCTTCATAAAGGCTATGGATTATGATGTGGGCAGTTCCCTTATTGAAGAGGATCTCATAGATACCGCAAAGGATATACTTGATATTTCAAAGAAGCTTGATGTTAAGTTGTATCTTCCTGTAGATTTTGTGGTGGGTGTTGAGATTTCGGATAAAACTCCCACAAGGATAGTACCCTGGCAGGAGATACCGAAAGGATGGAAGGGTATGGATATAGGTCCGGTTTCCATAAATCTTGTAAAAGAGATAATATCCGATGCCCAGACCATAATATGGAACGGGCCTATGGGCGTCTTTGAACTTGATAGATTTAAGGACGGTACATACGAAGTGGCAAAGATGCTTGCCAACTCTTCAGCCCTTACCATAGCGGGGGGCGGTGATACGGATCATGCAATACATAAGGCGGGTGTTTATAATGCCATTGATTTTGTCTCAACTGGCGGGGGAGCCTTCCTTCAACTTCTGGAAGGCAACAACCTTCCCTGCCTGGAAGTTATTGATGATAAGGAGGCTTGATGGAAGACATAATAAAGGTAGTAAAGGAATCCGCCCTCATAGGCGGATTGGTTCTGAAGGAGAACTTCGGGAAGATAAACGAAAAGGATATTGAGGAAAAAAATGTTAAGGATTTTGTAAGTTATGTGGACAAGGAGGCGGAAAGGAGAATAACGGAGTATATTGAGAAACACTTTCCAGATCACACGATAATAGGGGAGGAAGGTACAAATCACGAAACGGAAAGCGAGTTCGTATGGTACATAGATCCCCTTGACGGAACGAAGAATTATATATGCGGTTTTCCCATATTCGGTGTTTCGGTTGGTGTTTTGAAGGAAGGAAAGCCCTATGCTGGGGCGGTTTATCTTCCCTTCTTTGATGACCTTTACTGGGCTTGTGAAAACATAGGAGCTTTTAAAAATAATAAAAGGATAAATGTAAGTAACAGAAAAGAAAAGAAGTACTGCTATATAGCCTACGGGTTTCCTTCAAGGGCAAGGAGAAATTTAGATTGTTACTGGAATATATTTAAAAATCTTTTTACGGATGTTGCAGCGATGAGAAGACCTGGAGCTGCAGCGGTTGACCTTTGCTTCTTGGCGGAAGGGATATTTGACGGGCTTGCGGAGTTTGAACTGAACCCCTGGGATCTTGTGGCGGGTATAGTAATACTTAAGGAGGCTGGAGGTTCATATTTCCTTTCCAAGGGTTTCGGAAGAGGGACCGATATAATAGCATCAAACGGATTCCTTCAAGAGTACTTAGAAGAAACCGTTAAGAAATACATATCCTTTGATTATTAAGCTCCGTACTTTTTGAGCCTTCCCGCATGGGCGAGCATAAGCTGTATAAGTTTTTTTGCTTCAAATATACCCAGTTCACCTTTAAGGCATTCTCTCTCGGTAAATCTTGAGGATGTACCGCCCAAAACATAGGGAGATTTGAGCAAAACGGGAACTGGATGCCAAGAGTGACCTTTCATCAGAGAAGGGGTTGAATGATCTCCCGTTATAACGAGTACATCGGGCTTCATATCAAGTATGCGGGGAAGCTCCTTATCAACCTCCTCTATCTTCTCAACCTTCTTCTCCCAATTGCCGTCCTCACCGTATGAATCCGTTTTCTTTATATGAATAAAAAAGTAATCATAATCTTCCCATACTCTTTCTAATGTATCTAGCTGAGATCTTAAATCCTCTCCTTCAAACTCAATTATGTCCATGCCTACAAGACTTGCAAGTCCCCTGTACATGGGATAGGTAGCTATACAACAGGGCTTAATACCGAACCTCTCTTCCATGGTAGGTATATTGGGCATCTGAGAAAATCCCCTCAGCAGTATGTAATTAGCCCTTTCCCTTTCCTTCAAGATTTCAGAGACCCTTTTAATAAACTCATTAACCACGCCGGCAACCCTTTCCGCATTAGGATTTTTACCGACAGCCTTTAAAGGTTCAGCACCTTCAACCTGAGGATCCGTGTCATTTATCTCATCACTACCCTCGGGCAGAGGTTCCGGAAATCTGAAGACGATGGCGAGCCTGTGTTCTATACCCGATTCAATAAATATCTTTACATCATCAATTTCTTTCAATTCCCCCCTTATAACATTTACTATCTCTCTGTTTTCTTCCGTACTTATCCTGCCCGCCCTTCTGTCCTTTACTATTACTCTTTCCCCTTCGTAGGTTACAGTTGCAAAGTTGCCCCTTACCGCTATATCCGTGTTTTTAACTTCCATACCCAAACCGAGCGCTTCCAAAATACCCCTTCCTATTGAATAGGAAACGGGATCGTAACCGAAGATACCAAGATGACCAGGTCCGCTACCCGGTGTTATACCAAGGTCAACCGGAATATGCAAACCGAGGGCGGAAGATTTAGCGAGATTATCAAGATTGGGTGTATGTGCCAACTCAAGCTCTGTTTTTCCTTCCCTTACGGGTAATCCCCCCAACCCGTCAAGTACAACCAGTATAAGTTTTGTGTTATTCCTTTTTATAAGATTACTTATCACATCCATAGGTAATATACCATTATCCGATATAGTTAAAGGTTTTTCAACCATAATACAGACTTGCCTTCCAGTTAATTGGAAGGTTTATATTTTTAAACATGAGGGATTTGAAAAAGGATATAGTAAGCTTGCTTGCCTTGTTTACATCAACGGGGACATTGCTTTGCTGTGCTTTACCCGTTGCTGTAGCAACTATTGCGGGAGGCACCGCTGTTGTTTCATTGATATCTACCTTTCCTTTTCTTATAACGCTGTCACACTATAAGTTATATATATTCCTCATCGCAGGTGTACTGTTGGCTATATCAGGTTTCCTCATACACAAACCGAAGAAAGATAAATCCTGCCCCGCATACGGCGATGGTTGTGAAGTAGCAAGCAGATTTTCTAAATTCACCTTTTGGATATCATGCATAATTTTTTCCGTAGGCCTGTTCTTTGCATATCTTGCAGTACCCTTAATGAGGTGGCTCGGGATATGAGAAGACTTATTCCCGTTTTTTTACTTATCTTTATATCATCTTCTTTCTCCCATGAACCTATCTTCGGATTGGGTCCGGGGACCATATTTAAAGGTGGCATAGGTATAGAAGCTGAGTATGAAAGGAATGAAAAAGAGGAAGGAGTTGCTACGGAAGTCCTTTACGGATTAACGGAAGATATATCCCTCACCCTCAGGGCTTTTAACGGTACCAAGGGGTTTCAAAGTTATGGAGGAAGGGTGAAATTCAGGCTCTGGAAAAGGTATGCGCCCGGAAGAATTGATGCCCTGGCGGTTATAGTTGGTGTAAACCATTCTGTTGAAAAAAATATTAGCTACGGTATTGTAGGGACAGCAGTGGGTCATGAATCAAGAAGATGGTATTTTTTCGCTGATATAAGAAAAGGTGATAAGTTTTATATAGACGGAGCTGTAGGTATAAGACCTTGGCTTACGGAGTACTTGAAGCCTGATCTTGTCCTTTTAACAGAACTGAATTACGAATCCGAAGGTGATTACAATGTTTACTTTTTATCACCCGCTTTCTTTTTTACTTACAGAAATGTAGCAATAAAAGGAGGTATTCAGATACCTGTAAAAAGCGAGGGTCAAGTTAAAGATGTTGAAGAAAGGAGTGCCTTTTCGGTGGAAATACACTTTTAGGAGGTTAGCAACAGTTGAGGGTATATAGACAAAATTGCACATCTGTTGTATATTTATTGCTGATGCTACTAACTGCACAAAAGGTGAGGGAGCTTTATGGTATTCACAGGAATACTCTACTCAACTGGGAAAAACAAGGCATACTCAAATCTTTAAGGACACCCGGAGGCAAGAGGAGATACAGAAAAGAGGACATAGAGAAACTCCTCGGCATGCTTGAAGAAAAGCCTAAGCCTAAAGTGGTTCTTTATGCTCGTGTATCTACAAAAAAACAGGAAGAGTATCTCAAGAACCAGATAAGGAGACTTGAAGACTTTGCAAAGTCCAAAGGGTGGAACTACGAAGTCATCTCCGAAATAGCAAGCGGGGTGAATGAGAATAGGAGACAGCTTAAAAAGCTCCTTAACATGGTAAAGAGGGGAGAGGTGGAGAAGGTAGTTATTGAATACCCTGACAGGCTTGCAAGGTTCGGGTATGAATATCTCAAGTTCTTCTTTGAAAGCTTAGGAGTGGAGCTGATAGTCCTGAACGGTGAAGAAAACGAAGAAGACAGAACCAAGGAGCTTGCAGAAGACCTGATAGCGATAGTTACCTCTTTTGCGGCAAGGGTTTACGGAAGCAGAGGAGGGAAGAAGAGTGCAAAAAGCTAAAATTACCATCCAAGCAAGGCTAAAGGTCAAAGGAGAAGAAAAGAAGATCCTTGATGACCTCATGAGAAGGTGGTCATCTTGTATGAGGTTTGCATACAAAAGACTCTTGGAAGGAAAGAAGAGAAACGAACTCAAGAGAGAACTCCGGATCAAGTTTAATCTCAATTCTCGCTATGTGGACGATGCAATTTTGGAAGCCCATAGCATTATCAACCTCTCCAAGGAACTCGGCTTCAAGCCTGAGAAGATCATATTCGGAGGAAGAGACCTCTTTGA
>WFPJ01000117.1 GCA_015487615.1 Aquificales bacterium | reverse complement strand
CTACATGATAGCCAGGCTCGTTGTAAAGTCAAGGTATATAAGTCTGCCAAATATAATTACGGGTAGAGAGATAGTACCAGAAATAATTCAAAAAGATATAGATTTTGCTTGCGATGTAGTTGAGGAATATTTTGGAAAAGATGATTGGTATAAAAAATTTTATGAAGCTTCAGAAGAAATAAGGAAAAAGCTCGGAGAGGAGGGAGTTATAGAAAAACTTAGAAACCTATTTTCAGAACTCATAAATTAGAGCTTTTTTCTATAACAATCTCACCGAAAGGTTTATCCTGATAAATGTTAATAATACCGTCATAATAGAGATGCATAAGAGCCATAAACTGAGGTACAAATTTCATTCTGTCAAGAAAGGTTATAAAGGCTATCCTTCTTCCTATGTCCATATCTTTCAAAAATTCCATAACCTCCTTAAGCACATCCTCAAATCTTGAAATATTAAGTGGTATCTTTCTTGTCTTAATTGTACCTTTTCTTCCTTTACCTCCCGTCTTACCTCTTTTCCTTTTAATAATCTTTTTAACATTATTCTCTATCTCAGACCTTATCTGAGGTTCCTCTTCCTCAAACATCTCCACTATTTCCTTCAATGTGTATTCCTTCTTCTTTCTCGGTTTTCTTTCCGGCTTGGGAAATATTACCTCAACCTTCTTTTTAAGCAAGAAAGCTGCAGCAACCACAGCCCCCGCAGGTATCCTAAGATCCAAAATTTCCCTTCGCTTCAATTCCGCTATGTACATGTTACTTAATTCAACTATATCAACCTTCCAGGGATCAAGTTCTCCCCTCTCTACAAGAGGCAAGACTAAGGAAAAGGGATGATCCTCAGCAAGGGCTTCTATCTTCATAACACCTTTCTCCATAGAAGGTAAGATCTAACAGATTTTTTAATGTATTCCTTAGGTCCTTTCTGTGAACCACCATATCAATCATACCCTTTTCAAGTAAAAATTCCGATCGCTGAAAGCCCTCAGGCAAGCTTTGTTTTATTGTTTGTTCTATAACCCGTGGACCCGCAAATCCTATTAAAGCCTTAGGTTCTGCAATAATAATGTCTCCTAAGAAGGCAAAGCTTGCAGATACACCACCCATAGTTGGATTTGTTAACACGGTTATGTAAGGAATTTCTTTTGATTTAAGTATATTAACACCCATCGTTGTTTTAGCCATCTGCATAAGGGAAAGTATACCTTCTTGCATTCTTGCACCGCCCGATGCGGTCACTGCTATCAAGGGTGTACCCTCTTCACTTGCCAGCTGGCATGCCCTGTAAAACCTCTCTCCTACCACCGAACCCATGCTTCCCCCTATGAACTCAAAATCCATAAGGGCCATAATTACCTCCCTGCCTTGTATGGAACCTTTATAAATACTTATAGCTTCAGTACTACCAGACTTTTCCTTAGCTTCTTTTAATCTCTCCTTATAACTCTTTTTATCTTTGAATTCCAAAGGATCCTCCGGTAGTATATTCTCAAAGAGTTTATCATAACTGTTTTCATCCAATAAGGATTCAACCCTTTCAGATATGTTCATGGGAAAATGATAATCGCAACGCGGACAAACCTTAAGGTTCATTAAAAGCTCTGGTATATAAAGTATAGTTTTACACTCCGGACATTTTGTCCACAAATTCTCTTTCCTTTTTTCTTTCTTTTTTAAAAATTTATCAAATATACCCATTCCTAACTATTATATTGAGATCATCATAAAACCTCGGATAAGATACATTTACACACTCCGTATCATCTATATGTGTTTCACCTTCCGCGACAAGACCCGCTACGGTAAACGCCATAGCAATGCGATGATCCCCGTAGGTTTCTATAAAAGCTCCTTTAAGCTTACCCTTACCTTCTATACAAAAACCGTCATCAAATTCTTCAACATTTACACCCATTCTCCTTAAATTAACAACTACAGCCCTTATCCTGTCACTCTCTTTGACCCTTAATTCTCCAGCCTGCCTTACACAAGAGACACCGTCCGCAAATGCCATAACTATTGCAAGTATAGGTATCTCATCTATAAGTGAGGGTAGGATATCACCTTCTATGGTAACTGGTTCAAGCTTGTCCGCAGATTTTACCAATATATCCGCTACCGTTTCACCGGAAATCTCCCTTACATTTATATACTCTATTTTGCCTCCCATCTTTTTTAAAACACGGAAAAATCCGTCCCTCGTAGGATTTACGAGTACATCCTTTAAAAGTATCTCGCTTCCCTCCACAAGTGTAGCCAAACCTGCAAAGAAGGCAGAGGAAGAAGGGTCCGCTGGACAATAAATCTCCTCACCGTTCGGGATCTGACCTCCTTTAACTTTGATTATATGTCCCTTTTCCGTTTCCATCTGTATAACTTCAACGCCCATGTATTTAAGCATCCTCTCAGTGTGATCTCTGGACATAAAAGGTTCAGTAATTTCCGTTATACCCTCCGCAAAGAGACCCGCTATCATAAGGGAAGACTTAACCTGGGCAGAAGACTTCTTATTAAAAAAAGAAATACCTTTAAGATTACCACCTCTGATTGCTACTGGTAATCTATTACCCCCTTCCCTTCCGTCAATGATAGCACCCATTTCACGCAAGGGCTTTACAACCCTCAACATGGGTCTGTTTCTCAAACTTTCATCACCCGTGATAACACTGAAGAAAGGCTGTGTTGCAAGCAAACCCGTTGTCAGCCTTGCGGTTGTTCCTGAATTACCCGCATCAAGAATATCAACAGGTTCTTTAAATACACCCCTCTTACCTTCTATTAAAAGGTCTTTACCACTTTCTTCCACATTTACACCCAACATTTTAACTATATTTAAGGTGGATCTTGTGTCCGCAGAATCTAACCACTCCTTCAAAAGTGTCTTCCCTTTACCTACGGCACCAAGTAATATACCCCTATGTGTTATGGATTTGTCAGAGGGTACCCTCAGTTCGCCTTTTACATTTTTTATCCTAGTTATCCTCATCAATCATCAACCTCTTCTCCCTTACTCTTTCTAAATACTTAAAGAGCTTTTCTGATTCTCGCCCCTCAATCATTTTCTTTATTTCCGAAAGCACATCAATATAAACATCTATAGCTTCCACTACATTATCACTATTCTCCATAAAAATATCCCTCCACATAATGGGATTGCTTGCCGCAATTCTTGTAAAATCCTTAAAACCAGCTCCGGGATACTTAAACAAGTCAATCTCCTTGGACATTCTGTCTATGGTTTCTATTAAACCGAAGGCAACAGCATGGGGAAGATGGGAAACTGCACCGAACACATAATCGTGGGTAAAGGGATCCATAAATTCAACCTGTGAACCTACTGATTTCCACATATCAACAACCCTGTTCATAAATGCACTGTATGTATTTTCTGTAGGCGTTATTATCACCTTCTTCCCTTTATATAAATCCGACTTGCTGTATTCCACTCCAGACTTTTCCGTTCCAGCAATAGGATGACCACCTACAAACCTCCCTCCTAAAAAGGATTCCATTTTATAAACTATATTTCCCTTAACACTGCCTATATCCGTAACTACCACATCCTCCCTTATCAAATCCTTTAAGCACTTACCTATTTCTGTAAAGGTTCCTACGGGCGTTGCAATAATGACAATATCCAACTCTATATCCCTTATATAACCGAGATCCGTATAGCCGTAGTCTATTATTCCAAGATCCAGCGCCTTATCAATAGAATTCTTATCTATGTCTATACCATAGATACTGTTACACAAATCACCCTCCCTTAAAGACAAAGCGAGCGACCCTCCCATAAAACCTACACCTATTATGCATACATTACCGAACATGCTTTTTTATTCTATCAGAAGCCCTATCCTAATAAGCTCAAAAAGAAGTCAATTAAACCCCTCCTGTATATATGCTTGTATCCCCTTATACCTTTAAGCAAATCCATATAACGCTCAAGTGCTTTACCCTTTCCCATTCGGAAGGCAATCTTTTGGAATCTGTAGGCTAAGGATGCTATCTTTCCCGCATAAACGAACTCTGGAACCATTTCCCTATTTACATAATCCCTGTAACATTCTGGTAAACAATCAAAATCCTTCAAAGCACTTTTAAACAGCAATTCGCCTCCCCACATCCCGTAAAATATGCCTTCCCCTAGCAACGGATCGGTCATATTTGCGCTATCGCCCACAAGGAGTATGTTATCCTTACCCGTACTTATGTCCTCCGCCTTTTCCGTGAAAGGTATAAACCACCCTTTACATCTTACATTTTTAACACCGAATTTCTTTTCTATGTAATCCCTTAATATAAGGGCTATATTTTCAGAGCCCGTACTGGCTATACCTACACTGATCGTACCTTCTCCGCTCGGAAAAACCCACAAATATCCCCTTTTTACATAACCAAGCTCTATAATAATTCTTTCAGATAGTTCACCTTTAATGAACACCTCCACAGATCTGTAATACTTCCTCCTCTTAAAACCAAGTCCCTTTAAGACTTTTGAATAAAAGCCGTCTGCCCCAACGAGATATTTGGTAAAAAAGACCCCCCTGGATGTATAAACCTTAATATAGTTTTTATCCCTTATAAAATCTTCAAATTCGCAGGTAGGTGTAAACTCTGCCCCCGATTCTCTCGCACTTTCTAAAAGGAAATTATCAAAGTCCTTTCTGTGTATAATGTATGCAATCACATCATCTGAGAACTTAGTAATATAGGAAGAACCTCTGTAACCGAGGATTCCCTCCTTTATTTCATTCTTTACCAGATTCTTCCATCCCTGTGGGAGAAATTTCTCAATCCTTTTTGATAAACACCCTCCACACAGTTTATCCCTCGGAAATTCAGCCTTGTCAATAATAAGTACCTTAAAACCCGCTTTGCTGAGTTTAAAAGCTGTATAGGAACCCGATGGACCTGCACCG
>WFPJ01000116.1 GCA_015487615.1 Aquificales bacterium | reverse complement strand
GTTTTATTTTTAAAGCCCACTCTTTAAGCTCCTCATCCGAATAATCGTATTTATACCATCCCTCCTTCCCGTGAAACCTTATGTATGCAAAGTCCGTAGTTACGATTATATCTTCCGGAAGATTCGGGGCACTTACACTGCAGAAACAAACACCCTTTTCCCTCAGTTTCTTATAGGTTTCCTCACTCCACCAGCTTTTGTGTCTGAATTCAATAACATTTTTTACCTCGGGGTCTATTTGGTCAAGTATGATATCAAGGTTTTCCGCGGAAGCCTTATAGCTGGGCGGTAATTGTATAAGCATGCATGCCAGTTTTTCTTTAAGGTTATCCTTTACAAGGTTGTAAAAGTCTTTCGTTTCCTTTTCCGTATCTCTGAACTTTTTGTAATGGGTAATGGTCCTCGGCATTTTTACGGAAAACAGGAAACCTTCCGGTGCCTGCTTGTACCATCTTTTTATATCCGAGGGTTTGGGTATCCTGTAGAAGGTGGCATTTATCTCAACTGTGTTAAACTTTGATGCGTAGTAGGAAAACCATTGGGACATTTTAAGTTCCTTAGGGTAAAACCTCCCCCACCAACCTTTATAGAAGTAACCCGAGCATCCTAAGTGATATATCTTATCCCTTTCCACCCGCTATGGCAGGTACTATGGATATAACATCTCCGTCCTTTAAATCCGTATCAATACCCTTTAGGAATCTTATATCTTCATCATTGAGATACAGGTTGACGAATTTACGAAGTTCCCCGTTTTCATCCAACAATCTTTCTTTAAAGCCGGGGAACTTTTCTTCAAGCTTTTCTATAGCTTCCCTTATATTGCTTGCTTCCACCTCTATCTCTCCCTGACCGTCGGTAAGCCTTCTGAGGGGTGTTGGCACCCTTACGGTTACCGCCATTTTCAAACCTCCTCTATGTTTTAACAAGTACCTTCTCTTTAAAATCTTTAAGACTTGCCTTTATTTTAACAGGTGTTTTAAGGTGCCCGTCAAGTACCTCCATGGTTTTATAACCGTTTCCCGTAATGTATGCAACTATTACTTCATCTTTCCTTATTTTCCCTGTCATTGCAAGTTTTTTCAATACCGCTATAGTTGTACCTCCCGCGGTTTCCGTAAATATACCTTCCGTTTCAGCAAGCAGTTTTATGCCTTCTATTATTTCCTCGTCAGTTGCGGTCTCCCAATCTCCCATACTCTCCTTTGTTACATTCAAGGCGTATATACCGTCCGCAGGATTTCCTATTGCTATAGACTTGGCAATCGTATTTGGCTTAACTGGTGTTACAAAATCTGATCCCTCTTTCCACGCCTGGGCTATGGGTGAACAGCCGAGGGCTTGGGCTCCGTAAACTCTTGTGTTAAGTTCGCTTATAAGACCTACCTTCAAAAGCTCCTTTAAACCCTTCCATATTTTTGTTACAAGGGAACCGGAAGCTGCGGGGGCAACAACCGCATCGGGCGCCTTCCAGCCGAGCTGTTCAACAACTTCAAAAGCGAGGGTTTTTGATCCTTCCGCATAAAAGGGTCTTATGTTTATATTGACGAACGCCCATTGTAGCTCATTTGCTATCTCAGAACATAATCTGTTTACATCGTCATAGGTGCCTTCAACCGCTACCACCGTGGGGTTAAAGACGAGACTTCCTATTATCTTCTGTGTTTCAAGGTTTGCGGGGATGAAGACAAAACAGTTCATCCCTGCTTGTGCTGCGTGGGCGGATACGGAGTTTGCTAAGTTTCCAGTTGATGCACATGCGGCTGTATCAAAGCCGAACTCTTTAGCCTTTGATAGGGCTACAGATACCACCCTGTCTTTAAAGGATAGGGTGGGGTGATTTACTGAGTCATCCTTGATATAAAGGTTTTCAAGACCCAGTTCCCTTCCGAGATTTTCCGCCTTTTTAAGGGGTGTAAAGCCCGCTGTGAGACCTACCGTAGGTTCTTCCACGGGCAAAAGATCTATGTATCTCCATAAGCTTTTCGGACCTTCCTCTATCTTACTCCTGCTTATGTTCCTTTTTATCTCATCGTAATCATATATAACCTCAAGGGGACCGAAACAAAATTCGCATACATGTATTGGTTCAACGGGATACTCCCTGCCACATTCTCTGCAAACGAGTCCCCGTACCTTTGCCATTTAATTCCTCCGGATAAAAGGTTATAAGAATAAAATTATAACCTTAAAATATCAGGGATGTAAGTTCCTTTTTGCCCGTGCCCTCTTTTGCGGATGTAAGGACACATTTATAATCCATAGACTTAATTTCCCTTTTTAACCTTGCAAGTTCCGATTGATCCAGTTTGTCTATTTTTGTGAATACTATTGTAAAGGGTATATTAAGTGCTTCAAGCCATTCCGCCATCATTTCATCAAGGGGTGTAAACCCCACCCTGCTGTCAATAAGAAGGAACACCATCTTTATATTCTTTCTTCTCTCTTTAAAGTAATTTTCCATAAGAGATTTCCATTCCCTTTGCATTGTTTTTGATACCTTTGCATAGCCGTATCCCGGCACATCAACAAGGAATACTTTGTCATCTATAAGGAAATAGTTTATGAGTCTTGTCTTTCCCGGGCTTTTGCTTACCTTTGCTATATTCTTTCCCGTAATCATATTTATAAGGGATGATTTGCCCACATTTGACCTTCCTACAAACACTACCTCTTTAAAGTGCGGAAAGGGAAACTTGTCCTTGAAGGATCCTAAGAATTTAACATTCATCGTAGAGGCTTGCTATAGCCTTCTCTATATCCTCTTTGAATGCCTTGAAGGATGAATGTATATCAATGAGTCTCTCAAGAAGAGCGGAGTTTAACCTTATGTTTTTGTCTTCCACTATAAATATATCATACTTACTTCCGAAGTTTTCTATCTCCTCATAATAGCCGGGATTTTTATAAAGGTGAAACAATTCGGGAAAGTATTTGGTTAGCTTAAGGATAACTTTTTCTATGGGGACATGTTTATCTTTTATGTGAACATCTATATAACCCTTTTCTTCCCTCAGCCTTATGGGTGATATCTTCCTCTCTGCAAGTATAAGGGATCCCATAATTATACCTATCAGGGTTGTAAGGTCTATTTCGGTAAAGTTGTCACCGAGAAGATCTTTTTTTCCTCCGAGATTCAGAGAATCTTCATTTTTGTCATAAAGGTAGATGTGGTTCAAACCTTCGGTGAAGCTATCGTAGTGGGCATTTTCAATGTGGGCGTATCTACTACCTGTTTTCCCGTAAACATTCAGGGAAGTATCAGTGAGAAGGAAGGTATACAGAGAACCATGCTCCATTTTTATGAAGGAACCTTCATATCTACTGCTTGATAAAACTTCAAGATCATCTGTAAAGTAAACTACCTCCCCTTCTTTAACCGCCACTATTCCTTCCGGGTGTGACGTAAGGTATATGCCTCCTCCAAAAGCTTTTTCAAGGATCTTTTCTCCTTCTACAGTGAGTTTATAAATAAAGTTTCCCCCTATTGCAAAAAGGTTATCGCCAAAAAGCCCTATGGATTTTATAGGTTTATCAAGTAGATCTGATACGGAAAGCTTTACTATGTGAGATTTGCTGAATCTTTCCGCAGGCACCCTGTATATACCTTCTGCGGTGCAAAAATATATGTTTCTTAAATCCGTTGCTATATCCCTTATTTCATCTTCTACACCAATTTCTACCGTTTCCCCGGACCTTCTGTCCATTTTTATAAGTTTGGAGCCACCCGCTCCTATAAGGTAATACCTCGTGTTTGCTAGTTTCTTAGGGGTCTCAGAAAGCTTTTCTGATTGCCAAAGGATGTTGATTTCTGACTTTTCAATAAATTCTCTTTTTGATATGCCTTCAACCCTGTAATTGCGGGCTAAGTATATCCTTTCTCCGTCACAGTAAATTTCCATCTCACTATACTTATCTTAATTATAATTTCTATTGATAGGAAACTTTGCTGTATCACTGTACACAGGTTGGGCTACAACGCCTTTAATTTTCCAGACTTTCATCAATCCATTTCAGATAATCCTCGTTCCCTCCTATGATGGGCAGGGCTATTATCTCTGGCACTGTATAAGGGTGTATTTCCTTTACCCTCTTTATTAACTCTTCAATATTTTTAACGGATGTCTTCACTATTAATAGCTTTTCTTTATCCTTTTCAATATTTCCCTTCCACCAGTATATGGAGTTTTCTACATCAAGGATATTTACGCAGGCACCGAGCTTCTCCCTTACTATGAATTCCCCTATCTCTTCTCCTTTGTCCACTGGAACAGTTATGAATATTACGCAGTAACCCTTCATTAAGTTATATTTTAATAGATGAATTTTAATATACTGCTCGGAATAACGGGAAGTATTTCTTCTTATAAAATATGTGATCTTATAAGGAATCTAAAAAAGAGGGGAAACAGGGTAAGGGTTGTATTAACGCCTTTTGCTGAAAGGTTTATTTCAAAAACTGTATGGGAAGCCCTTACGGGAGAGAGGGCTTTTGCGGATTGGGAAGGGGATCCCCTTGCCCATATAAATCTTGCGAGATGGGCGGATGTCTTTATGATAGCTCCGTGCAGTATAAACACCCTATCCAAAATGGCCCTCGGTGTGGCGGACAACCTTTTAACATCAACCTTTCTTGCTTATGAGGGAAGTGTTCTCATATCGCCCGTCGCAAATCCCGTTATGTATTCAAAGAGTGTGGTAAGGGAACATATAGAGAGATTGAGGAGGGAGGGTCATATAATAATTGAGCCTGAATACGGATTGATGGTGTGTGAGGAGGAAGGTATAGGCAAGCTTCCGTCCGTTGAGAGGTTGGAAGAGTGGATTTATTGGAAGGCTTATCCTAAGAGGCTTGAAGGAAAGAGGATACTCATTACATGCGGAGCGACAAGGGAATATATGGATGATGTGAGGTTTATATCCAATGAGTCAAGCGGTGAGATGGGCTTTTCCCTTGCGAGGGTTTTAAGGTGGTCGGGTGCGGATGTAAGAGTAATAGCGGGATTTACAACCGCAAGGGAACCTTACGATATACCCATAAAAAGGATAGTGTCAGCGGAGGATATGCTTAATGCGGTTAAGGAGTGGATGGATTGGGCGGATGTCATAATCATGAACGCTGCGGTGTCGGATTTTAAACCCGTAAGGAGATATGAGGGAAAGCTCAAAAAGGACAAGATTGACGGTTGTATAGAGATAGAAAGGACGGTTGATATTCTTGAATATATAGGAAGGAATAAAGGATCAAAGTTGCTCATAGGTTTTGCCTTGGAAACGGAGAATATGGT
>WFPJ01000115.1 GCA_015487615.1 Aquificales bacterium | reverse complement strand
TTGTAACACTCCGCCTTTCCCCCCTCCATTATCCCAGCCGCTAACCCACACGTTATCGCAGACGTCAATGTGCTCTTTCCATGATCCACATGCCCTATTGTACCTACATTAACATGCTCCTTCTCCCTTACAAACTTCTCCCTTGCCATCTATACCAACCTCCTTATAATGGAAAAATTATTATAGCAAAATTATATCTCCTAACCTCCTTAGTGTTACCCCTAAAAACTAATACCAATTCCTACTTCAGGCTTCGGGAGAGGAAGAATAAAGAAGAAAGCATCCAAACCTAAAGAACCTTCAATAAAGAACCTCTCTAAAAACATATACCTATAACCAACACCTAAGTAGGCTATAGGGATGCTTGTGATTGTAGCTTTTTCCTTTGGAAATATGTATATTCCCAACCCTCCTTCAAAAAAAGGTCCGTAATATTTCTCCGCTCTGAAAAATTTTCTTATTCCCCCTTTTATTTCTATAACATTATCAGTATGATATAAACCTTTCAATCTTAGGCTTAAATCATTACTTTTGCTATAACCAAAAGCTATACCCCCAAAAAGGAATTGACGGACCCCAAAACCATTAAGGGAAATATGAGTTTTTTTAGTAGGTTCGGCATAGGAAAAAGCAAACAATCCAAAAAAGAGGGGAAACACCCACTTATAGAGACCCCTCATATATTTCAGATAATAATAAAACTGACTTTTAAAATAAAGCCCAGGACCGGACTTGAACCGGCGACCTCACCCTTACCAAGGGTGCGCTCCACCGACTGAGCTACCTGGGCGGGTTATATCTTCATATTATATTCTAAAAACTTACACCCACCGCAATCTCTGCACCTGGTCATGCAAGAAGTATAAAGAATGAATCTAAACCCACTGAACCTTCAAGGAAAAATCTTTGACCAAATCTGTAACCAAGGTTTCCATACAAAGAAAAAGCACCTATATTACCTTCCAAATTTCCAAATCTACTCCCCAGATTCCAATAACCGAACCCACCCTCAACAAAAGCTCCAGAGGGCTTGTCTGTGCCTATATATTTTCTTACACCACCTTTAATGCTGAAAGTGGTCCCGTCCTTTATAGGTAAATAGTTACCTTTTAATCTTAAACTTACATTTCCTCCACCGCTATAACCAATTGCCAAACCAAAAAGGTATCCACCGCCCAAATAAACAGGAACATTACCTGATACATGAAATCCCGGCACTTTACCGGCCCATCCAATAGAAATAAATAACACACTTAACAAACCTATAATTGCAGCCCTCATATCTACCACCTCCCTTAATTTTTATTTTCCATGGAGCGGGCGACGGGACTCGAACCCGCGACCTGCGGCTTGGAAGGCCGCTGCTCTACCAACTGAGCTACACCCGCTTCCATGGTGGAGGGGGCAGGATTCGAACCTGCGCAGGGCGTAAGCCCGGGGGATTTACAGTCCCCTGCCTTTGACCGCTCGGCCACCCCTCCTTTAACACTGGAGCTGGCGGTGGGACTTGAACCCACGACCGCGGGATTACAAATCCCGCGCTCTACCAACTGAGCTACGCCAGCTTCCATCTTAGCAAATAGTTATTTTAATTCCTTTTCAATAGCCAGTCAAGAAGACAGATAAGTTATAAACTCCGTATTAAATAGTTTTACCGTTTAACCCTCCGAATACTTCATAATATCCCTCCTTAATAATAAAGGATAAAATTAAATGCCATGCTGAAAAAGATCATTCTTCTACTTATGGCAACAACCGTTTTAGTGCAGGGGGAGGAATTAAAGATATGGAAGCTTCATACAGAGCTTTCATTTGTCAAAACCTCCGGCAACACTAATACAGAAACGGTTTCTCTTAAATTTGATGTAAATAGGGAAGAAGAAAAAAATAAACTGCTTTTAAAAGGTAGTGGACTGTACTCAAAGACAGAAGGTAAGGAGTCCGCAAGTAAGTTGAATATAACGGGAAGGTGGGAAAGGTTATTTACCCTAAGATTTTTTTCTTATTTGACCTTGGGGTTTAAAACGGACAAATTCTCCGGTTACGAGTATAGGATAAACGGGGGTCCGGGTATAGGATATTATTTGATAAAAGACGATAGGAAAGAATTAAAGCTACTTTCCTCCATCCTTTATTACAAAGATAGAAAATATGTTGAGCCTTTTGAAGAGGATTCTTACACATCTTCGGAAACGGAAATTTCCCTAAAAATATATCTGAGAGAAAATGTTTTGTTTAAGCACCTGACAAACTATAGTATTTCATTAAACGACTATTCAAAATACTTTGTTACATCGGAAATATCCCTTGAAGTTATGGTTAATAACCATATATCCCTAGGTGTAGGTTATCAGGTGTATTATCAGAACAAAATACCTGATCCCAGTATAAAGAGGCTTGACACAACTTTCCTTACCTCTCTTATCATAAATATATGATGCTAACTCATTTAGTTTTAGCGCTTCTCATTTTACTTTCTGGGTGTTCAAAAGAAACAGAAAAAAAGGAACAGCTGCAAAAGTTGGAAAAGGCTAAAGCGATAAATGTAAAAATACCTCTCGTAGTAAAGGATAAGTGTATCATGTGCCACGATGTGTTTAAAAGAAAGGTGGGACCATCCTTCATTCAGGTAAGGGACAGATACAAGGAAGACCCAAAGGCTATAGAGAAAATCAGCAAAAGTATAAAGAGAGGGAGTCAGGGAAAGTGGGGAAGGGTGGCAATGCTACCCAACGATGTAACAGAAGAAGAAGCAAAACAAATAGCTGAATGGATAATGTCCCTTAAATAGATCACCACTGGGGTGCTATCTTTGCCTTACCTTTTAGATATTTATCTACAGCCAGTGCGACTTTGCAACCGTCTGCTGCTGCGATAACCGCCTGTTTTATATTTGTACACAAGATATCTCCCGCTGCAAAAACTCCGGGAACGGAAGTTTCCATTTCCTCATTTATCAGTATGCATCCACCTTCGGTCATTTCAACTTGGTTCATGAGGAAATCTATAGAAGGCTTATTACCTCCTAAGAAGATAAACACACCCTCCACAGGTAACACTTTTTCTTCCTTAGTATCTATATTTTTCACCTTAAGACCGGTAACAAACTGATCCCCAACTATCTCAATTATTCTGTGGTGCATAAGTATTTCAATATTTTTTATATTGCGAAGCTCCTCCACAAGCTCGGGAGGTGCTTTTATCTTGCTTGAAGGCACCACGAAATATATATGCTTTGCAAATCTTGAAATAAACTCCGCCTCTTCAATGGCATAGTCATCCTCACCTATAACCGCCACATCCTTACCTTTAAAGAATGCGGCATCACATACACCACAATATGAAACGCCCCTTCCCAGAAATTCTTCTTCCCCTTTATACTTGTGTGTTCTTTCCATCGCACCTGATGCAACTATTATCGCTCTTCCCTTGAATTCTCTTCCGTCTATCGTATAAACCTTCTTTATATCTCCGTTAAGATCGGTAGCTATCACTTTACCCCTTACAAACTCTGCGCCGAAGCTTTTTGCTTGATTCCTCATTCTCTTTAACAACTCATATCCCGATATAGGTCCGGGAACGCCCGGATAATTCTCTATATTCTGCGTTACACCGAGGGCTCCGTCCGCCTCCGCTCTGTATAAAACAAGGGTAGAAAGACCCGCCCTCGCTGTATATATTGCAGCGGTGCTTCCTGCAGGACCCGCCCCTATTATTATCACATCGTAAACTTTATCAGGGTTATAATCCAATGTCAAATCCATCTTCACATCCCCTCTCTACCGGATCCGCTCCTCCAAGGATCCGGGCTGGGGTATTTATATCCCGCCCTTTTAAAGGCAGGGAAGTCCCCAGCAGGCGGTATTTTCCCTGCCTCATAATTATCAATATATCAGTTTTCACCACCTTAACTATGCTAAAGAACAGATTAGATTGTAATAGCTATCCTTTCTGAACTCTTCCCTCTCGTAAGGAAAGTCCACCCTGTAGTGAACTCCCCTGCTTTCCTTTCTGTTATAAGCACAGTAAGTACAAGCTCTTGCTATAAGTAAAAGATCAAAGATCCGTCTGTTCTCAACTGTAGGCTCCCAATAAGGAGCAGTATCTATTACCCTATCTAAGTCCTCAAGCAAAGATTTTAAATCTTCCCCCTTTCTTTCAACACCCATCATAAGCCACAACCTTTCCCTTATCTTTTCAAAATCTAAATCTCTATTTACCGTCTTTTCCTTCCTGAAAACATATCTTTTTTCCGAAAATCCCAACCTATTTATATCCATGTAAATCCTGTATGCTGTCCTTATACCGAATACTATACCCTCAAGTAAAGAATTTGAAGCAAGCCTGTTTGCGCCGTGTACACCCGTACACGCACATTCCCCCACCGCATAAAGTCCTTCCATAATTGTTTTTCCGAACATGTCTACATCAATGCCCCCTATAAAGTAATGCGCCGCTGGATTTACGGGAATAAGATCCTTGTACGGATCAAATCCCTTCTCCCTCAAAAAAGAAAATATGGTGGGAAACCTGTCCTCCAATTTTATTTTTTCACCGAGTTTCCTCATATCCAAAAAGACTTGCCTTCCCTCCTTCATCTTTCTGTATATAGCTCTTGCTACAACATCCCTGGGCTCAAGCTCATTAACAAATCTCTCTCCATTGTCATCAACAAGAAAGGCACCTTCCCCCCTTACAGCTTCCGATATGAGAAGGCTGGAATCCTTAAATACAGTAGGATGGAACTGGATAAACTCCGGATTTCTTATCCTTATTCCTTTTCTCATAGCTATTCCTATAGCATCACCCCTAGCTTTAGAGGGGTTCGTAGTGTATCTGAATATGGAAGCTGCACCCCCGGTTGCAAGCACAAGGGCCTTAAGCCTTATTACCATCAATTTGCCCTCAACAGTAACAAGGATACCTTCAACCCTATCATCACCCAATATTTCCTGAAGCTCCCCTTCCACAACAGGTATTCCGCACTCCTTCAATCTGCGCCACAGGGATGTATATATAGCCCTGCCCGTATAGTCTTTAACTTTTAATACCCTTGCAACACTGTGTCCCCCTTCGGTTGTAGTAATGTAACCCTTATCATCCTTGTCAAAGGAAACGCCCCACCTTTCAAGTTTAACTATGCTGAAAAGACCCTCCTCCACAAGAATTCTAACAGCACGCGGATCGTTTAAATTCCTGCCCGCCCTTATAGTGTCAACGAAGTGAAGCTCGGGACTATCTCCTTCACCTATAGCACAGGCTATTCCGCCTTGAGAATAGTATGTATTGCCTATACCTCTCGTAAGCAAAAGGGGATTCAAGCCTAGCTCTTTAAGGGTGAGGGCTACGGTTAAACCTCCTATACCGCTACCGCATACAACTATGTCAGTCCTTTCTTCGGGAATGCGCAAAGTATCAAATTCTAAAAAATAGAACATTACCTATTCTTTATTATCTTAATAAGGATACTTGCCAGTTTTTCTTCATCATGTCTTATAAAATCTTCCTTCTCTCCTATAAGATCCTCTGCAAACACCTCAATACCAGAACGGGCTATACTCGCAACATCGGGTATAACGGGTTCCTGATTCTTTTCAAGGTATTTATTAAGAAGCTCACTGGAAGGCATCTTGGTATTTACAACAGCAACATCTATATTGTCAATACCAGTATGTTCAATAAATGTATCAATATGTGCCTTTGCTGTTAGCTTGTTTGTTTCTCCAGGCTGGGTCATAACATTAACAACAAATATCTTCATAGCCTTTGATAATTTAACCGCATCCCTAATATCCTCTATAAGAAGGTTGGGGATTATGCTCGTATAAAGACTACCCGGACCGAATATTATGACATCAGCAGACTCTATTGCGGCAAGAGTATCTATGGGCGGTTTTGCACCTTTGGGTTCCACCCATATATCCTCCACCTTACTATCCGGATTCTCCTTTCCGTATTCTGTTATCTTCTCTTCACCTTCAACTACATTACCGTCGCTGAATCTTGCACATAGATGGATACTTTCTATGGTGGAAGGTATTATTTCACCTTTGGTCTTCAATATATCCGAGGCAAGCCTTATGGCATCCATAAAACTACCTGTTATATCGGTAAGGGCGGTTATAAAAAGATTTCCGAAGGCGTGTCCGTCAAGACCTTCCCCTTTAAATCTGTACTGAAAGAGTTCTTTAAGAATTTCTTCCTGATCGGAGAGGGCTACAAGGCAGTTCCTTATATCACCGGGTGCAGGTATGTTATATATCTCCCTCAGCCTTCCCGTACTTCCCCCGCTGTCCGCAACGGTAACGATAGCCTGAAGCTTATCTATGCCTTCACCTACCTTTTTCTTTAAACCCCTCAGGAGTGTAGAAAGACCAGTACCTCCGCCTATGGCTACAACATTCACGACCCTACCCTCTCCTTTATTTTATCCCAAGAAGGTTTTTCTATTATCCCCTTTTCCGTAATTATAGCGGTTATATTCTCCGCGGGAGTAACATCAAAAGCGGGGTTAAAAGCTGATGTTCCTCCGGGAGCCATCAACATGGGTCCGCATCCCTTTACCTCTTCCTCCGCCCTCTCCTCTATGGGTATATCTTCGCCTTTTTCAATTCCGAGATCAAAGGTAGATGTGGGAGCTACCACATAAAAAGGAATATTGTGTTCCTTGGCAAGGACCGATAATACGTATGTGCCTATTTTATTTGCCACATCACCCCTTCTCGTAATCCTGTCCGCTCCTACTATAACCGCATCAACCATGCCCTTTTTCATGAGCATACCCGCACATGAATCTACCACAAGTTTATGAGATATGCCTTCTTTCAACAGCTCCCAAGCAGTAAGTCTCGCTCCCTGAAGGAAAGGTCTGGTTTCATCAACCCACACAAATATATTCTTACCGGAATAGTGAGCTGATCTTATAACTCCCAATGCGGTACCCCAGCCCGCTGTTGCAAGTGCCCCTGTATTACAGTGGGTAAGTATCCTCGCCCCGTTTTTTATAAGTCCGCTTCCTAGCTCTCCCATCTTCTTATTATTCTCGTAATCCTCTTTCTCAATCAAACCAGCTTCCTCTTCAATATCCCTACCTTCATAATAAGCCTTTTTCACTCTCTCAAGAGCCCAAAATAGATTAACCGCAGTGGGTCTGGTTGATTTAAGTTCCTTTATAATAACATCCGGATCTTCACCCTTTTTAATTCCGAGTACGAAACCGTAAGCTGCAACACAACCTATGGCGGGTGCTCCCCTTACAAGCATCTCTTTTATAGCAAAGGCAACATCCTTGTAAGTTTTTGCCTCAAACCACTCTTCCTTTAAAGGTAATTTCCTCTGATCAAGAATAAGTAATTTGTCACCTTTCCATATAAATGCCTTAACTTCCTTCATAATCTTCCCTCAAAAGCCCTTTCACATATATCCACAATATCATCAAAGCTTGGCTCAACAGGATTAATAGGAAAAAGCCTCCTGCTGAGATAATATGTATCTTCCGCAATCTTATATACATCCTCCTTTTTAACACCAAGCTCTGAAAGGGTTTTAGGAAGATTAAAGGCATCAAGCATATTCTCAATAGCCTTTAACACTCCCTCCGCCTTGTTTCCGTATCCCAAAACCTCGGAAACTTTTTCATACTTCTCCCTGTTGCCCTTAAGATTGAACTTAGTAACATAAAGGGAAAGAGCACATAGACCCTCCGGATGTGATACGGAAGGATAATGGGCGGAAATGGGATGTTCTATGCCGTGTATAAGTCCCACCCTTTTAAAGTCTATGGCATATCCGCCGAGGGTAGATGCAAATGAAAGTTTCTCCCTTCCCTCCTTATAAGAAGGATCCTCATAAACCCTCGGTAGATATTCCTTTATTATGCTGATTGTTTTCATTGCGTACATATCGCCCACAGGGTGATAAACCTTATTGGTAAAGGACTCAAGGGCATGGAAAAAGGCATCCATGGCAGTGAGGGCTGTTAGTCTCGGTGGCATTGATAGGGTAAATAGGGGATCAACCAAGGATACACGGGGGTATATGAGAGAATGGGATATTACGAGCTTCTCCTTTCTTTTAGGATTTGATATTACAGCATACTTGTTAACCTCACTTCCAGTACCGGAAGTGGTGGGTATGCATATAAGGGGTCTGTTCCAGTAAGGTAAGGCTCTGGGACCCTCGGGATAGTTGACATAGTCCCATGTGGATCCTTCGTTGGCGGAAACTATGGATACCGCCTTAGCGGTATCAAGCACACTACCACCTCCTAAGCCTATTATAAAATCCGGCTTTTCCCTTACAACCTCATCGGAAATCTTGTTAACGAGCCAATCCTCCGGATTGGGCATCACACCTGAAAAAATTTTTATTTCCTTCACTCCCCCCTCCTTAAGGAGTCTTTCCACATTTTCAAGGTATCCGTATTTTTTTGCACTCTCCTTACCTACTATAATTACTGCTTTATCACCGAACCTTCTTACTACATCCCTAAGTTTTGATATACTTCCTCTCCCGAATATAAGCTCAACCGGGTTATAAATGGAGAATTGCATGTATCATAGTATTATAAAGATGACGGTTGAAGAAGTTTTGGAAATAATTGAACCCCTTAGAGATTCAAAAGTAATAGTATTTACCAACGGATGTTTTGACATCCTGCATGCGGGTCATGTAAGCTACCTTGAAGAAGCGAAAAGCCTAGGGGATATACTTATAGTGGGCTTAAATTCGGACGATTCGGTAAGAAGGATAAAGGGTGATAAAAGGCCCATAATACCGCAGGAAGAGAGGGCTTACATACTATCAAGAT
>WFPJ01000114.1 GCA_015487615.1 Aquificales bacterium | reverse complement strand
TTGTAACACTCCGCCTTTCCCCCCTCCATTATCCCAGCCGCTAACCCACACGTTATCGCAGACGTCAATGTGCTCTTTCCATGATCCACATGCCCTATTGTACCTACATTAACATGCTCCTTCTCCCTTACAAACTTCTCCCTTGCCATCTCTTAGCTTACCTCCTCAATTATTAGCTTTTAGCAGCCATCCTTTCACCAATAATCTTTTCAGCTATCTGCTGAGGAACTTTATCATAATGAGAAAATTTCATTATAAATGTTCCCCGTCCTTGTGTCAAGCTTCTTAGAGTTGTCGCATAACCGAACATCTCCGCCAGGGGAACCTGTGCCCTTATAAAGGTAATAATACCTTTCTTCTCCATCCCCATTATCTTTCCTCTTCTTGAATTCAAATCTCCTATAACATCACCTACATATTCATCTGGAGTTTCAACCTCAACCTCCATTATAGGTTCAAGAAGCACCAAGCCTGCTTTCTTCGCAGCATCTTTGAAGGCAAGAGAACCAGCTATCTTAAAGGCTATCTCTGATGAGTCAACTTCATGGAAAGATCCATCAAAGAGCTTAACCTTCACATCAACTATTGGATAACCAGCCAAGATACCGTTTTCCATTGCTTCTTTTATGCCCGCTTCTACAGCAGGTATGAACTCCTTAGGGATAACACCTCCAACAATTGCATTTTCAAACTCAAATCCCTTACCCCTCTCAAGAGGCTCAATTTCAATAACCGCATGACCGTACTGACCTCTTCCTCCAGTCTGTCTTATAAATTTACCTTCACCTATTGCTTTACCTTCAATAGTTTCTTTATATGCAACCTGAGGTTTACCTACATTTACCTCAATTCCGTACTCTTTCTTCATCCTATCAACCATAACCTCAAGGTGTAATTCACCCATACCGTGTATAAGCGTCTGTCCTGTTTCTGGATCAACACTCACCTTAAATGTAGGGTCTTCTTTCATAAATTTATTTAATACCTGTGATAGCTTCTCCTGATCCTTCTTGGTCTTGGGCTCTATTGCAACCGCTATAACCGGATCGGGGAATTCAAGCTTCTCAAGAAGTATGGGATGTTTTTCATCACAAATTGTATCTCCCGTTGTTGCATCAAGACCCACCGCTGCAGCAATTTCACCTGCTGCGATCTCCTGAACATCCTCTCTTGAATTTGCATGCATTATAAGGAGCCTTCCCATTCTCTCTTTTCTATCTTTGGTTGCATTATAGACATGGGAGCCTGCCTCTATCTTTCCAGAGAAAACCCTGAAATATGTAAGCTGTCCTGCATAAGGGTCAGCCATAACCTTAAAGACATATGCACAGAACGGAGCATCATCTAAGGGCGGTCTTTCAACCTCCTCTCCTGTCTTGGGGTTTACTCCCTTAACGGGTGGAAGGTCCAAAGGTGAGGGTAAGTAGTCTATTACCGCATCAAGTAGAGGCTGTACACCCTTATTCTTAAAAGCTGATCCGCAAAGGACTGGCACAAGAGTTCTGTTTATAGTAGCCCTTCTGAGGGCAGACCTAAGCTCTTCTACGGTTACCTCTTCTCCCTCAAGATATTTCTCCATTAAAGTGTCATCCGTTTCTACAATAGTCTCTACCATTTTATTACGCCATTCCTCTGCCCTTTCCTTATATTCATCCGGGATGTCAACTATCTCATACTTTGCTCCTAAAGTTTCCTCTAACCATATTATTGCTTTTCTTTCAATAAGATCTATAACTCCTTTAAAATCTTCTTCCGCACCTATAGGTATCTGAATCGCAACAGGCTTTATTGAAAGTTTTTCGCCTATTTCATCAAAAACCCTATAGAAATCAGCCCCTAATCTATCAAGCTTGTTTATAAAAGCTATCCTTGGTACATTAAATCTGTCCGCCCACCTCCAATTTGCCTCGGACTGAGGTTGAACGCCTTCAACAGCGGAGAAGATAAACACTATACCATCAAGGACTTTCATAGATCTGACAACTTCAACGGAAAAATCAACGTGACCTGGTGTATCAATAATATTTATCTGATACTTTTCTCCAAATCTTTCCCAATAGCAAGCGGTTGTAGCGGCAGTTATGGTTATCCCCCTCTCCTTCTCCTGCTCCATCCAATCCATTACAGCTGCACCTTCATGAACCTCTCCTATTTTATAAGTTTTTCCAGTGTAGTAAAGTATCCTTTCAGTGGTAGTAGTCTTACCCGCATCAATATGTGCAACAATACCTATATTCCTAAGTTTCTCTATAGGTACTATTCTCGGCATCTCTATTCCTATACTGCGCCGGGCTATTTATACCCCGCCTTTAAAGGGGTGTCCATGTACCCGGCAGGCGGCATTTGGACACCCCTCAATTTATTACCACCTGAAATGTGAAAACACCATATTAGCTTGAGCCATCTTATGAGTATCTTCTTTCTTCTTGTATGCACCGCCCTTCTCATTAAGTGCATCTATAAGCTCCGCCTTCAATCTCTCTATCATTGTATAACTCCCCCTGTGTCTGGGCCTTTCCCTTGCAGCTTCAACAAGCCACTTTATCGCAAGACTGACAGCCCTTCTCTCCGATACCTCTACAGGAACTTGATAAGTAGCTCCTCCCACCCTTCTTGGCCTGACTTCCCACTTAGGCTTTAATATTTCTATAACCCTATGAAGTAGTTCAACAGGTGTAAGACCTACTTCCTTTGAAGCCTCTTCAAGGGCGGTATATACTATCCATTCCGCTATAGACTTCTTCCCGTCTTTCATAACCTTGTTTATCAGCTTATGAACGAGTACATCACCGTATTTGGGATCAGGTGGTATTTCCCTTGGCGGTACAGGTCCTTTCCTCGGCATCCTTTTAACCTCCCTTCTGCTCCTTAGGTCTCTTTGCTCCGTACTTTGACCTTGACTGTCTCCTGTTTGTAACACCTGCTGCGTCCAAAACTCCCCTTATTATCTTGTACTTAACACCAGGGAGATCTTTAACCCTTCCTCCCCTTACAAGGACTATTGAGTGTTCCTGAAGATTATGTCCCTCCCCAGGTATGTACGCTATAACTTCCATACCGTTGGAAAGTCTCACCCTTGCAACCTTTCTTAAAGCGGAGTTAGGTTTTTTGGGTGTCACCGTATATACCCTTACACAAACACCCCGCTTCTGAGGACATCCCTGCAATGCGGGGGCCTTTGACTTCTTCTTTTTCTTCTCTCTGCCGTATTTTATCAATTGATTTATTGTCGGCATACTGACCTCCCAAAAATCAGAGTCCTTTATTATAAATCATGAACTGTCTTCTTTCAAGCCCTTAACAAGATCCGCCCTTTCACTTTCAACAACCTCAACACGTGTGTGTTCTGGTACACCCGTACCCGCAGGTATCAGATTACCTATTATGACATTTTCCTTTATACCGTATAGCTCATCAACTTTACCCTCACATGCTGCATCATTAAGCACCTTCGCTGTTTCCTGGAAGGATGCTGCGGATATCCAGCTCCTCGTTGAAAGGGACGCTTTGGTTATACCAACCAAGACGGGTTCAACCTTAGGCAGTTTTCCTCCGAAGGCTTTAATCCTTTCAATTTCCTCTTCAAGCTCATCCTTGTCAACTTCTTCATTAACAAGGAATCTGCTGTCACCTGGATCAACTACCCTTCTCTTTCTAAGCATCTGTCTGATTATTATTTCAAAATGCTTATCATTTATATCAACACCCTGAAGCCTGTAAACCATCTGAACCTCTTTAAGAAGGAATTTTTGTAGTTCGTCAATTCCCTTAACTTTCAAGATTTCTTCCGGTATGGGAGTTCCGTCCGTTAAAGGCTCTCCAGCTTCAACGTAGTCGTTTTCTTTAACGAGCAAGAACTTACCCTTGGGTATAAAGTATTCTTTCTCAAGCCCTGTTTCCTTGTTATATATAACCACTTTGAAACCTCTTCCCTTTATCCTTACCTGGCCCTCTATATCCGCTTCAATCCTTTCAGTTATCTTCTGACCCTTTCTGACGATCTGACCGTGTTTTACAAGGATCTTTTCATCAGAAGGAATGGAATACTTCTTAGTCTTTCCTTCAACAGGGTTAAAGATGATAACCTCATCCGCATCTTCGTAGATCTTTACATATCCATCTATCTCGGAAATTATAGCTACATTCTTGGGTTTCCTTGCTTCAAAGAGCTCCTCAACTCTAGGAAGACCTCCAACTATGTCTCTAACCTTAGCCATTTCCTTTGGAATCCTTGCCAGTATATCTCCGGGTTCTACTCTGAAGTCTTTAACAACATAATACTGGTGCTGTATATCCGCCTCTTCAGCTTCTATACAGGTGGGACATGAGTGCCATTCAAGTTTTATCTTATCTGTAGGTATGTTAAGTATAGTATTTACTGGTAGATCATAAGTTAATTCTTTTCCGTCATCTGTATGTATAACTATCTTGGGTGTATGGAGCATTGCATCTCTTGGCCTCATAAATGAAACTATGGTAGCTGTCTTGCCCGTAAGGGCATCCTTTTCTTCCCTTACGGTAACATCCAGAATAATATCTCTGAGCTCAACTCTTCCTCCCTCCTCTGCAATTATGAAGGTATTGAACGGATCCCACTGGGCAAGTGGTGTGTCGGGTTCCACTTTCTGACCTTCTTTAACAAGTATTTTCGCACCGTAAGGCACAGCGTGTCTCTCAACGCTTCTTCCCTCTTCGTCAACAATACCTATTGCACCATCCCTTGAAACATTAATAACCTCTCCCTTCTTAGTTTTTATAATCTTTATATTAAAGAATTTAACTGTTCCAGCAGCCTCGCTCCTCAACACATCCTGAACCTTTTCCGCTGTAGCAGCACCACCTATATGGAATGTCCTCATTGTAAGTTGTGTTCCTGGCTCACCTATGGACTGTGCTGCTATTATACCTACCGCTTCGCCAACGGAAACAAGCTTTCTCTGAGACAGATCCCATCCGTAACACATTGCACAGATACCCCTACCCGCTTCGCAGGTAAGGGGTGATCTTACTTTAACTTTTTCTATTCCTGCATGCACTATCTTGTCAGCAAGCTTTTCATCTATAACCTCATTTCTCTTCGCTATAATTTCACCCGTGTAGGGGTCCTTAAGATCCTCAGCAAGGACCCTTCCGAATATCCTGTCTCTGAGAGAAACTTTTTCTTCACCGCTTTCTACAATGGGTTCCATATCAATTCCCTTCATTGTTCCACAATCTTGCATTGTAATAACAATATCCTGTGCAACATCCACCAACCTTCTTGTCAAATAACCAGCAAAAGCTGTCTTAAGGGCTGTATCCGCGAGACCTTTTCTTGCACCGTGTGTTGATATAAAGTATTCAAGAACTGACAAGCCTTCTCTGAAGTTTGCGATAATTGGCGTTTCTATAAACTCACCAGAGTGCTTAGCCATAAGACCTCTCATACCTGCAAGCTGTCTTATTTGATCTCTGTTACCTCTTGCACCGGAATTAGCCATCATGAATATAGGGTTAAAGATACCAGGGTAAGTTTTGCCGTTCTCAACCCTTTGACTTTTCTCAATTTCGTCAAACATTGCCTTTGACACTTCGTCCGTAGCTTCCGACCATATATCTATGATTTTGTTATATCTTTCCTTGTTGGTTATAACACCGTTAACATACTGGTTCCATATCTCATCCGTCTCTTTTAGGGCATCCTCTATAAGCTTTTTCTTTGCGGAAGGAATTTGCATATCATCAATACCTATTGAAATTCCAGCGTAGGTTGCCATCTTGAAACCGAGATCCTTAAGATCATCAAGGAATTCTACGGTTCTCTCGTTTCCGAATTGTGTATATATTTCATAAATGATTTTGGAAAGCTTCTTCTTGTCTACAGGTTCGTTAATATACCTGTAGCCCTTCGGCATTATGGAGTTAAACAGAACCCTGCCAGGTGTAGTTTCAACCCATTCGCCTCCTATTTTGACCTTTATCTTAGCATGTAGATCTATCTTCTTATTTTCAAGGGCAAGCATAACTTCTTCAGTGGAAGAAAAGACCTTTCCTTCTCCTTTCCTACCTTCTATCATCTGGGTGATGTAATAAACACCAAGGATCATATCTTGAGAAGGCATGGTTATGGGTTTCCCGTGAGCAGGGGAAAGAATGTTCTGAGTTGAAAGCATTAGAACATAAGATTCTATTTGCGCTTCTATACCGAGAGGAACATGGACCGCCATTTGGTCACCGTCAAAGTCCGCATTGTAAGGAGGACACACAAGGGGGTGTAGTCTTATAGCTTTGCCTTCCACCAGAACAGGTTCAAAAGCTTGAATGGACATCCTGTGAAGGGTTGGAGCCCTGTTAAGGAGAACGGGATGTTGTTTTACCACCTCCTCAAGACACTCCCACACCTCGGGTGTTTTTTGTTCTACAAGTTTTTTGGCATTTTTTATGGATGTTGCATATCCTTTCTCCTCAAGTCTTCTGTAAACAAAAGGCTTAAACAATTCAAGTGCCATTATCTTCGGAAGACCACACTGGTGCATCTTAAGTTGAGGATCAACAACTATAACAGATCTTCCCGAATAATCAACCCTCTTTCCGAGAAGGTTCTGTCTGAATCTACCCTGTTTCCCTTTAAGATAATCCGCAAGGGACTTAAGGGGTCTTCCATTCTGAGTGACAACTTTGCCCCTCTTACCGTTGTCTATCAGGGCATCTACAGCCTCCTGAAGCATTCTCTTTTCATTCCTTATTATTATCTCGGGTGCATCAAGCTCTATAAGCCTTTTAAGCCTGTTGTTCCTGTTAATCAATCTTCTGTAAAGGTCGTTCTGATCCGAGGTTGCAAATCTTCCTCCGTCAAGGGCAACAAGAGGTCTGAGTTCTGGGGGCAAAACTGGAATAACCTCAAGGATCATCCACTCTGGCCTGTTACCGCTCTTTATAAAACCTTCTACTAGTTTAAGAGTCTTAAGAGTTTTGTTCAGTTTTTGCTCATAAACCTCTTTAACAACAGTTGCCCTTATGTCCTCTTTTATCTTTTCAAATATAGGTATGTCACTCTTCTTTTTCCTTACATTAGAGTAGTAGGTTACTATAGCTTCTTTGCCTGTCATATAATTTTCATCCTTTTCTTCATGGGCTATTTCTCCCGTTTCAACATTCAGATAGAGTTCCCCCCTTATAAGACCGTGAATAGCCTCTTCAAGGGATTTGTTCTCGGGAAGTATAAAGTTTACACCGTAATTTCTAAAATCGTTTGCTATAGTTTTTATTATTTTTTCGTAGAGTTTCTTGTATTTTTCTTCTACTTCAGGACCGAGATCTTCAAAGGAAAGACTGTAAGGCTTTATAAGATTCCTTAACTTTTCAGCATATTTTTCAAGATCAAGCTCTGAAAGTACCTTCTTTATAATTTCCGCTCCTATACCTGCCTCATATTTATGCTCAACACTGAAGGCATATTGGCTTTCATAAGTCTCTTCGTCAACAACATGCAATCTTACAAAGGTAGTAGTGGTACCATCATTTAGAGGTATAGTGTCTTCCGCCTCCTCAAACTCCTGCTCCTCACCCTCGCCCGGATACTCAATAACAAGGTAGGACTCAAAGTATATAACCCTTTCTGTATCCCTTGAAGACAACCCGAGCAAGGTACCTATCTTTGAGGGTGTACTCTTTGTAAACCATATATGGGCAACTGGTGCGGCAAGCTCTATATGACCCATGCGCTCTCTTCTAACATAAGAGGTCGTAACTTCAACACCGCACCTGTCACATATAGTACCTATGTAACGCTTTCCTCTGTATTTACCACACAGACACTCATAATCCTTTATAGGTCCGAATATTCTTGCACAAAACAGACCATCTTTCTCAGGCTTCAAGGTTCTATAGTTAAGGGTCTCCGGTCTTTTTACCTCTCCATGAGACCATGATCTTATCTCATCGGGTGAAGCAAGCATAAGCTTAATTTTTCCAAAGGGTAAAAGACCCTTTCTCATTTTTTGTCCTCCTCCTTAATTTCAACCTGATCACAAGGCACAGATTTACCATTCTCACATCTCACATCAAGGGCAAGGGCTTTAAGTTCTCTAACAAGAACCTTGAACGACTCCGGTATCCCCGGTGTGTAGACATACTTGCCCTTGACTATAGCTTCGTAAACCTTGCTTCTTCCCTCAATATCGTCTGATTTAACAGTAAGCATCTCCTGAAGCGTATATGCCGCTCCGTGAGCCTCCAGAGCCCACACTTCCATCTCACCGAGTCTTTGACCACCGAACTGTGCCCTACCTCCCAGAGGTTGCTGTGTTACAAGGGAATAAGGACCTGTAGATCTTGCATGAACTTTATCATCAACCATGTGTATCAGCTTAAGCATGTGCATATATCCGACAGTTACCTCAAAGTCAAAGGGTTCTCCAGTCCTACCGTCATATAGGGTCATCTTACCGTTTTCGGGCAGACCAGCCATCCTTAATAGTTCCTTTATTGACTCTTCGCTTGCACCTTCAAAAACTGGTGTTGCCATAGGTATTCCCATCTCCGCGAAATCTTTCATTACATTAAAGAATTCCTCGTCACTAAGGGAGTTAAGATATTCTTCTATTACCTTTACATTTTCACCGTTCTTGTCACCTACAGCATATATTTGCTTCACGAATTCCGTAAGTCTCTCCCGGGTAGCCTTCTGATCAAGGAGTTCCCCTATTTTCTTACCTAGCCCTTTAGCAGCCCACCCCAGATGGGTTTCAAGTATCTGACCTACATTCATCCTTGAAGGAACACCCAAAGGATTAAGTACTATGTCAACTGGTGTTCCGTCGGGAAGGAAAGGCATATCCTCAACAGGAAGGACTACCGATATAACACCTTTGTTACCGTGTCTTCCTGCCATCTTATCACCAACTTTTATCTTCCTCTTTTGGGCAATATACACTTTAACAAGGGTTATAACGCCCGGAGGGAAATCACCCCTCTTATATATACTTTTCTTTTTCTCATCATAAATCTTATCAAGTATACTGATCTGGGTCTTAGTACGCTGATAAATTTCCCTTATTTTATTGCATAGCTCCTCATCCTCAAAGAAATTCTCAGGTTTGGCAGTAAGGAAGTTTATAATCTGATCAAACAGCTCCTCTGTTATCTCCGTTCCCGCCTTTATATTTTTCCTACCCACCTTTACATTCTTCTCTATTTTTCTTCCGAGCACCAACCCCTTTATTACACCGTTTCTTCCTTCAACTATAAGCTGCTTCCTCTTTTCATGCTCCCTTTCAAGCTTCTCAAGTTCTTCCCTTTCAACAAACTCCGCAAGATAATTTTTCCTTTCCCCCGATTTCCTTGTAAATACCTGAACGTCTATAACTATACCTTCAACGCCCGGAGGACATCTAAGGGAAGAATCCTTTACATCCTTTGATTTTTCTCCAAATATTGCTTGAAGCAGTTTTTCTTCTGGAGTTAACTGGGCTTCACCCCTTGGTGTTACTTTACCTACAAGTATATCGCCAGGCTTTACATAAGTACCTATCTTCACAATACCAAACTCATCAAGATGGGCAAGAGCCCTCTCGGGCACACCCGGTATGGAATTGGTTATTTCTTCATCACCGAGCTTTGTTTCACGCGCTTCAACCTCAAGCTCCTCTATATGAATGGATGTATATACATCATCCCTTACAAGTCTCTCGGATATTACTATTGCATCCTCAAAATTGTATCCGCGCCACGGCATAAAGGCTACGAGAACATCCTTACCAAGAGCCAGCTCACCTCTGAATGTTGATTGACCGTCAGCAATAACATCACCCTTTGAAACCTTTTGTCCTTTATTAACAAGGGGTCTTTGATTTATACACGTATTTTGGTTCGTCCTTTGAAACTTTTTAAGCTCATATATATCAATACCTATATCAAGAGGATTATTGACATCTATTTCTTCTGGATTAACCCTTATCACTATTCTTGAACCGTCAACCTCTTCAACCACACCACCCCTCTTAGCAACTACCACCGCATGACTGTCCCTTGCAACTTTTTTCTCCATACCCGTTCCCACAAGTGGAGCCTGGGTAAACATGAGGGGAACAGCCTGCCTCTGCATATTTGATCCCATCAGCGCCCTGTTTGCATCATCGTGTTCAAGGAAAGGTATAAGGGAAGAAGATACGGAAATAACTTGCCTCGGAGACACATCTATATAATCAACCTGCTCTGGCTTCACTATCTGAATATCATTTTTATACCTTGCCAGAACCCTGTTTGAAAGTATCCTACCATCCTTATCGGTAGGAGAACTTTGGGCTATTACATAATTCTCCTCTTCGTAAGCGGCAAGATATTCAACTTTATCCGTTACCCTTCCATTCTCTACCTTTCTGTAAGGAGTTATTAGGAATCCCAACTCATTTGTTCTCGCGTAAACTGTCATTGAAGTAACAAGACCTATATTTTGCCCCTCTGGTGTTTCAATGGGACAAATCCTTCCGTAATGGGAAGGATGCACATCTCTTATCTCAAACTTTGCACTCTCCCTTGTCAACCCACCAGGACCAAGGGCCGAAAGTCTCCTTTTATGAGTAATAGAAGATAAAGGATTAGTATTATCAAGATACTGAGACAGTTGCCCTCCTTTAAGGAATTCAAATATTGCATTTGTAAGGTACTTAGGATTGAGAACATCTTGAGGTTTCAAGGAGGGATCTTCTATATTTGCAACTGCAATTCTGTCTCTAAACACCTTCTCCATTCTCGCAAGACCTATTCTCGCCTGATTTTCAAGAAGCTCCCCTACGGGTCTTACACGTCTGTTACCGAGATGAGCTATGTTATCACTTTTTTCTTTTCCAAACCTCAAATCTATCAAATATCTCAGTATATTGATCAGATCAATCTTGAGTATAAATCTTGCTTCATCTTCAGTATAGCTTTCAACGGGAACCTCTTTGTGTTTCTTGAATAGTTCCTTCAAAATGTCAGCCGTAATCCTCTCACCCTTTTTGTATCCGTCCATGTCCTCCGCAAGGGCTAACGGAGGCCAGTTTTCAAGATTTTCAATATCTGAAGGCTTCAATGTTTTGGGAATATTATGAACTTTAGCATTTATTTTTATCCTTCCCACCTTTGACAAATCATACCTTGTTATGTTTTCAAAGAATACCTTAAAGTAGGACCTTGCCCTTTCAACAAGATGCTCAATTTCCATAGCCATGGTTTCTATAAGCCTTAATCTCTTGTAGACCTCAACGAGTCCCACATCTCTTAAAGTGAATTTGGAAGGTATCTTTATAAGGCTTTTCTTGTACGGCTCCCTCGGGGTTGTTTCGTTTATAAGTGTATCAAGTACTATCTTACTGTACTTACTTTTAACAACGGATTCCTTGGGAACTACTGTTATCCTTTCTATATTTATCCTTTCATCCTTTATAAGTCTTTCAAGGGACTCGGGATCTTCTATATATCTTTCTTCTATAAATTCTCCCTCCTGATCCTTACCCTCTATTATGGCCTTGTATCTTAAAATAGCAAATATATAATAAGCCTCCAGATCTTCAATTGTAAACTCCTCGGAAGTCTTTTCATCAACTATAATGCCATTGTCTACCTTTAACCTCCTTACACCATCATAGAAGGGGCTCAATATATCATAAGCATCTTCAAGTCCGAAAGCTCTCAAAAGCAGTGTGCCAGAAAGTTTTTTCCTATCAACACGGGCTGAAAATATATCTGTAGCCCCTGAAAGTTCAAGCTCTATCCTTGAACCCTTATCAGGTATTATGCTTGCTCTGTACATTATCCTAACAATAGTGCTATCTTTCTGTCTCTCCTCCTTCTCTTCAAAAAATACACCTGAAGATCTTATAAGCTGATTAACTATTACCCTCTCACTCCCGTTTATAATGAAAGATCCGGTATCCGTCATCATAGGAATTTCGCCAAAATATACCTTCTTAGGCTCAGTTACCCTCTCTCCCTTTTTGGTTTTCACCCTCATCCTAAACATAACCCTTAAAGGAGCAGAATAGGTTAATCCTTTCGCTTTACATTCTTCGGGTGTATATTTCTCCTTATATATCAATGTACCCCCACATTTTGGACATTTAACACCGTAACCGCCCAAGAATGAAGCATCCGGCTTATAATCACACTTGTTACACTCCCAATCCCCAATCTCATATCCCAAATATTCAACGATTATGTTTTCATTGGGATCTTTAAAGGGTAGAGACGTCCTGAATACGTATTCAAGTCCTTTATTTTCTCGTTTATCCGGCGCCTTATAAAACTGTATAAAGTTCTCAAAGGAGTCCTTAGGTATAGACAGCAGATAAGGAGGTTCTATAAATTCTTCCCTAGGACCGAAATATTTTCTGGGCAATGCTTCATTCCTCATGGCCTCACCATCCTTTTAAATTTTTAATAATATCTTAAAAAACATAAAACCCCCTTTCAAAAAGGGGGTTATATAAGCCCGCAGAAAATGAAGGAAAAAAGAGATCAGATCCACACCTATTGTAGTTCTACCTCCGCACCTGCCTCTTCAAGTTTCTTCTTAATCTGCTCCGCCTCCTCCTTGGATACACCCTCCTTAATAGGTTTAGGCGCATTATCAACAAGCTCCTTAGCTTCCTTCAATCCCAATCCCGTTATCTCCCTCACCACCTTGATTACATTTATCTTATTACCACCAGGCGCCTTCAGAATAACATTGAACTCGGTCTTCTCCTCTACCTGAGCTTCCGCTGGAGCTGTACCTGCTGCAGGAGCAGCAGCTACCATAGCAGCTGCGGAAACGCCAAACTTTTCTTCTAATTTTTTCACCAGCTCAGCCAATTCTAGAGCTGTCATATTTCCTATAGCTTCTACAATTTCATCAATAGTTAAAGTAGCCATCCTTTTTACCTCCTTTCAACTTTTTTGTTCTTCTATAGCTTTAAGAACCAGGACAAGCTTTTGAGGTACAGCTTTCAAAGTCATAATAAGATTAACAACTGGCGCTTGTATAACACCCATAAGCTTACTAACAAGTACATCTTTCGGGGGAAGCTGAGCAAGAGCTTTTATGTCTTCTGGTGTTAAAAATCTTCCTGCATACAAACCGCCTTTTATTAGAGACAAGGGGTCATCACTGTTAAACTCCTTCGCAAACTCGTATATAACCTTTGCAACAGGAACAGGATCCTCATAGGCAAATATAACCGCTGTAGGTCCAATCAAAACCTCCCTGTGGTCCGAAATAACCGTGTCCATAAGCGCTCTATAAAACAAGGTATTTTTACCGACAAGCATCTCTCCACCATTTTCCTTTATATCCCACCTTAAGCGGGTTATATCATTTGCAGGAATACCGGTGAAGTTAAAGAATATAAGTAACTGTGCCCTTTTTATCCTTTCTTTGTACCCATTAACAATTTCAGCTTTTTTTATCCAACTCCTTCTCTCCATCTAAACCTCCTTAAGCGGCAAGCTCTTGGATTCTTCTTAATACGCTGTTTACATCAAGTTTAACCCCTGGTCCCATCGTAGTTGATAATGTTACGTTTTTAATATAGTTACCTTTTGCTCCCGGGGGCTTCGCTTTAACAACCGCATCAATAGCTGTGTATATATTTTCCACCAATTTATCTTTATCAAAACTTATTTTACCTACAGGCATGTGCAGATTTCCAGCTTTATCAACTTTAAACTCAACCCTTCCCTTTTTAGCATCTTCAACCGCCTGCTTTATATTTGATGTTACAGTACCCGTCTTCGGATTGGGCATAAGTCCGCGGGGACCGAGTATCCTACCAAGCTTTGCAACCTTTGACATTATCTCGGGAGCCGCTATAACCACATCAAAGTCAAGCCACTCTTCCTTTAATATTTTATTTATAAGATCCTCACCGCCAACATAATCCGCACCCGCTTCCTCCGCCATCTTTTGATATTCACCCTCCGCAAGCACAAGCACTTTTATAGGCTTTCCAAGACCATGTGGAAGTACAACAGATCCTCTGACCATCTGATCCGCGTATCTCGGATCTACATTTAAATTGAAGGCTATTTCAACAGTTTCATCAAATCCTCTTTTTGTAGTTTCCGATATTTTTTTAAGCAAATCAACCGCTTCTTCAACAGTATATCTCCTGCTTTTATCAACAAGTTCTAAAGCCTTTAAATACTTCTTTCCCCTTTTAGCCATGTTACTACTCCTTCCAACCTTCTATCTCTATACCCATACTCTTGGCAACTCCAGCAACGGTCCTCATAGCAGCCTCAATGTTTTTTGTATTCATATCCTTAATCTTCATTTCCGCTATCTCCCTGAGCTGAGAAATATTTATTTTACCAACTTTTTGCCTCTTTGGGTCGGAAGATCCCTTTTCAACCTTTGCCGCTTTCTTCAGAAGATAAGAAACAGGCGGTGTTTTAAGAATGAAGTCAAAGCTCCTGTCCTGATAGACGGTTATTATAACCGGAAGAACTGTTCCTGGTTCATAGGATTTACTTGCATCGTTAAATTTCTTAACAAACTCCATAATATTAACACCATGTTGCCCCAAAGCAGGACCAACAGGTGGTGCAGGTGATGCTTGCTGAGCAGGAAGCATAAGCTCTATAGTTCCCACCACCTTTTTTCCAGGTTTAGCCATGATTTGCCTCCTTATATCTTCTCAACCTGATTAAAGTCCAACTCTATAGGCGTCATCCTACCGAAAATACTTATCAATACCGTCAATTTTTCTCTTTCTGGATGTACTTCCTCAACCGTACCGGTAAAGTTAATAAAGGGACCCTCTATAACCCTCACCTGATCTCCCTTTTCAAACAGCACCTTAACAACCTTAGCACCCTTCTGTGCTTGAGCCACTATTCTTTCAACTTCTTCTTCCTTCAGGGGAGTAACCTTCCCTCCGACAAGCACGGGTTTATATATATGAGGTGTTTTCTCTATTGCCCTCAATAATCTGTCATCCATTTCAGCCTTTATAAGTATGTATCCAGGAAACATCTTATTATCAAGAACTATCTTTGCTTCCGTTTTATTTTCTCTGCAAACAAGTTTCTGTCCAGGTTTTGAAATGGGAGGAGCTTCTAAGCACTCATCACCTTCAACGCTTTCTATAACCCTTACTTCCCCATTCTCTATCCTGAAAGTCGTCACACCTTTTTTGCCTAATACACTTACATCCCTGTTGTTCGCCTTAAGAGAAAGCCTGTACCTTTCCTTACCCATAGATCTTATTACAACCCTTTCTTCAGCAGGCACAACAACATCTTCCACCAAATCTTGTAAGCCTTCAAGCTCTATTACCCTAAGAAAATTTTCCTTTGCCGCAACCTCTTTACCTGCTTCCACCTGTAAGGCATACCACTGTTTATCACTCATTTACCTAACTACCCCTCAGAGAAAATATTGCATAAAGAATCTTTGTAAATGCCAAATCAAGCACCCATAGATATATGCCTATAATTAAAGAAAAAATTATAACACTAACAGTCGCCCTAGTCACAAGTTTCCTTTCTGGCCAGCTCACCTTATTCAGCTCAGCCCTTACTGCTCTTAAAAATTCTAATATCTTACCCATGACTTTCCTTTTCTAACATGGCGGGGCACGGAGGACTCGAACCCCCAACCGCGGGATTTGGAGTCCCGCGCTCTGCCAATTGAGCTAGTGCCCCTCTACTTAACCTCTCTATGTAATGTATGCTTTCTACACCATTTGCAATACTTTCTCAATTCAAGTCTCTCTGGATGCTTTTGCTTATTCTTAGTAGTAGTGTAATTCCTACGTTTACATTCTGTACACGCAAGTGTAATTATTTCCCTCGGCATAACTTCACTCCTACTCTAAGATTTTAGTAATTACTCCAGCACCAACAGTCCTTCCACCCTCCCTTATAGCAAACCTTAAACCCTCCTCCAAAGCAACAGGCTGTATCAACTCCACCTCCAACTCCACATTGTCCCCAGGCATAACCATCTCCTGCCCCTC
>WFPJ01000113.1 GCA_015487615.1 Aquificales bacterium | reverse complement strand
TTTCCTCATTAAACCTTATAAAGGGTATAAGGTCAATCTTTGTTAAAAGGATGACATCCGCCCTTTTAAATATAAGGGGATATTTTAGGGGTTTATCCTCTCCTTCTGTAACAGACAGAAGTACGACATTAATATGGGTGCCGAGATCAAATAGGGAAGGGCAAACAAGATTGCCCACATTTTCTATGAACAGGAAATCTATTTCTCCAAGGGGTATCTTTTTAACAGCTTCCTCTATCATATCCACATCCAAATGGCACACCGTTCTGGTGTTAATTTGTATGCTGTTTACGCCCACACTTTTAAGCCTTTGGTGGTCAAGATCCGTTTCAAGATCACCTTCAATTACACCGAATCTTTTCCCGTCACCGTACATAAGGACGGTTTTTTCAATAAGGGATGTTTTTCCGGAACCAGGAGATCCCATTATGTTGGCGGATAATACTTTATTCTTATCCAACAGTATACGTAAGCCTTGCGCCTTCCTTTTATTATCTTCTAATATTTCTTGGTTTAGATTAAGCGACTTTTCTTTTTCACCGCATCCACATTCACCGCACATGATAATATCATATACTTATGTCTTTTTATCTGATATATTAAAAAATGTGAGATCCTGGACATACTATATTCAGCTTATCGGAAGAGACAAAAAAGGAGTTTCAGAAAACGAGAGTGCCCTTTATATAGTGGCGGTTCCTATGGATGATGATATTTTTAAGGAGGTTTTAATTAACTGCTATGCCAGTCATTATTTGCCTGAAGACAATGCGATTAAATACGGGTTTGCTTATGCGATAGGTGTTGATTTTGAAATAAAAGATTTAGATAGATACGGATTACAGTTTTTAAGGGAAGAGGATGAACTTTATATATTTAAAGAAAATATAGATATGAAAGAAGGTCTGATTAATGTTTACAGGATTTTGATGGATCGTTTAACAGAAAAAGGATACAATGCTGACTTTGATATATATACTGATGTGGGAAGTCCCTCTGAAGAATTGATGAGGGAATGTTTGCTTAAAGCTATGAGAAGCGGATATTGAAAAATGATATAATAGGGTTGCTCGTAGATCATTTTAGAAAGAAAAGGTGCGTTTATGATGGGATCTTTGATTTTTCTCATATTGAGATGGGTTGACAATATAATAATCTTCTTATACATTGTAAGGACACAAAAACGGAGGTCTGTACATAATGGCTGAAGAAAAAGTTATAAAGCCGGGTCCGGCTGGTTATATTCCTAAGCCCGCTGCTTTTTTGGGTGTTGATACGCCCCCACCGGGTAAGGCTTTACTGTACGGTGAAGTTGTTGATGAAGAAACCGCTATGAGGGAAGCTGCAAAGGCTATGCTAACGCGTAGGAATCCCACAATATTTCCGGGACCTCTTGTACTTTGGGGATATAATACCTCAGCTATAGAAAAAGCTAAAGCGGTATTAGAACTTGCCATGGAAATCCCTAACTGCAGGATTATACCTATGCCCGATTACAGACCCAAATATCCCAAAATAAACCCGGAAGCTGAGATAAATCCTAATCACCCTAATTTAACAATTTTACATAATAGAATAGAAGCTTGTATATTTGTAGGCGTTCATTGTCATTATGCCAATCTCTCTTTAAGGATGATAAGAGCAGGTACAAACTGTTTCACTATAGCCCTATGTGCGGAGATGGGGCATGAAGATGCCATGGTGTCTCTGAGGGATGTTCATGCGGATGACATAAGAAGATTCAGGGATGTAGTTGTGGAAATGAGAAAAGAGTTGGGTATTGAGTGGGAACCAAAACTACCTCCTGAGAATCCTTCTCTTCCTAAGGAAGAGTGGACCAACCTATCTGCCCTTGACTTTGGTGAGTATGCATATCTGCTCTTGCCCAGAAAGGGCGAGGTTGTAGAAGAGTCAGAATAAAAGTGAGGTGAGTAAGGATGGTAGAGCAAAAAGTTGTGGATCCGGACTATCTTATTCTTGAGGCTCCGAGGGAGCGCAAATTTATTACAGGGTCACAAGCCTTTGCAGAAGCTATAAAAAGGGCTAATGTGGATATAGCCATAGCCTATCCCATAACTCCTCAATCCGAAACTATGCATCTTGTGGGAGACCTTTGGGCGCAGGGTTATGTAAAGGATTATTACAGAGCGGAAGAGGAATACGGCGCCATGTCCGCTATCGCGGGAGCGGTGAGAGGAGGTGCAAGGGCCTTTAGTGCTACATCCGGCCCCGGTCTTTTAAGGGGTCTTGAGGCAATAGTGTCTTGGCCAGGTCACAGAATACCGGCTGTACTCGGTGTTATGACAAGAGTTGTAAATGCACCCTTATCTATACAGCCCGATAATGTGGAGATAGCATACTTGCTACATTCGGGTTTAATAGTGCTTCATGCGGAGAATCAGCAGGATGTTTTTGACTTTACCCTTGCGGGATTCCCCATATCGGAAAAAGTAGATGTTTACCTGCCAGTTGTTGTTGCTACCGAAGGTTTCTTCGTTACACACGCCAAAGGTTATGTTGAGCTTCCTCCAGAAGATATGAAATTGCCTCCAAGGGATCCTTACAAAGCACCCGTTCCACCAACCGACTGTGAGATACCTCCCGCAAGGATACAGAGGGATGCTCCTGTTCAGAAGTCAAACTTCATGAGTTATCTGATACATGCGGTATGGCAACAGGAAGTGTGGTCCGCAAACGAAAGGGCAAGGAAATGGATAAAGCACTATCTCGGGGGTCTTGTAGAGGTTGTAAATCCAAAGGCTGAGGTTTTCATAGTCGCTTCGGGATGCGCCGCTGCGCAGGGAAGGGAAGCTCAAAGATATGCGGAAATGGAAGGATTAAATGTAGGGCTTGTTAAGGTAAAGTCCATTAGACCTTTCCCCGCCCAGGAGTTGAGGGAAATACTTAAGGATGCTAAGGCAATAATTGTTCCTGAACACAACATAGTGGGTTGGCTTTGCAAAGAGGTAAAGGCAGTTATACCAAACGGTGAGAGGGTTGTTGAAGGCCCCCGTGTATACGGCGGTATGACATTGCCGGTTGAGTTGATAATGGATGAAATATATAGAGTGCTGGGTATTAAAAAAGAGAAGAAGACACTTGTTTAAAAAAGGAGGTGTTAGACATGGGACTTGAATATGTAAAGATATCACCGGGTTTTGAAAGATATATGCCCCGTGATTATGTGGATCTTGTAAAAATGGGGCAGTTTGGCAGACAAGTTGATGTAATGGATCTGGGGCAGTTTAAAGAGCTTGTTGAAGACCACCCCATGTGTGCGGGATGTTATATGGCTTACTTCATAAGGATATTCTATGCTTCACTGCCCAATCCAGAAGATACGATAGTTTTGGGTACAGCGGGGTGTGCAAGGCTTGCACTTTCTCAGGCTGCGGTTCCTTTTATTTACGGTAACTATGGTGATACAAATGCTGTTGCATCTGGGCTTAAAAGGGCTTTAACTATAAGGTTCCCCGACAAGCATAAGGATGTTGTCGTTATAGCGGGAGACGGTGGTCTTATGGATATAGGTTTCGGTATGACTATGCATTCATGGTTCAGAAGAGAAAAGTTTACCACAATTATGGTAGACAACGAGGTTTACGGTAATACGGGGGGTCAAGAAAGTGGTATGTCGCCCAAGGGTGTTCAGCTTAAGATGGCTCCTAAAGGCAAGCAGTTTGATAAGATAAATGCTGTTGAACTTGCTAAAGTTGCGGGATGTGTTTATGTTGCTAAATTATCTCCTACGAATCCAAAAAGGATAGCCAAGGTAATAAGGAGAGCTATCCTCGCTGCAAGACACTTCGGTCCAACATTTATTCATGCGTATACATCCTGTAACATTGAATACTCAATCCCAACCAGAGAAGTGTTGGCTGATGCAAGGAACAGGGAAAAGAAAGACTTCAAATTCTATGAATGGATGACAGATGAGGTTAAAGAGTATTTTGAAGAAATGGAGAAGAAGGAGGTAAAGGCATGAAGAGGTATAACATAAGAATAGCAGGTGTCGGTGGGCAGGGGGTTGTTACCTCCGCCCATATACTTGGTAACGCCATGTCCGCTGCGGGTAAATATGCAACCTTGGTTCCCTTCTTCGGATCAGAAAAGAGAATGGCTCCAGTTGAAGCCTATGTTAGGGTTTCAGACCAGCCCATATACGAGGTAGGTGAGGTTGTATACCCAAATGTTATAATGATATATCATCCTCAGGTAATAACTCACGGTAAATCTTATACGATGCCTTTCTATACAGGTCTTAAAGAAGGGGGAATGGTTATTATTAACTCCGATGCAGATATAATACCCGATGAGGATAGGAAAGTACTTGAGGAACTTGATGCGAGGATTTTCTATATTCCCGCCACTCAAATAGCAAGGGAAATAGCAGGTACGGAGCTTGCTACAAATATGGCTATGATAGGTCTCTTTTTTGGTATTACAAAACTCGTAAGCCTTGAACATATTGAGAAGGCGTTGATAGAAAGGTTTCTTGGGGGTACCTTCGTTGCGTCAGGGGGTACGACAGCCCTTGACAGTGCTATAGAGAAAAAGTTTAAGAAAAAACAAGAACTTCTGGCGAAGAATATGGAGGTTATTAAATATACAATTAGGATGGCTGAAGAAAATGCGTGGTGTGAGGAGGAAGAGGAAAAAATAGCAACATGAGGAGGTAGTCAATGTACTTTGTCGCAAAGGTGAAGGAAGATGAATGTGCAAAATACAATTGTAAACAGTGTGTATTGTTTTGCCCAGAGCCCAATTGTATTAATTTTCTGGAGAAGAAAGGTACTGCCTGGGTTTGGCCAGATAAATGCAAAGGTTGTGAAATTTGTGTTTATGTTTGTTCGGATCTTTTAAAGAGGAACTGTATAGAGATGGTTATGGTTCAGGCGGGGGATTGAGAAATGGATGAGAGGCTTGAGGAAAAATTTAAGATCTTAGCGGAAGAATTGAGGTCTACTATGGTAAACCCCGATGTGGATGCAACTGTTTGTTTCAAAGAGGTTGAGCAAGAAGAGGCTTGTGCTCCTTCAAAATATCCTTATGTAAAGATAACTTATGTAACGGAAGAACATGATAAACATGAAAAAATTATAGAGATACCGCCGGAATGGTGGGATAAAGATATTAAAGAAATAAAGGAATTTGTTACTTTTCAAATTGAGCAGTTTATGGAAGAGATAGATAGTGTAGAATACGGCGGAGAATAATTTGGAAAGCTTCCATGGAACTTGTAATTCTTTTATTAATAATACTGCCCTTATTATCAGGTATTATTATAAACTTTTTAGATAAGTATAAAGCTCCTGTCTACAGTACATATATTATCTTTGTTACTCTAATCATCAGTTTACCTCTCTTGTTTATAGGCCCTTTGGATACTTTTAGTATAGGAGGTATTTTTGAATTTAACCCTGACAGATTGGGGCTTTTGCTTTCGTCCTACATCTTACTCGTAAGTTTTGTTATCCATAAATACTCTATCAACTATATGAGGGAGGAGGAAGGATATGTAAGATTTTTCTCATTACTTGATTTCATGACCACAAACCTTCTTATCCTTGTGCTTTCCGACAACATGATCCTCCTGTTTACTTCATGGCATTTGATGGGGGTAATCCTCTACTTTTTATTGAGTCATAATTATAAAAGGAAGGAAGCTGTTGAATATTCAAATCTGTCCCTTACCACTCACAGACTTGCGGATGTACCGTTACTTATCGCTATACTTATAATTTATAAAGAACTTAACACCCTTAAAGTTTCTGAAGCGGTTGAGCTTATTCTTTCCGATGCAGGTACAGAATTCAATATCTCCCTTGCCACATTTCTTATAGTTTTGAGTGCAATTTTGAAATCCGCCCAGATTCCCTTTCATCTATGGCTTGTTTACAGTATGGAAGGTCCTACTCCGGTATCCGCATTTATGCACGCGGGCATAGTTAATGCGGGCGCTTTCCTTGTGAACAGATTCGCCCCTTTATATGTAAACGATGTTTTCAGCCTACACCTTGCCTTTATAGTGGGGTCCTTTACAGCAATATTGGGATCCGCCCTCATGCTTGTGCAGAACGATGTTAAAAAAGCCCTCGGTTACTCTACTGTGGGTCAAATGGGCTATATGATTATGGAATTGGGTATAGGCGCCTTTGCCCTTGCAGTATATCACATGATGGCACACGGTATATTTAAGGCTACACTCTTCCTTTATTCTGGAAATGTTATACACGGAGCAAGAAAGGATCCTAATATCCCTAAGGATGAGTTTTATAAAGCGATAACAAGGGGCAGGGAAATATCCTACAAGGTACCCTGGTTCTTTTACGGTATTTTAACCGTTTTAGTACCCCTTTTTATATTCATACTTACACACATTATTGTTGAGGAGGAGTTTTTTGAATACAAAACATCGCTTATCCTTCTTTTCTTCGGGTGGATAACGGGTGCTCAAGTTTTGATAAGTACCTTCAGAGTTGGAAGGGAAAAACCGGTGCTTACGGGTTTGATATCAATATTATCCCTTACTGTATTTCTGCTGGGCTATGTGGTAATAGGCCACGGATTAAAGGTGTTCCTATATCCTGATGCTGAGTTCATGGAAATTATTTATCATAAATCCTTCGGAGAAAATCCCCTCTTTTACTTGGAGATGGCTTTTATGGCTTTGCTTATACTTTTCGGTTGGCTCTTCATGTATTATTCCTCAAAGAAAAAATATCTACCTTTGCATATATCCCTTTATGCCCATCTTTCAAATGAACTTTATATACCTCATTTGTACAGATACATAAAGAATGCTATTTTAAAAATATCCGATCGCCTTTTAAAATTGACCTTTGCTCCCGCGGTGGCTGGATCTTTTGGAATTTTTATACTGGGAATAGATCTCTTTTATATTCCCATAATTTTATTGGCTTCCTTGTTTATACCTATATTCCCCGTAAGCCTTTTTACTATTGCCTTTATAAAGCGTATGGGAACGTTTATGTTAATAGTACTTCCTGTGATAGGCATACTTCTCATCGGAATGATAGAAGTACCAGCGGTTATGAAGATACTTGCTTCAATAACCTTCTTGATACATTCTTTAAGACTTTTCCTTTTGAGAAGTATTACTTCATTCCCTGCTGAATTATACTCAACCTTCATTCCCATTATATGGTTGCTTGATAAGAAAGATCTTGTACTAGGCCTTTTCTTGGCTATGATTCCGATTGTATTCTTTGTGATCTCAAAATTACTTGAAAGGAGGTTTGGAACTTCCGACCTTAATCTACTTTCGGGGATAATGGTATCAACTCCAAAGTTGGCTCTTACGGTTGTGTTCATACTGCTTTTTTCTGTCCTTACTCCACCCTTTGTTAGCTTTTCAGCCCTTTATGTGTCAATGAGTTATACATTACTCTCCTTTATATTGTTGTCCGGCTGGTTTGTAAGCGGTATTGCCTTATTTACTAAGCTGAGCAAGATCCTTTTCGGTAATAAAAGGGATGATATTGAATATAGGGATCTTTCCACAGCAGAAGTAGTTTCCTTGGGTGGTTTTATTGCGGTTATGTTTTTATCCGGCGTGTTCTATTTGGCAGGAGGTATGTGATGGATCTCGGAAGGAAACTCCGTATCAGATCCATTGTAAACTTAGCTGCGGAAGTAATTCCCTACTTCTGGCCAATGCGTAATTTTGTTCATCATAACCCACTGCATGAGATAGAAGGTTTACCTTTTAAGGAGGCTGTGGAGGTAGGTAAAAGGATTTTCGGAGGAAGACCTTTCCTTTCGCGAAAAGAGTGGTTACACCTTATGAATAAGGGGCATGTTAGAAAGGAAAAATTAAGGCGAAGAATAGGAGAGTTTTTGGAGGGGAAAGTGAACGGTTTTACTTTTGACCCAGAAGAATTATTCTACAGGCTTGTATTAAATGATGATCTTAAACCTTACGGGAATTCCTATTTAGAGTTTCAGAAAAAATATAGGGAACTTGTGGACATACTTAAAGAGAAATTTAAGGATAATCCTGAAAGGGTATGTTATGAGTTGCTGTCTTCCGTAAGCAGTAGCAATACCCTTTGTACTTTGTTGGATCTAATTTTCGGCAAGGATGTGGCGTCTTCGGTGGATGAGTTGATGATAAAGATTTCTATGGATTTTCTTGATGAAGGTCAATCCGCGGTAAGTATGCCTCAAAGGGAAGAGGGTTTTTATAGGGCATGGAGAAATTTGGTACTGAAAAGCGGTAAATCTTACAGCGTAGTTAGGGATGTTGAAGAGCCAGAAGAAGCAATAGACAGGATAATGGAAACATTGGGTATACCAGAGGATCTGTGGGAAGGTTATTTTACCTTAGAGCTTTCACGCCTTAAGGGTATAGTGGGATACATAAGATGGAGATCTCAAAATAAGGATTTCTTTTGGCAGAGGGAGTATCCTATTGATGTTGTTGAATACCTTGCTGTAAGACTGATTATATCCAAAACGTTAATGGACAAGGAGTATAGGCTTTTGGCAAGTTATCCGGAAACGGTTAAATTTATTGAGAATAATAAGGAAGAGGTATATCTGAGGTATGAATATAACTCGGGAAACGGCGCAGGACCTCTTCTGGATAAATTGCCGGACTACTTTAATAGACCAGAATATATATTGGATGAATATATAGAAAGTAAAGCGGAGGCTGTTTCCGTAAATTATCTTAGATTTTTGGATAAGTGGTTGGCTCTTATAGGTAAAGGCGTTGATGATCTTGATACGGAGGAAGTTATTAGTCTCATAGATCTGTATGAGGAATTTGTAAAGGAGGAGGGATACCTGTGGCTACTATCTGCGGAGGATACCTTTATAGAAGGTATTATTAATTCTATAGATACATCCAATGAAAGCGAAGGTGGTGCAGAAGTACAAGCTTTATTTTGTATTGATGTCAGATCGGAACGTTTCAGAAGAAACTTGGAAAAGGTCGGCAACTATAAAACCTTCGGTATCGCAGGGTTTTTCGGAGTGCCCATAGCCTTTGTGGAGTTGAGGAAAAGTCATGAGGAGTACCTTTGTCCTGTCTTAATAAAACCGAGAAATGTAGTTATAGAGATAGACAAAGAGAGAAAGATAGAAGAGGGTGATTATAAGCATCTTTTCAAGGAAATATTGCATGATCTTAAGGAGAATGTGTTTACACCTTATATAACAGTTGAAGCTATAGGATTCCTTTTTGGATTTGATTTCATAGGTAAAACCTTTTTCCCCCTTGAATATTCAAGGATAAGGGAGAGGATAACCGAATCTTATAAACAGACCGACATTCTGATAGATAAACTAAGCAGGGAGGAGGTTGAAGAGGTTATTGATAATGTTTATAAAATTTCTTTAAAAAAGATATTGAAGTACGAACTTTCTTTAAAGGAGGAAGATATAGGTGAGGATCTCTTAGAGAATATACTTAAGGTATCTCTTGAAGGAGGAAGTTATAGTGAACATCTCAAGAATATAGGGGTTTCTGAAGCTAAGCAAGAAGAATTTTTCAAAAAATTGAGGGATGAGTACAGGATTGAAAGGGGTTACAGGGAGCTTTTAATTGAGAGATTGAAAAACATAGGCTTTTCCGTGGAGGAGCAAGCAACCCTTGTGGGAGGAGCATTGCAGTCTATAGGTCTTACAAGAAACTTTGCTAAGCTTGTCCTTGTTTTAGGTCACGGCAGTAAATCTGATAATAATCCCTATGAATCTGCTCTTGACTGCGGTGCATGTGGAGGTGCTTCCGGAATTCACAACGCAAGGGTTTTCTGTAAGATGGCAAACAATCCAAAGGTAAGGGTATTGCTTAAGGAAAGATTCGGTATAGATATACCAGAGGATACCTTCTTCCTGCCAGGTATTCACAACACTACTACCGATGATGTGTACATTTATGATACGGAAGTCCTACCCGCAAAATACAGCTTCTTGCTTGAGAAGGTTAAGGAGGATCTATTTAAGGCTAAGCTTCTCACTTCTGAGGAGAGATACATTGAGCTATTTGATGATAAGGAAAAAAGTGATTATATGAGGATTAAGGAGATAGAAAAGAATGCCTACGATTGGTCTCAGGTAAGACCCGAGTGGGGACTATCGGGCAACTTTGCCATGATTATAGGGAGAAGGGCATTAACAGAAAAGGCTAACCTCAGGGGTAAGGTTTTCTTACACTCTTACGACTATCGCCTTGATAAGAAGGGGTTTATTTTGGAAAACATACTGTCAGGACCCTTAATAGTTGCCCATTGGATAAATATGGAACACTATTTTTCAACTGTTGATAATGAGGTTTACGGTAGCGGTAGCAAAGTTTATCACAATGTGGTAGGGAGAATAGGTGTAATGACAGGTAACTTCAGTGATCTTAGAACAGGGTTACCTTCCCAAACCGTATTGAAGGAGGGGTTGCCCTTCCATGTTCCTATAAGGCTTATAGTTTTACTTGAAGCACCCTTTGAATTTGCCACTTCGGTTATAAGCAGGGTTTATAAAGTAAGGGAACTTTTGGAGAACGGTTGGATGAACTTTATTATTTTTGATCCTGAAAGCAAAGATTTTTATGTTTTCAAGAAAGGCAATTGGCACAAAATGGTTGAGGAGGTAGTACATGAAGGAGCTTAACCTTTACGAGATGAAGAAAGTAGAGATAATTGTTAAAGGGGAAGATCTCAATTTTGTTATTGATTTACTTGAAAGGGCTGGCGTGAAGGGTTATACCCTTATACACAATCTTTCCGGTAAGGGAAGTCATGGATTTCATGAGGGCCATCTTATGTTTAATGAGGAGGATGTGCTTGTAATGGTAATCTCCGTTATGCCAGACGAAAAGGTATCAGCCATTCTTGATGGTATAACACCTTTTCTTAATAAGCACTCGGGAGTTGTATTCATCTCTGATGTTAAAGTAAGTAGGCTTGAGAAATTTAAGAAGTAATCAGACATTAAGTACATTGTTAAGCCTTAAGGCTTCCCTGTCTATATCTTTGTATTCTTGCGCCTTCTGGAAATCCTCAATGTAAAATTTGTCCTTCCTGAAGGCAACAAATCCCCTTTTTTCTCCTGAAAGCAAGGCTTCCACCGCTACCTCTCCGAATTTCATTGCCATTATCCTGTCCGTATGGGTGGGTGAACCGCCTCTTTGTAGGTGTCCTAGCACGGTAGCCCTTATCTCTCCGTATCTCTCTCCTATTTCAGAAAGTAGAAAATCTCTAAGATCTTCCGCCTTTCCGTAGCCTTCCGCCATTACTATAATGAAGTGCAGTTTGCCCATCTTCTTTGATCTTATAATCTCTTCTGGAATTTTTTCTATAGGAAATCTTTCTTCTGGTACCAAAATAAGTTCAGCGCCTGTGGCAAGACCTGCCTCAACCGCTATAAATCCCCTGTTCCTTCCCATAACCTCAACGACGAATATCCTTTCGTGAGAACTTGCAGTGTCCCTTATTTTGTCTATGGCGGATACCGCATTTCTTAGAGCGGTGTCGTATCCTATACAATAATCCGTACCTCCTATATCATTATCAATGGTACACGGTATTCCTATAACGGGTATATCAGCTTCCTTCTGAATAATATCCGCCCCTTTTAAAGATCCTTCACCGCCGAGGATTATTAATGCTTCAATACCTGCCTTTTCAAGATTTTTGTAAGCTATCTTCCTGAACTCCTTTTCAATAAACCGCGGTTCTCTACTGCTCAGAAGAAAAGTCCCGCCTATATGAAGTATTCCCCCTACATCCCTTGAGGTAAGTTCACATATTTCACCTTCAATAAGCCCTTTAAAGCCCCTTTTTATTCCGAAAGCCCTGTTTCCAAGGGAGATTATCCTTCTAACAATGGCCCTTATGCAGGCGTTCATACCCGGGGCATCACCACCCGATGTTAGAATACCTATATTCATGATTTACAAAAGTATATTATCATACAGGGAAAAGCTCTATCTTCCCCTTTATATATCTCTTCTCTTAGGTGTATCTGTCCACTCCTTTTTTGGTTTTGAATATATAACACCCTTTGTTCTTGTTGCACCGCTTTTTCTGTTTGATTTAAAGGAACTCGGTGTGATGAATGTAAAAAGGGGAATAATGATAGGTACTGTATTTTTGATATTTCCCCTCTTTATGCATCCTTCGGATATAGATCTATACTTTATTGCAAACCATGTGGGGGTGGCGATGGCGGAAGAGATTTTCTTTAGAGGATTCTTAATGAGAAAGTACTCCAATCTTACAGTTTCCGTGATGTTTGTAATCCCACATCTTATACTGATTCCCTCCCTCGGGGCTGTTCTTACTTTTTTCCCTTCGCTCTTTTTCGGTTTCCTCTACATAAAGTTCAATTCCGTGGTTCCTTCCATGTTTGCCCACTTTTCCGCCAATGTTTTTTATCTCGGCCTTTCCGAAAGGATTGATTGGGTCAGGAAAATATGGGAGCTGGAAATCAGTACAGTGCTTTAATTCCCACGGAGTAGCTATCATAGTAGTAGTCTGTGCCGAAATATTCCGCAAATGTTTTACTTATTCCTGCATTAATGGTAAAGGCAGGCAATACATAATACTTGGCATATATGGTGTATCTTTTCTTTTTCGTCGTAAAAGATGTATTGACGCTGTAACCCTTGTTTTTAACCGCAAGCATCTGTTCCCCCGTCATAAAACCCATGCTCAGCATAACCTTTCTGAAGCGGGCTGATAAAGATACCTCCGTTGATAAAAGGTCATCCTTGGGTATAAATTCAAAATTTTCAAAGGGGTTTATATAATACACTGCGGTTTCAAAATAGATAATAGGTACCAAGGAAGTTGTGAACTTCCATTTAAATTTTGGTGAAAACTGACTTACATTTAGGGAGAAGAATTTGTTTCTATACATTGACAAAGAAGTATCAAAACCTATTAAGAATTTATCCTTTATAATGGAATATTCTGTTCCCGCAAATATTACTACAGTACCATCTGTGTATATGCTGTCGGAAATTATGTAGTGAAGCCCTGAATAAAGACTGTAATTATTATAATACTTTGAATAAGAAGTTGTTATATCCCATCTTTTGTAACGTGTATATACATAGTAGCTTTCTGTATAGTATATTGCAAGATCAATACTGCTTCTCTTTTCTTTATTTAAAGATCTTATGTTTGTACCTGCAGAAAACCCTTCATATACCTGTTCATATACACTGTATTTAATACTGTAGGAATCAAAATCTATACCTACCTTTATCTTTGAAAAGGAAGGAAGGTAAACAATAAGCAATATCAGATAAATAAGGGGAAGGGGGCCGTATATCCCCTCTTCCCTTTCGCACGCCTTTCCCACCTCTACTTATTAATCATGATCATCCATGTCATCAAAGTCATCATCTATATCATCATGATCTTCATCATGATCTTCATCTAAGTCGTCGTGGTCATCATCATCTGGATCATCGTGATCGTCATAAGGATCATCATGTGATGAGGAAGAATCAAGTGATTTTATATCTCCAAGCCTTGGGAATCCGAAATCTTCCGGACTTGCTAAGGAGATTGATACACTTGCCAAATTTAATATGAAAATGAATAACAGTAACACACGCCCTATATGATTCATGCTTCACCCCCTTATTTTGTATTTCAGTAGACTATTACATACCGCCCATGCCACCCATTCCTCCCATTCCCATACCTCCCATACCCATGCCACCCATTCCCATACCTCCCATACCCATGCCCATTCCACCCATTCCTCCGAATCCAGGTGCAGGTCCGAATCCTCCCTGACCACCGAAGCCTCCACCAAATCCACCCATACCCATACCTCCCATCATACCCATACCCATACCTCCCATACCCATACCCATTCCGCCCATACCCATTCCGCCCATACCCATGCCTGCAAATGCGGTTCCTCCTATTAATGAACCTGCTATTGTAATTGCAAGAATATATTTCCTCATGATACTCCACCTCCTTTAGGATTTTGTCTTATTTATAACTTTATGGTATCACTTTTTCAATAACTTTTACTTATGTTAAATTTAAGGTGAAAATGTAAACAAAATTAACACTTTTTGGATATCTGTTTTATATCAAGATATGAGGATATACCCATATTTTTCCAAAGGAACTCAAGCATGATCATAAAGAGCTTTGCTGTTGTCATTGCATCATCCAGAGCTCTGTGGACTTTTTTGTAAGCAATACCGAAATGATCAGCAAGGTTATGTAAGGTATAATTTCCCAATCCCGGAAATAAATTCCTTGCAAGCTGAAGGGTGCATATATGGGGAATCTTTAACTTTTTGCCCAAATATATCTTTGTATATTTGTCAAGGAATTTTATGTCCTGCTTTACATTATGACCTACCACTATATTGGTGCCTATAAAGTCCATAAACTCCCCTATTACCTCCCCTATGGTGGGCTGACCTATTACCATTGCATTAGTTATGCCCGTTATCTCCGTAACCCTTCTTGGTAGAAAATAACCCGGATATATAAGCCTTGAATAGGTTTCGCTTATTATACCTCCTTCTACCCTTACAGCACCTATTTCAATAATATCCGCCTCTTCTATTGAAAATCCCGTGGTTTCAAGATCTATAACAACAAAATTACCTTCGTAAAGGGGTTCATTCATGAGATTAATATACTCATCATTATGATCTGGGACAAGCTTGTAATATAATCTTTGGCATGGTATTCTTCTGGAAAAAGAGTGAAACGGAAAGGGAAGCGGAAAAGGGAAAAAGGGAAGCAATTATACAGCTTATAAAGGAAGGTAAAAAAGACAAAGCTATAAAGATACTTGAGAGATTTAAGGGTAAGGAAGAGCTTAGAAAACTGCTTTTTGATTTGTATCTTGAAAAAGGTAATTATGATAAAGCCAACAGATTATTGGAGGAATTCGGGGAAGATCTTGCTTCTGTGGAGGAGAGGGCCCTTGTTTATGATAGGGTGGGCAAAAATAAAGAGGCTGTAGATTTGTATTTAAGGACGGGAAAGTTTGAACATATCCTGAGGGCGGGTGAAATCCTTGAAAAGGAAGGTATGAATGAGGAAGCCCTTAAGGTTTATGAAAGGGCTCTTAATATGGCTGATGTTTTTGTCCAGGAAGATGTGGAGGAAAGAATAAAGAGGATCAGGGGTAAGCTAAGTCCGGAGGATAAAAAAGAAAGTATCCTTGATAAGTTCAAGAGGGGTTTAAGAAAGACTAAGGAGAAAGTTCAGCTTGGCTTGTTGTTCAGGGGAAGAAGCCTTGATGATGAGCTTTTTGAGGAGATGGAAGAGATGTTTATCAAGGCGGACATAGGAGTTAAGATGTCTGTTAAGCTTGTGGAGTTTTTAAGGAAAGAGGCATTGAAGAGGAAACTCAAGACTTCCGATCAGCTTAAAGATATAGTAAAGGAAAAGCTGTTGGAAATACTTAAAAGCTGTGAGGCAAATATAAGGCTTGGTAAAAATCCTCCTTCTGTTATTTTGTTCTTGGGGGTTAACGGATCGGGGAAGACAACAACCATAGGCAAGCTTGCTCATCTCTACAGGTCTGAAGGCAAGAGAGTTCTTTTGTGTGCAGCTGATACCTTTAGGGCAGCAGCTATTGAACAGTTGGAAGTGTGGGCGGAGAGGAGCGGTTCGGATATTGTTAAGAAGGAAGAGGGCAGTGATCCCGCTTCCGTAGTCTATGAGGGTTTGGAAAAAGCTAAGAAGGAAAACTACGATATTGTTCTTATTGATACTGCGGGCAGACTTCATACAAAAGAACCTCTTATTAATGAGCTTAGAAAGATTAAAAGGATCATCCAAAAACTGCTTCCCGAAGAACCCTCCGAAACCCTGCTTGTCATAGATGCTACCGCTGGTCAAAACGCCATATCCCAGGCAAAGATTTTTAAAGAGGCGGTTGATGTCACGGGAATAGTGGTTACAAAGTTAGACGGATCTGCCAAGGGAGGTGCTGTTATACCTATATGTAACGAGTTGAGGGTACCTATAAAACTTGTGGGTGTAGGCGAGAAGATAGAGGATCTGCAACCATTCAATGCGGAATTTTTTGTATCCGCACTTCTTGACTGATTAATCCACGCCTGCGCTTAAAGACAACCTGTAAATGTTGCCCCCCCTTGAAAGGTTAAGACCGCCCTTAAAGGCTGATATTACTATGACATCACCATCTTTTGTTTGCAAGATTGCCTGAACAGATTGTTCAAATTCTTCTCCTTCTACCTTTTTAAAATAAACATTATCTCCTTCAATATTTCCAAAGTATATACTTCCCTTTTTAAAAAGGGGAAGGTCAAAAAGTTCACTCGCTCTACTTCTTTCGTTTATACCTGCTAATATTATGTTGGTCTTACCTACATTTACGACACTGATTGGATTTGAAAAATAAAAGGTTTCTGCGGTATCTTCATCCTCTCCGTATTTTATGTAATTGTATGAGCTTCTTAAATTCAGGCTTCCAGAGAATATTTTGACTCCTTCTCTAATAACATTGAAAACTCCGTCCGTATCAATAAAGCAAAGATAATTGTTATAGTAAAAAGCACCATCTATGGGGAAATCTTTGAATTCTTCAAATATGCCAGCTTCTTTTACTTCACCTTCCTCATAAACTACCCTGAAGACGGAACCCCATTTAGGAAAATCAACCTTCTGTCCCACAAAGGTATCTTCGGGTCTTTTTTTGCTTAGTACATTTATAAAGAAGGGAATATCCTTAACAATGAATACGGGTTCGTTTTCCACCATCTTTATCACATAAGATTTTGCTTTATCTCCCTCAACCATGTTAAGAAGAATGTAATCCTTATTATCCTTCTTGTTTATCCTTGCAACCCTTATATAAGCGGGGTAACCTGCAGGTAGGAAGACAGAATCCCTTTTTACTATCTCCTTTTCGTGAATTTCAAATATTTCAATCCTGTCTTCAAATAGTATAACGAGGTAATCCTTTCCGTCACCGTATATGTCTCCTACATCAGCTGAAAGAGGTACATCGGAAAGTGTACCTATCAGATTAGCCTTTGCGGAGACACTTGTTATCCTTAGATCCTTTTGTTTTTTTATTTCCTCCTTTACAATCCTTTCTTCTTTAACTATCGTGGTCTTTACATAGGCGAGGGGAAAGCCGTTGAACTCAACACCGAAACCGTCTTTAAGTTCCCTTATAATATAAGGACATATCTTATCCCTTCTCAGGTGTGGTATCTGAACTCCCGCATTGAAAAAGCCCTCATCACTTCCTGTGAAACATACGCGATCCGCTTCAAGCCTTATTTTGTCACCCTTTTTTGCTTCTCCTTCAATAAGTTTTGCATAAGAGAAGCCTTCCTGTACCTTTGTTACAACGATTCTGCCCTTTATCCTGTATTTTATGCCTATGACATTACCCGTCCACGGGTGTAAGATTTTATCGCCAGCTTCAACAATATTAAATATCTCTCCTTCCCTTACCTTGTCTTCTCCCATGTCTATTATCACCTCATCCCCCGCCACCTCAACTATGTAGCCTTCCCTTTTAAAAATATCCTTAAGGGATGCAAAGCTCAAACCTATAAAAAAAATAAGGAGTAGATTTATAAAGCCTTTCATTTTTGAGAAACAACTACCTCCATACCCTCTATTACCTTATCTGTCATTTCCTCCGTACCAACCTTTATACACCCCTCCTCAAATATATCAGGTGTTCTGTATCCCTTTTCAAGCACATATTCTACAGCCCTTTCTATTGTTTCTGATGCTTCTGCTTCGCCGAAGGAATACTTGAGCATCATGCTTGCGGAGAGGATTGTAGCAAGCGGATTGGCTATTCCCTTACCCGCTATGTCCGGGGCAGAGCCGTGAACGGGTTCGTAAAGGGCATATCTTTCACCTATGCTTGCAGAAGGTAGCATTCCCAAACTTCCTACAACAACGCCTGCTTCATCGGAAAGTATGTCTCCGAATATATTTCCCGTTACGATGACATCAAAGGTGGAGGGTCTTCTTACGATCTGCATTGCACAGTTGTCTACATAAAGGTGTTCAACTTCCACATCAGGGAAATTTTTCCTTTCTTCCTCAACCACATCCCTCCATAGTTTGCTGACTTCAAGTACATTGGACTTGTCAACACTTGTTAATTTTTTCCTCCTCTTCCTTACTATTTCAAAGGCAACCCTTACTACTCTCCTAATTTCATCCTCTCTGTACTTCATAGTATTTATACCCACTCGCTTGTCACCTTCTTTATAAATGCCCCTCGGCTCTCCGTAGTATATACCACTTGTAAGCTCCCTCACAACGATCATATCCGTACCCTTTACCACCTCTTCCCTTAAAGGCGATGCCTTTATGAGTGGATCAAAAACCTTTGCGGGTCTTAGATTTGCAAAGAGATCAAGTTCCTTCCTTATTTTTAGCAATCCCTTCTCGGGTCTTCTGTCCGTAGGAAGGTCATCCCACTTTGGTCCTCCCACAGCCCCGAGCAATATAGCATCCGAATTTTTACACAGTTCAAGAGTTTGATCCGGGAGAGGATCGCCGAATTTATCTATGGCTATTCCGCCTATATATCCTTCTTTAAATTCAAAGTCTATATTAAATATTTCGGATATTTTATTGAGAACCCTTAGGGTTGCTTCCACAATCTCAGGTCCTATACCATCACCTTTAAGAACTGCTATTCTGTAACCCATCGTCAGAACAGCACTCCCGCCTTTAGGTATAGACCCGAGATTGTTACATTGGAATCAACATTCTCACTTTCTATCTTTATGTTAAGGTTTTCATACTTGTAGCCCAATGCTCCGTAAATGAACATAAACTTACCCCTAAGCTCCGCCATAAGATCAGAATAGGTTGCACCACCGAAAGTTATTATTTTAAAATCACCGAACAGACCTACGGGCAATCCGGGGAAGTATCCACCTGCGGATAGATAGATCATAGGTATTGGGTATTTAAAGCTTGCGGTTTCTGTTTGACGTATACTTCCTACTGTGCCTGTTACAGATCCTTTGAAATCAAATATTCTTCCCAAAAGACCTAATTCAATGTCAACTACGGGGACGGGAAGATTCCAGTATATACCTATGTCAGTTCTGTTAACCGTGAAAGAGCTTTCTATGTTGCCACTAAAGTTTTGCCCTCCCCATCCTAAGCTTTGAAGATTTGTCGTACCCTTGAATGTTGCGGGGGTGTATTGAAAGTAAAGATTCGGCAGAATGGGTACTGGGTGTTCAAACTTTACCTTTGCCATTATGTTGTTGGAACTTCCGAGCTTTAATTGATCTTTAAGATCTACCTCTCCTCCTTGGTAGGAAGCTTTACCCGATATCCCCTGAAATACATAGCCTAGGGACACATCCAAGTCAACTGCAGGAACAACATCCGCAAAAGAAAAACTCGCTACTGTCAAAGTGGATAGCACTAACTTCTTCATCTGTAACCTCCAAAAGGCATTATACAAAAAAAATTATAAGATATTAGGTATTATCAAAGGGAAGGAGGGGAGCCGTGGCGCTGAGGCCCCCTTATATTTATCAGCTATCGTCTGGATAGGTTTCTACTTCTCTTTCTATGCTTATTGCTTCGTCATTTGCATTTATTTTTACTTCAACCCTCCAACCTGTTTGTAAGTTTGTTAAACAATCCATTCCGTAGGCATACTTACCGATCTGGGGATAGTGTTCACACACAGTTGAATTTGTTACACTTATGGGATTTGAGTAGGAATCAATTGTAAATGTATTGTTATTTGTATCTATGCTCTGGACTGTGCCTATCATTTCCCTTGCATTGGATGAGTAGTTTTCATCGTCACCTTCACCTTCACACTTACCTTGACCCTTAAGTTCTATCTTTATAGCAGTAAGGTTTGTATTTTGGGCGGGGTCTTCTTTAACCTTAAATTCTGCACAGTAGTTTGCCTGCAATTGAGCTATACAATTTGATGCTCCTATGTAATTTACATCATTTACTTCACACACTGTAGTATCTGTAAGGCTTACTGAATAGTTGGTATTTTTCCATGAAGCTGTAACAGAATTATTTACTGAATCAATATCTGTGATGGTGGCATAAAACTCATAATATATATTTTTCATATCATCTTCCGATTTTGGTGTTAAAGGCTTCATTTTGAGCTTGGTGATTTGCCACGGTGTTGTTGTTGTGTCAATTTCCATATCTTTGATAACAAAGTCAACAATAAGTTTGCCCATGGCAAAGGGATTTACCGCACCATTGAAGCTTATGACACATTCTTGTGTGTTCTGGTCACACTGGACAATGTTAGGAATGTTTTGCATTCTGCCGTTTTGATTAATTGAGTCAGGATTAAATACAGCATTGTTTTGATTGCCTTGGTTGTCAACTACCGTGGCATACTGGGAGATCCTCACCTTCAGCCTGTTGTAGTTGCCGGAGGGTACAGTGGAGCTACCTACATAGTGCATAACACCGTTTAACTGGGTGAGATCAACATTTATACCAGTTGAGCTTTTGTAAAGTGAATGACATGTGTTAGTTCCCGTATTACAGAGGCTTACCTCTTTTACATTTACTACTATGGAAGGGAAATCGGATGCAGGAGCGTCCGTTAAGTAAAGATCCACATTTTGAGGGGAAGAAGAAGTACCCCCACATGAGTAAAGGTAGAGTGCAGAAGTAATAAATGCACCTCCTAATAATACTTTTCTATTCATTTCTTTTACCTCCTTTTGCTTTTTCATATTATTTAGATAACTCCGGGGGACTTAAAGGTGAAGGTAATTTTCACATAATTTAGAAATTGCAGTTTTCTTCATCACTAACAAATTCAGCAACATCAACTGGTATGTAAGTTGTTACCCTACCCGTTTCACCTGTGTAAGGGCTTTTAACTATAAATGTTATTCTTACATCGTATGAATATATATGTCCCATTCTGGGTTCACCGTACCTTAGATCTGAGATGGGCTTTGATATCTTTTGGGATTGTGAGAATATTTCAATGGGTATGGTAACAGTTGTTGATTGACCCGTTATAGATACACCCAGTTTGCGACTTACAGAGGATAAAGGAGGAGGGGCAGTTTCATTGGGCACGGTTGATGAAATTGGGAAGTAGTCAATGTTAACCTCGTCAACTATAACAAGTGTGCTTTCCGTATCCACAAGATTCGTTGATACTGGTGTCGCCTCAAGATTTATGTCAACTATTGTTGGCTTTACGCTGTACGTGTCGCATATTTTATCATTGTTTGTGTCTTTCCATACAGCGACATCTACATCCACCGGTGTTTCTTCGGGATAAACACTTATTTTCAAGCTACTTATCATTGCTTCTTGAGATCCGCAACCTATTATAAGTACGGTTGATAAGAGCAATCCGTAGAGAAACTTAGCTCCCCTCATGGTCCTCTCCTCTTTTTTGATATTGAATGATACCATATTTTAAATATAATTCAATTATGGGTCTTTTATATTCCCTTTCTCTTATATCCATCATATTATTCTTGTCTTCAATTATTTCCCTAATCGTGTTAACAAAAATTCCTCCCCGCATTTCCGTACCCATAATAAAGAAATCGGAGCCTGATATTTATTCTTTAACCCTTAAACTCAGAAACATCTTCCCTCAAAAGGGGTATACAGTCTCAAATATTTCGGGGGTGGTAGTAGGCGATTTGAAGGGCTATGAACTTCTTGCTACTTCTGTAGGATCGGTTAAGATGGCTCTATTAAAAAAGGGCAGTGAGGTTTTTGTTGTTAGGGAGGGAGAGACATTTAAAGGCGGTATTGTTAAAAAGATAGGAAAGGATTTTGTTATTGTTTATATAAACGGAAAGGAAGAAATACTTAAATTCCCGAGAGATGTAAGCGGACAGGTATCGGGTGGAAAATTTGTGTCAATAACCGATAGCCCGCCTCCCTCCGGTACTGTTATATCACGAAGGGAGTTGGAAAGGCTAACAATGGATCCCGGTGTAATGTTTAATCAGGTAAGACTTGTCCCATATATAAAGAACGGGAGGACGGAAGGATTTATATTTGAATGGATAAAACCCAACAGCTTGCTGGCTAAAGCGGGTTTGAGACCCGGTGATGTATTAATAGCCATTAACAATATGCAGATAACAAGCGGGGAGGATGCTTTCAGGATACTCCAGCTTCTAAGAAATGAAAACACCTTTAAGATATCAATACTGAGGAATGGTAAACAAATGGATCTTACAGTAAGGGTTGAATGAATGTTTTTTACATATTTCCTTTAATCTTTTTGTGTTTGCTTTCATGCACTTCACGAAATGAGCTTACCGTCGCGGTTGGGGGAACTTCCGCGGAAGTAAACTATTGGTACAGGATTATAAAGGAATTTGAGAAAAAAGAGGGAATAAAAGTAAGGATTATAAGACAAGCTTCGGACAGCGATCTTAGAAGACAACACCTAATTCTTTCCATGATTTCCCGTTTAAAGGATCCCGATATCTTCTTTATGGATATAGCATGGTTGGGTCAGTTTATTCATTCCGGATGGTTAGAACCCTTAGACATTGATACAAAGCCCTTCTTCAAGGGTAGTATTGAAGTTGCTCACAAGAGTGGAAAGCTTTATGCTTTACCCGTTAATATTGATTGCGGTCTTTTATATTACAGAAGTGATCTGCTTGAAAAGTACGGGTGCGGAGTGCCGGAGACATGGGAGGAACTACTTGAATGTAGTCTAAAAGCTGTAGATGAAGGTGTTTACGGCTTTGTATGGCAGGGAGCCCAGTATGAGGGTCTCGTTTGTACCTTTTTGGAATTTTCTTATTCCGCTGGGGGAGATTTTGAGAATATCAATTCAAAAGAAAATTTGAAGGCCCTTACCTTTATGAGGGATATTATCCGCAAATATAAAATATCACCCCCGGATACTTATGTATCTATGAAGGAAGAAGAGGTGAGGATTATATTTCAAAGAGGATTAGCCCTTTTT
>WFPJ01000112.1 GCA_015487615.1 Aquificales bacterium | reverse complement strand
GGTCTTGTTATAGATCTCTACAGGATGGTTGAAAGGGGCAAGTACGGTATAAATCTGCACAAAGATAAGGTTGAAAGAATAATAAAAGATCCATTGAAAATATACTGTGAGCATAAGGGTCTCGATCCGCTGGATTATGTCCTTTACGGAGGAGAGGATTATGCGGTTGTTTTTACACAAAAAAGGTCAGAACCATTGCCTGCGGGAGCGGAAGTAATAGGAGAGGTTGTAGAAGAGAGGGCGGTGTTCTTAGACGGGAAACCTTTGGAAAAGAGGGGATTTGACCACTTCCAAAAAAATTATTAAGGCTTATACCTTAAAACAGGTATCCACCTCTCTTTTATGTAAGAAAGGGGTTTTACTTCGTACTTAGGTTCAGTTTCCTCGGGAGGTTCCGCCTTATATACTTTAACCTTCGTATCAAACCAGGCAAAGTGACCCGTTATGGGATCTCCGAAGTAAATTTCCTTTCCGCTCATTGGGATAGAATGGGGAATAACATGGTTAAGTAGAAATCCTTTTGTCCCTTCTTCCGCCTCGGGTTTAAGACCCCATGCTCCTTTCATTTTCCCTATGGCATTCCATGTCCATACGGAATTAGGTTCTGTGGTTTCAGTAAGATACACCTGACATTTGACTTTACCGGATCTTGATTCCACCCATACCCAATCTAAGTGTTTTATGCCGAGTTTCTCAGCGGTCTTAGGATGCATGTAAAGGTAGTTCCTCGTAGATATCTGTCTTAGCCATGCATTCTGCGAGTCCCACGAGTGATACATCCACTGGGGACGCTGGGTAAAAGCATACAGGGGATATTCATCACCGCTGACCTCTTCTTCAAAGGGTGGATACCAGAAAGGAAGAGGATCAAAGTATCTCCTTAGCCTTTCCCTTATCGTCTTGTCCTCGGGCGGTTGATTTTTACCCTCCCAAAGACCTTCTCCAGCAAGCCTGAAGGTCTGGAAGTTTTCAAGATAAAAGTTAAAGATTATAGGCTCAGTCTTTTTAACAAACCCTACCTCCTTAGCCCACTCCAAGTATTCTTTGTTGGCATGCCTGTAATACCTTTGGCTGTCTTTCAGCTTATAATGGAAGAAACCCTTATTCTTTATGTACATCTCAAGCTGTTTAGGATTAGGTTCCCCAACAAAGAATTTATCACCTTTTTCACCCCTCCAACCCGCAAGCGCACCAACACCGGGTCTTGCTTCCCAGTTTATTAAGAAATCCTTAAAATCCTTGTACTTGGGCGACCCATCCTCATTTTTAAAGGCGGGAAGGCCAAGTTTGTAACCTATCTCAACCATCACATCTCCCCATCCCCTAACATCAAGACCGTTATCCTTGGGATCAATCACGGGTTGCCTTATGGCATCTACAGGTCCGTCAACGGAGGATGGAGGTCTGTCAAGGAGTGACAGGGCAAACCACTGCTCAAGGTAGGTGGCGTCGGGAAGCACCAAATCCGAATAGGCAACCTGCTCGCTGTAAAAGGCATCTATGGTAATTATCTTCGGAATTATATATTCACCCGTTTCCGGATCTTTTTCCGTAAGGGCTTTTATTATAAAGGGTATATCTTGGGATGAATTCCAAGCCATGTTTGCCATGTAGAGGATAAGAACCTCTATGGGATATGGATCCTTTTTATAGGCTGAGGGTATAACATTTTGGATACATCCGTGAGCTGCAATAGGAAACTCCCAGCTATATGCCCAGTCTATCCTTAAAGGTTTTCCCTTTTCATCCACAAGGAGATCATCCGGATTTTGAGGAAAACCCAGATGCGGACCCCCGTAAGGTTCTTTTAAACCCTCCACCTTGGCAGGTTTGGGAAGATCCTCAATATGCTTAGGGTAAGGCGGTTTACATAAAAAGCTTCCGGGTGTGTCAACAGCCCCGAGCATCATCATAAGCAGGAATACCGCCCTTGCGGTTTGGAATCCGTTGGAATGAGAAGCTATCCCCCTCATAATGTGGAAGGAAACAGGCTTTCCTACAACCTTTTTATGTTTTCTTCCCCAAACATCCGTCCACTCAATAGGAAGCTCAACAGGATCATGTAAAGCAATATAGCCAATCTCTTTACCTATTCTTTCTATATCTTC
>WFPJ01000111.1 GCA_015487615.1 Aquificales bacterium | reverse complement strand
GGATTAGGTCAAATATGAGTCGTGCGGTCTCTTCGGGACTTCTTTTAGGAGAATCTTTTATCCTCTTTACGGAAGGATACTTTACTTCATCCTGTTTCATAACTTCTTCAAGCATAGGGGTCAGTACAAGACCCGGTGCGAGGGATATTATGTGTGTATCTTCCATTTCTCTTGCATACAGCCTTAAAAGACAGTTGAGGCTTGCCTTTGATATGGCATAGGCATTCCAACCCCTGTTACAGTTTACGGAAGCACCCGAGGATATACCTATGATCATTCCAACCTTAACCTTATTTTCAATAAATGTATCAATAATAACCTTATTAACCCAAACATTTATATCCATCACCTCTTTGAATTTGTAAAGGGGAATCTCATACATATCACCGAAGTTGCCGAGTACTCCCGCATTAAGTATAACAAGATCTATATGCTTTACCCCCTCAACAAGTTCCCTTACCCTTACACTCACTCTTTCAATCTCAGAAAGATCGCAGTATCTGAAGATAATATCCTTTGATTTCAAATCATCGGGAAGCCTTCTGCTCAGTGCTAATACCCTGTACCCCCTTTTCAAAGATTCTTCTGCGAGAGCTTTTCCTAAACCGGTTCCTATTCCCGTTATAAATACATATCCGCTCATTTTGTTCTCTTTATTTTATATTAAATTATGAGGTGCGGGATCATGGACAGGAGGGATTTTTTAAAATTAAGCGGTGTTTTACTCACTTATCTTCCCTTCCTTAGCAAAGAAGCCATTGCAAGCGAGAAAAAACCCGCTCTTGAAAGGGTGAAACTTTCAGAGCTTGAATTTGATGCGGAGAAGGGAGCGGTTTATCATTGTGACTTTCCGGAGGAAGACAGATTTCACATGATGCTTACCAATATAAGAAATCATCTTTCTGCCTATGATTTTGACCCGTTCCAGATAAAGATAATAGTTGTGGCTAACGGTGAAGGACTGAAATTTTTCCTGAAAGACCACAAAGGTACAAAGTGGGAAAAGGAAAAGGTAGATGTAAAAAGGGCTTATGAGAGAACATCAAGTCTTACAAACTATGATGTGGAATTTTATGTATGCCAGATAACCATAAGGGGAATGAAGCTTAAGGAAGAAAACCTTTTTGAGTTTGTGAAGGTTGTACCTTCCGGTGTAGCTACCGTTTCAGAACTTCAATATAAAGGATTTGCTTATATTAAAGTGATGTAATGGCTAAAGTAAAGAAAGGATTTATATGTCAAGAATGCGGTTATGTTTCGGTTAAATGGATGGGGAGATGTCCTTCGTGTGGATCTTGGAATACTATAGTGGAAGACATCATAAATAAAGGGAGTGTGATAGAAGCTTCCCTTGATGCTGTTCCTTTGGCCCGTTTGAAGGAGGAAGGGGAACTAAGAATAAAAACGGGTATAGAAGTACTTGATTTCGCCCTCGGAGGGGGACTTTTAAAAGGACAGGTTATACTTATTGCGGGTGAGCCGGGTATAGGTAAGTCAACCCTTCTGTTACAGGTTGCGGACAAATTCAACGGTCCCGTCCTTTATGTATCAGGAGAAGAATCGGGTTTACAGATAGCATCAAGGGCAAAAAGGATAGGAACCCTTTCTTCAGATATATTCTTGCTTACCGAGACAAACTTTGAAAACATAGAAAGCAATATATACAGCCTTAATCCTTCTCTTATAGTTATTGATTCCATACAGACAATCTTTACATCGGAGCTTGACTCTTCCGCGGGATCAGTCTCTCAAGTAAGGGAATGTACTTTTAAGCTTGTAAAGATATGTAAGGAAAGAGGAATACCAGCCTTTATAGTAGGTCAGGTGACCAAAGAGGGTCTCGTGGCAGGTCCTAAGGTTCTTGAACATATAGTTGACACAGTCCTGTATTTTGAGGGTGAGAGATATAACTTTTATAGGGTTTTAAAGGTTGTAAAGAACAGATTCGGAACAACCGGTGAGATTGCCATGTTTAAAATGACCGACAGGGGTATGGAGGAGATAAAGAATCCTTCCCAATTTTTAGTTTCGGAAGAGAGAAAAAAACCGGGCAGTGTAGTGTTTCCCTACACCGAAGGTAGTAAGCCGTTGCTCTTGGAGATACAAGCCCTCGTAATACCCGCTTTATATACAACACCTCAAAGAAAGACCCAAGGCTACGATATAAACAGGCTCGCCCTTATTCTTGCTGTGCTTGAAAAGGAAGTAAAGCTTTTCACAAGGGACCTTGATGTATTCGTAAATGTGGCGGGAGGTATTCAGGTAAAGGAACCCGCGGTTGATCTTCCTGTTTTGCTTGCTATCGTATCTTCAAAAAAGGATATAAGCATACCTGAAAGGGTTGTAGCCTTTGGAGAGGTGGGACTTTCGGGAGAGGTAAGACCTGTACATCTCGGAGATGTAAGGGTAAAGGAAGCTACCAAATACGGTTATAAGACTGTTATAGCCCCGAAAGGTGCCGAAATAGATATTGATGGAGCGGAAGTTATTACCGTTTCCCATGTATCGGAAGCAGTGGATATTATAGCGGGCATGTCATGAAGGTGCTTTTAGTTGAAGATGATAGGATCCTCGGTGAATCTGTTAAGGATTTCCTTGAAGATAAAGGAATAATAGTTGAATGGATCTGGGACCCGAGGGAGGTAATGGATTTGCTGTCAGTTGCATCTTACGATGTTATAGTTCTTGATCTTATAATGCCTTACATAAAGGGTGAAGACCTGCTTTTGCAGATAAGAGAAAAAGACAAAAAGACACCCATCCTCGTACTAACAGCCAAAAGACGGATATATGATAAAGAGGTGTGCTTTGAAAGGGGTGCGGACGATTATCTTACCAAACCTTTTGATCCCTTAGAGCTTTTGTTAAGGATAAGAGCTTTAAAGAGAAGAACAATTACGGAAGAGAGGGTAAAGATAGGGAATGTGGAAATAGATTTGGAAAATGAAAGGATATGGAAGGATGGAAAGGAAGTAATATTGGGCAAAAAGGATTGGCTTTTACTTAAGTTTCTTGTTGAAAATGAAGGGAAGATACTTAGCCAAGATGAAATAATGAACTATGTGTGGGGAGATGAACCCGTATGTGAAGATGTGGTAAGGGCGCATATAAAAAACTTGCGCAGAATATTGCCCAAAACCGCCATAGAAACTTACAGGGGAAGAGGATACAGATTTGTCAAAGATAAGGATTAAGATACTGTTGATATTCGGTATTCTTCTTGTTATTGGTTTTTCCATACTCAATGTGGTGAGTTTTCTTGAGTTTAAAAGACTTATTGATATGTATTCATACCAGAAGGTTTATACCGCATATCTGAATTATATAACCACTGGTATTAAAGAAACAGACGGTGTCAAGATCCTTGAAAAACCCAACAACGATTACATAGTCTATTCCTTCCCTTCAGAAGGCTTCGGAACGGAAACAGTGTATGTGGGTATAGACAAAAAGGAAATAGAGTCACTAACAAACCACTACATGACCGTGATTATAATATGGGAGGCGGTTCTCATCTTTATGATCATAACAGGCACCTTTGCCATAGTAACGATACTTCTCAGGGAAATTGAAGAACACAGAAAGTTTATGGACCTTGTATTGATGTCTATATCCCATAAATTTGGCAATTTTATTGCAATTCAAAAGGTGAATCTCGGAATACTTGATAAAAACTATGACAGAAGGGCTGTTGATAGGTTGATGATTGCAAACAGAAAGCTTGAAAGGGATATAAAAACAATAATACATCTTCTTGAGAGGAAGGCGGAAGACAGGATACAAACGGAAAAGGTTGATCTATCAAAGATATTTAAGAAGATGATAAAGGAGTTTGCGGAAGAGATGAAAAGAAAAAAAGTTGTTCTCTCTCTAAGGTCAGTAATTATTGAAGTGAATCCTATTGATTTTGAGGATTTGGCTTACAACCTGCTGAGTAATGCGGTAAAGCATTCAAAATCAAAAATTCATATAAAGATATGCAAAGGAGAAAATAATGTTCTCATCGCGGTAAGAAATGACAGGGTTGAAAAGGAAAAGGAAGGTATGGGTCTGGGGATGGAGATAATGAAATCAATAGTGGCGAGGTACAATGGTAAAGTGAGAGTTAAAATAAAAAGAAATTTCACAGTTTTTATAATTTTGCCTTTAAAATAAAGAGTGATGTGTGATCGTGATATTGTCTTTTGCACATTTTACTATTTAGGATTCATAGCAATTGCCTTTTTCTTCTTGGCAGGCACATACATATTCTTTGACTGGATTAAGGAGAGAAAAGGGTGAAAGAAGAAAATATAAAGGGTTTAACGGAGGAAGAAGCAAAAAAGAGACTAGAAGAATACGGTTATAACGAGATTCCCGAAAAGGAAGAGACCTTACTCCAAAGAATAATCAAAAGATTTTGGGGTCCCATACCCTGGATGATTGAAATAGCGGGTGTCCTCTCAGCTCTTGCACAGAAATGGGAAGACTTCACAATAATCATGATAATGCTCTTGGTAAACGCAGGTGTTGATCTTTGGCAGGAACATAAGGCTATATCAGCCCTAAGGGTTTTAAAAAGGAAGCTTGCAAAAAAGGCTATTGTTCTGAGAGACGGAGTGTGGAAGGAGATAGAGGCGAGATTAATTGTTCCGGGGGATGTGGTCAAACTTAGGATAGGGGATATAGTACCCGCGGATATAGAACTGGTTGAGGGAGACTACTTACTTCTTGATCAGTCAGCCCTGACCGGAGAGTCTCTGCCTGTAACTAAAAAAGCTGGGGATATAGCCTTTGCAAACTCTATAGTAAAGCAGGGTGAAATGATAGGTGTTGTTAAGGAAACGGGTATTAATACCTACTTCGGTAAAACGGTAAAACTTGTAGCAAAAGCGGAAAGGGAACAGAGGTCCCACTTTCAGGAGATGGTTATAAAGGTAGGAAACTTTCTTATAGTAACCACCCTCGGGCTTGTGGCAATAATGATACTTGTTGAATTAAACAGGGGAGCGGGATGGATTGAAATCCTCAGATTCTCCTTAGTTCTCACCGTTGCCTCAATTCCTGTTGCTTTACCCGCTGTACTTACTGTAACTATGGCGGTGGGTGCTTTAAATCTTGCAAGGAAGCAGGTTATAGTAAGTAAACTTTCTGCAATAGAAGAATTGGCAGGTGTTGATATACTGTGTTCCGACAAAACAGGTACCTTAACGCAGAATAGGATGACCATCTCAGTACCGTTTACAGTAAACGGATACACCTCAAAGGACCTCATGTTTTATGCTGGGCTTGCTTCCGTAGAAGAAAACAGGGACCCCATAGAAGAACCCATCTTTGAATGGCTCAAAGAACATGGTTTATATGAAGAGTTAAAGAAGTGTAAAACAGAAAAATTTATACCTTTTGATCCAGTGAGGAAAAGAACAGAAGCGAGGGTAATTTGTAATGGAGAGATTATAGTAGTTACAAAGGGCGCTCCTCAAGTTATACTTGATCTTTCTGATAAGGAAGAGGTAGATTCCAGCCTTATTCAAGAAAAAATTGAAGAATTTGCAGAAAACGGATTCAGAACCCTTGGGGTTGCTTATAAAGGGGAGGGGGAAGAAAAATACCACTTTGTTGGACTTATACCCCTCTTTGATCCACCGCGGGAGGATTCTAAAAAAGCGATTGAGGAAGCAAAAAGATACGGTGTAAATATAAAGATGATAACGGGTGACAATATAGCGGTTGCAAGATATATAGCCAAGTTGCT
>WFPJ01000110.1 GCA_015487615.1 Aquificales bacterium | reverse complement strand
TTACCGCTTTACCTATAATTGAAACAAAGGCGGGTGATGTTGCTGCATACATACCTACAAACGTTATATCCATAACGGACGGACAGATATACCTTGAACCCGATCTTTTTAACAAGGGGGTAAGACCCGCTATAAATGTGGGACTTTCCGTGTCAAGGGTAGGAGGAGCAGCTCAGATAAAGGCTATGAAGCAGGTTGCAGGGACACTCAGGCTTGAGCTTGCACAGTTCAGAGAACTGGAAGCATTTGTCCAATTTGCTTCAGAGCTTGATAAGGCTACACAACAAACAATAAACAGGGGTTTAAGACTTGTTGAGCTTTTAAAACAGGAACCTTACAACCCGATACCCGTTGAGAAACAGATAGTTGCCATATTTGCAGGTACAAACGGTTATCTTGACGATATACCACCGGAGGCTGTCAGAAAGTTTGAGAAGGAGCTTTACACATTCCTTGATAAGGAAAGACCCGATATTCTTAAGGATATAAGGGAGAAAAAACAGCTTGACGATGATCTGAAGGAGCGTATTAAGAAAGCATTGGATGAATTCAAGTCAAAGTTTGTGGCTTGAGGAATATACACATAGGGTGTAGTGGTTTTTCATACAGGGATTGGAAAGGTGTCTTTTACCCTTCCAACATAAAGCAGTCAGATATGCTTATATATTACAGCAGGTTTTTTGATGTTGTTGAAATAAACTATACCTTTTACTCAATGCCTCATCCCTACACCTTCGGAGAGTTTCTTAATAAAACTAAAAAGCTGAAATTTTCGGTTAAGGCAAATCGTATATTTACCCATGATAGAGATTACAGCAAGGATGATGTAAAAAAATTCCTGGAAGGTATAGAACCCTTACTGGAATCAAATAGATTCATAGCCTTGCTTTTTCAATTTCCCTCTGAGTTTGATTACAGAGGGGAGAATCTTGAATATATAGAAAGGCTTTCACTTGACTTTGAAGGTATTGATAAGGTTATAGAGGTAAGGAGTAGAAGCTTTGGGAGATGGGACTTTTTCAGGTTTGTGGAGGAATTGGGCTTTTCCCTTGTAAATGTGGATGCTCCCCGATTAAAGGGTTTGCTCGTGGGACCTTGGAAGAGGGTTGGGTATATGAACTATGTAAGGCTTCATGGCAGAAATGAGAATAAATGGTACGGTTCTGAGGAATCCTTTGAAAGATACAACTACCTTTATACTGAAGAAGAGCTTAGGGATATAAAAAACAGGATTGACATCATGGACAAAAAGGTGGATACTTATATATTCTTTAACAATCATTACAGGGCGAAAGCGGTTTACAACGCTTTGCAACTTAAACTATTTTATGGTGAAAATGTTAATATACCGAAGGGTTTGGCTTCAATATATTCGGGATCTTTATGGGAATAAGTTGATGGAGGTAAAGCATGTATAGGACGATGCTTAAATCTAAGATCCACAGGGTTAAAATAACCGGTTCTGAGTTACATTATGAGGGAAGCCTTTCTCTTGATATTGAGCTTATGGAGGCAGCAGATCTTTTTCCCTTTGAGAGGATTGAGGTTTATAACATAAGCAACGGTGCAAGGTTCTCAACTTATGTAATACCCGCTGAGAGACACTCGGGGGAGGTAAGACTTAACGGTGCGGCTGCAAGGCTCGGTCATGAAGGGGATCTTATAATAATAGCTTCCTATGCCACTTATAATGAAGAGGAGATTAAAAGTTATAAACCTAAACTTGTTTATGTGGATGAGTTTAACAAAATAACCTCGGTAAGGACGAGTGGTGAACATATATTCAACTTGACATAGAAATTTAATATATTATAATATTCTTATATCTTTAATTAATGGAGGATTGAATATGTTTGTACCTGAGTTAACACCGGAAGAAGTGAAGGCTCTCAAGGATAAAGAGAATATAATCTTACTTGACGTCAGATCCCCGGCTGAACATTCGGAGGTTGCTATACCTGGCTCTTTACTTATCCCTTTGGAGCAGTTACCTTTGAGGATGAATGAATTGCCTAAGGATAAAAAGATTGTTGTTTACTGCAGGAGCGGGAACAGGAGCGCAATGGCTACTTATATCTTAAGATCAAGGGGATTTGAAGCTTACAATATGGCAGGTGGTATTATAAACTGGAGTTACGAAAAGGAAGGAAGAACGGTGGGCACTATATCTTTATAAGAATGTCCGCCTTGCTTACCGCATCCTGTATTGCATTTTGCAATTCATCTGCAGGTATTCCAGTTTCATTGCTTATTGTGAATAGAATATCATGTTCGCCTCCAGGTGTTTGAGTAACTTGAGGTCCGGTAACCTGAAAACCTATTATATCTTCCAGGGCACTTGCATATTTAAGTATTTTTGCAAGCCTTTCATTTTTCCCCGTAAAGGCATCTATTATTTCTTGATTTATCCTCAATTCCTTTAAAAAAGCTATTTTATCCACATGAAGTATCTCATCTATAAGGGAAAATAAGCCTGCAAGATAGGCTTCATTTTTAAGATCTGGAGCTATTCTGAGGGCTATAAACTCAGCAATTATAGCCCTCCTCAGAGATTTTTTCCAAAGGATGGGATTTTCAATACTGACATAATCGTTGGTTGCAACAAGCAGGATAAACTTTTTAAGATTGTCCATACCTAAGAACGAGCATGCCTGGTCAATACTTTTTATTTCCGTTGCTGGTGAGAAGTAGGCGGAGTTTATAAACTTAAGTAACTTTGTTGTCATTCCGACATCGCTTGAGATGATATGGGCAAATTCCTTAACGCTGTCAGCAACATTCATAACCGCAAGCAATCTCATGAGAGTGCTTTTTAGAAAAGGGGCTATCTCAAACTTTTTAACTATATTTATGTCACCCAAATATCTACCTTCAAAAAGATCTCCTAATTCAAGTGCTTGCTTAAATTCTTTTTCCTTCTCAATAAATGTAAACATTATAAGTTTACCTTTGCTTTTAAAGTCCTTTACCATATCATGACTATAATTTTTTATACTTACCTCCAGGATGTCCGCCTTTTCTATAACCTCTTCATAGCCATTGTTTACAATGCTATCGGTGACTGATATAAGCGCTCCCTTTTCCTTAAATCTGTCAATAGCTTTTAGTATGTTTGGGTATGTTACCTTTCCTATAGAGACTTGAGGAGGTATGAGCTGAAGGGTTAATTTGTCACCCTTAAGTATTTCCAGTGTTTTATTAAGTACTGAGTCAAGGGCAACATTTATGAACACCCTTTTACCCTCTCCTACCTTTTCCACTCCTATTTCTACAAGCAGTTCGCTTACTATAAACGTTGCTTTATTAAAAGGTATATCCTTCGGATACTTTTCCAAATCATCTGTCCTTCTCAAGTATATCTCGTACCCGAAAGCTTTTCCCTCTTTGTCAAAGATTGCTTGCCGTGCTATTGCGAAGCTCATCTATTTTCTCCTTTAATTCGGGATAAAGGGGAAAAGACTCACACAATTCCCTTACCCTTTCTCTCACCTCTGTTATAATTCTTTGATCGCCCAAGTTTTTCAATATTTTAGAAATCATTTCCCCTATCTCCTCCATTTCCTGTTCTTTCATACCTCTCGTGGTTAACGCAGCGGTTCCTATCCTTATACCGCTTGTTTTTGTGGGGGGTAAGGGATCAAAGGGTACCGCATTTTTGTTTACCGTTATACCTGCCTCTTCTAAGGCTTTTTCCGCTTCTTTACCAGTTATGTTCATATTCCTTAGATCTACTAGCACTATGTGGCTATCTGTTCCCCCGCTTACTATCTTAAAACCTTCGGACTTTAACTTTTCAGCAATTGTTTTTGCATTTATAACCACCTGACGGGCGTATTCTTTAAACTCGGGGGTCATTGCTTCCTTAAAAGCTATGGCTTTTGCCGCAATAACATGCATAAGGGGTCCACCTTGAATACCGGGAAAGACTGTCTTATCAATGATTTTTGCAAATTCTTCTTTGCAAAGAATAAAACCACTTCTCGGGCCTCTCAAGGTTTTATGTGTTGTAGAAGTAACAAAATGGGCAACAGGTACCGGTGAAGGATAAACACCGCCTGCTATCAAGCCCGCATAGTGTGCCATATCCACCATCAGGTATGCACCTACACTATCAGCTATTTCCCTTAGTTTTGCCCAATCTATTATGCGTGGGTATGCGGAAGCACCTCCAACTATTAACTTCGGCTTGTATTCCTTTGCCAATTTATATAGGTTGTCATAATCTATAAGTTCAGTGTCAGGATCAACACCGTAATGAATGACATTATACATTTTTCCAGAGAAATTTACCTTTGCTCCGTGGGTTAGATGCCCTCCGTGGGACAGATCCATTCCCATTATAGTGTCACCTGGTTCAAGTACAGCCATATAAACCGCCATATTTGCCTGAGATCCTGAATGGGGTTGTACATTTGCATGCTCCGCTCCGAACAACTCCTTTGCCCTCTTTATTGCAAGATCTTCCGCTATATCAACAAATTTACAACCGCCGTAATATCTTTTAAAAGGAAGACCTTCCGCATATTTATTGGTCATAATGCAACCTTGTGCTTCCATTACAGCAAGCGATGTAAAATTTTCCGATGCTATCATTTCAAGCTGATATGCCTGTCTTTCGTATTCGCCCACTATGGCATCAAAGATTTCCTTATCCTTTTCAAGTATGTGTTCCATAAACTCAAATACCTCCACGAAATATTTAATAATAAATCGGATTGGCAATATATTAAACATACCATAAAAAAGATATAAAATTAGGTTATAATTTGTAGAGGGATGGGAAATTCTCAGGAAATTGTAGCAAGAATAAGAATATATCTGAGGGAGAACGGCTTGATAGTTCCGAAGGAAGCGGTTAAAGATTTTTATTCCCAGATAATAAAACTTTCCGGATTCGGACTGGGCGGTATACTAACGCTTGCGGGTAAAAAGGCAGGCAACACGGCGTCTAATATACTTAGGGATATGATGGAAGGTAATAATGTTACAGAAGAGGGTATTATTGAATATATATCTGTATTCCTGCGCGAAGCGGGAATAGGTAATATGAACAACTGGTCAAAAGACGGAGACATTTTAAGAATAGAGGTCCTTGATTCTTTTTTTGCTACTGGTATTTCAAGTAAGAAACCTGCATGTCTTCCTTTACAAGGTGCACTCGTTGGTTTATTTGAGGGAATAACGGGAAATAAATGGGACTGTAAAGAGATTGAATGTACTGCACAGGGTAAAGATAAATGCATATTTGAATTGAAAAAAAGGTAATTAAAGTATATATCTGCTCAGCTCTTCATCTTTTATTATTCCTTCAAGTTTAGCCCTTACAAATCTTCTGTCTATTATTATTGATTGACCTGCCATATCAGGCGCATTGAAGGAAATATCTTCAAGAAGCTTTTCCATAACTGTATGAAGCCTTCTTGCACCGATATTTTCTGTTCTGTTATTAATCTCTTCCGCTATAATGGCTATTTCATCTATTGCATCATCTGTGAATTCCAGATAAACATCCTCGGTTTTCATAAGTTCAACATATTGTTTTGTAAGAGCATTTTGTGGTTCTTTAAGTATTTTGACGAAGTCTTCTTTTGTAAGAGGCTTTAGCTCAACCCTTATGGGAAACCTTCCCTGAAGTTCGGGTATAAGATCGGAGGGTTTTGCCATATGAAAAGCACCTGCTGCTATAAACAGAATGTGATCTGTTCTTACAACACCATACTTTGTGTTTACGGATGTTCCTTCAACTATGGGTAGCATATCTCTTTGTACTCCTTCCCTGGAAACACCTGGTCCTCCCGCGGGTGTTTTAACAGCTATCTTGTCAAATTCATCTATGAATATAATGCCGAAGTTCTCCGCCCTGTAAACCGCTTCTCTTGCTACCTCTTCCATATCTATAAGTTTTTCAGCTTCCTCCTGTTCCAAAAGGGGTAAGGCCTCCTTAACCTTAAGCTTTCTCTTTTTCCTTGAAGGTATTATGTTTTGAAACATTTCTCTAAGCTGGTTTTCCAATTCTTCAAGACCAGGGGGTCCCGCTATACCTATCATAGGGAATGCTTTTTCTTGGACATCTATTTCTATTATTTGATCGTCAAATTCACCCTTTCTTAATTTTTCCCTTAACTCTTCCCTATTAGGTACATAGGTAGGTGCTTCCCTTACACCAAAATGCGATCTTGAAGGTTGAGGAACAAGCATATCTAATATCCTGTCTTCAGCGAGCCTTTTAGCCTTTTCCTTAACTGTTGCAATTTTTTCACTCTTGACCATTCTATAGGAAACTTCTACAAGTTCCCTTATCATAGATTCCACATCCCTTCCCACGTATCCCACTTCTGTGTACTTCGTGGCTTCAACTTTTATAAAGGGAGCCTTTATTAAGCTTGCGAGTCTTCTGGCTATCTCCGTTTTACCCACTCCCGTGGGACCTATCATAAGTATATTCTTTGGCGCTATCTCATCCCTTATATTTTCTGGAAGTTTTTGCCTTCGCCACCTGTTTCTGAGTGCGATGGCTACTGCCTTTTTTGCTTCTTCCTGGCCAACTATATATTTATCAAGTTCCTCCACTATTTTTCTTGGCGTAAGTTCTTCAAGAAGCTCAGAAAGTTGTTCAACTGTCATCGTTACTGCTCCTTTCTACTGGATTGTCAGTTTTTTTTACTATATCTTCAAGAAAGTCGTCCAGATTCTTCGGGAAGGGGTCAAAATTAAAGTCAACAGGGAAAACCCTTTTAATAACGTCTATCGGAGGTGTGCCGAAACCCACTGCAGGTATTATGTCCTTTGCGCCCCTTCTTGATGCTTCCCTGTAAGCTATCTTGTAACCTTCCCTTAGAGCTGTTTCTATGTCGGAGAATCTTTCTATTTCATCACCGTACTCATAAAGTCTTATATCTGTTGCATTTTTTTTAAACTTCTCCCAATCCTTGATTGCTGATATATATCCTTTTCCCGACCAGTTTGTTATTTCAACGCATTGAAGATTATTTAATTTAAAAGATATTATATAACAGTCTATTAATTCTCTGTCACCGTAAATGTCCAGAAAAAAGAAAAATTCCATATTTAACCTCTTTTAAAAGTAGTAAAATATTATAAACCCTTTTTTGAAAAGGTCAAAATTCGGCATGGGAAAATTCTTGGAAAATACTGATATAATTATCTATCTGTCCTTTGGAGGTGAGAATGAACGAGTTTGAAAAGTTACTTGAGAAGTCTTTGAGTGAAGAAGTAACGCTTTACAAGGGGAAGGTTGTAAGGGGGAATGTGGTTAAGGTTACAGACAGATATATATTTGTAGATATAGGATTTAAGATTGAGGGTGTAATACCCAAGGAGGAGTTACCCGACGCTAAGGAGGGTCAAGAAGTTGAAGCTGTTGTGGTAAAGTTCTCTCCTAGTGTTGAAAATCCTCTCCTTTCCTATCAGCTTATAGCACAGCAAAAGGGGTTGGAGAAAATAAGAAAAGCTTATGCTGAAGGAAAAGTTCTTAATGCGACAGTTGAAAAGAAAACTAAAGGTGGTTATATCGTTGATATTGAAGGCGTAAAAGCCTTTATGCCTTTTGAGGAAACCGGCCGTAAGGTTTCGGAAGGTAAGCAAATAAGGGTAAAGGTTTTAAATATAGTTGTTCAAAAGGGTAAGGCAAAGATTACAGTCTCCCACAAGGCTTATCTTGATGAGGAGAGGGAAAGGAGAAAAGCGGAGCTTTTAAAACAGATCAAATCAGGTGATGTTGTGGAGGGTAAAGTAATAAAGATAGATCAAAATAAGGGTATTACTTTACTTATTGAAGGTGTTGTAAGGGCATTTCTTCCCAAGGAAGAGCTGAGTTGGGGTAGAGATAGGAATCCCTTTCACTATGCTGAAATAGGGGAAACTATGAAGGTAAAGGTTGATAGGTTCAGTAAAGATAAAAGTTTCATATTTGTAAGTTATAGGAAGCTTAAAGGAGATCCCTGGCAGTCTATTGATCAAAAGTATAAGGTGGGGTCCACTATAGAGGGAAAGGTTGTAGGGTTAACTCCCAAAGGTGCATGGGTGGAAATTGAAGAGGGTGTGGAAGGTTTTGTTCCTAAGGAAGAGGTAAGCTGGGAAGGGGAAAAGGAATTGAATAAGGGTGACACGGTAAAAGCCAAGATAATAAATCTTGATATCCCAAAAAGAAGGATGCTTTTGAGTATAAAACAAGCTCTTCCTAAACCTTGGGAAGAGTTTATTAAGGAAAATCCAGCAGGTAGTAAGGTCCGCGGTAAAGTTGAAAAGATAGAAAAAGGAAGGGCTATAATTAACCTCGGTGATAAAGTTAAAGGTGTTATATACAGAAGGGATCTATCATGGACAAAACCTTCCCCCATTGAGGAAGTGTTGAAGGAAGGGGAAGAGAGGGAGTTTGCTGTTATAGGGCTTGATGGTAACTTTGTTAAATTGAGTATAAAACATCTTACTCCTAATCCGTGGGAGGTTATATCTCAAAAATATAAGGTAGGGGATGTTCTAAAGCTGAGGGTTAAAGATGTAATGTCTTTCGGTGCATTCCTTGAACTTCCGGAAGGTGTTGACGGACTCCTTCCATATTCTGAGAAACCGAGAGATATGAAACTTGAGAAAGGTCAGGAGGTGGAGGTAAAGATAATTGATTTGAATCCCGCGGAAAAGAAGCTTACCTTCAGCATAAACGCCCTTTCCGGTAAGGAGGAAGAAGAGGAAAGCTTTATAGTTACGAATGACACGGGGGCTGGTTTTAAACTTAGTGAAATATTAAAGAAAAAGTGGAAAACATGAACAAGTTATCCTTCTGGTATAATAGCAATGTTGTATTGTTTTCTGCCTGCTAAAATTGTTTTATCCATAGGAGTGTTGGCATGACAAAGAAGGATATAGCTGAACAGATTGCTGATGCGGAGGATGTGTTTCTTTCAAAGAAGGATGTTTACAGAATTGTAAGTCATGTCTTTGATATTATTGAGAACAGCCTGAGATCTTATGAAAAGGTTCAAATATCAGGGTTTGGTACTTTTATGGTGAAGAAAAGAAAGGCTAAGATAGGAAGGAACCCTAAGACAGGTGAAGAAGTGCCAGTACCTGACAGGTATGTTCTTGTTTTTAAACCCAGTTATAAGATGTTAAATATGATTGATATGATGAGAAAAAGAAAGTAATTTATTTAAAGACTCGGGGTGTGGCGCAGGTGGTAGCGCGCAGGCATGGGGGGCCTGAGGTCCCGGGTTCAAGTCCCGGCACCCCGATTAAAATCCCACATAAAAATCTATACCGCCATATATACTTTTACCTGCAGAGCTGTCTTTATAGCCTGCTCTTAGCAGGATGGAATAGTTTGATCTTGCAAACTCAACGGTGGGAGCAAACTGAAAAGCCCTGTAGTCGTAGTTGCCTTGACCTATGAATTCCGTACCGAATCGGAAATTATTGAAGTATATACCCTTTGAAATTCTAAGCCTTCCCCACAAATAGGATGTGCTTGTGCTGTAGCTTCCTACTAATGTAACAATAAAATTTCTCGGTAAGGGTATGTATGCATCGCCAGTGACTGCGAAACCTTCGTACAGGCCTTTTATTTTAACACCAGGTACATCAGGGTTAACGGTGGTATTCCTTGCTTCCCATCCGGGTATAAGGGAAAAGACACCTACGGGGGACATCCACTTTATTCCTATACCTCCCTGAAAGGAAGGGGCTTCAGCCTTTACCTTGGTTGATCCAACTTGAAAGGAATAGGCAAGGTAATCCCCGAAGAGTCTTATAGCTACTTTTATATCCTTTTTGATATCAAAGTCTTTTATGATACCCACATAAAAGAACATCTGCTGGGAAGAATCTGCTTCACTTCCTCCTATCACATGGAATGAAGCCCCCCACAGGAGGGAGGGTACGGATACTAAAGCGAGTATGGTTCTTTTCATAACATGCTCCTGACCGCGGTTACGAGTTTATCCTTTTCCATACTTGTTACAAGAACACCTTCGTATTTCAAGCCATATCTATAAACTTTCATACCGTAAAAGTCCAGTTCTTCTTCCCACACAACTGTTGCACTTCTCGGATACTCTCTCTTATTTATCATAAAGCTTACCTTTTTGAGGTTCTCCGGTAGCCTGGTGTGAGTTACTATTTTCATACCGCCTTCGCTCATATCTTCGGTGGCAAAAGGTATAAATTTGCCGTCAAGCAATATGATACCGGGTATCTTTATCCTGTATCTATCCTTTTTCCTCCTGAAAAGTTTTCCTTTAAAGAGATCATACATTAAGGATATGGGTGTGTGAAAGGGTGTACTTGCATCATGCATGAGTTTCAGAACAGCGAATCTAAAATTGAATATAGTTATTTTATCTTTTAGTTCAGTAGAAAGGTTTTCAAACATAAGCCCTATCCTATACATGCCTGTATCTTCTTCTTTTTGTACTCTTAACACTTTACCTTCAACGGTTATCCTCTCCGCTTTGTAAATAAGCCTCAGATTAACCTTTTCTCCAGGGGATGTGTATCTCGTTGATATAACGGATGCTCCTCCGGTACTCAGGTCATTCACAACAACTGCGGTAGGGTTACCATTAACGAGGACCGCGGGGAAGTTTACCGGAAATCTGAACTCTTTCCTTCTCTGAATTTTCTTGAAGGACCAGATGATAAATCCCAGTATAAAGGAACTGTTAACGACCGCCCAAAATATGTTTGCTATATAAAGATCTTTATATGGTAAATTTTTAAAGTTGAGCAATGCTACCGTAACACCCAGTATACTTAGGATAACTACAGCTATCTGAGGTATAAGTTCCGAGGGATTTGTCCTTCCGGTGTTTGATTTATCTGTAACCTTGAAGGGTATTCTATTCAGTTTAAGGGCTGATATTATGTACTTTGCCAATAATACAAACTTTACCGCATTGTACTGTTCAAAGAAGGATAGCTTTCCGTAACCCCTTGACATCTCAATAACTGCCCATATGGAAAATACAAAATGGGGTATGAAGTAGGTGAGAAATTCGTATATGCTCCTTCCGTAAATAGGATATATGTGCATTGTTAAAACTATTACTGGTGCTATGTAATATATGAATTTTTGAAGACCGTCAAAGAAGTGTACTATGGAGAAGAAGTAGCTTATTCTTTGATTAAATGTAAGACCTTTCTTTATGAGAGGATTGTCCTTACTGAAGAAAAGCTGTATTGCCCCAACACCCCATCTTTCCCTCTGGGTGAAGAATGGTTTATATGTGGAAGGAGATAAGCCGTAAGCTAAGGGTTCGTTATGATAAACAGATTTCCATCCCTTGGCGTGTAGTCTAATAGATGTATGTATGTCCTCGGTAACCGTTCCGGTTGCAAAACCGCCTATATCCTCCAATGCCTTCCTCCTAAGCACTGCACAACTTCCGCAGAAGAATGCTGCATTGAATCTGTCCTTACCAGGTAGGATGACCCTGAAGAACAGATTAGGCTCCGCCCATACCTTTCCGTTCTTTTCCTTATGTTGGAAGGAATCAATGTTGTAAAAATCTTGAGGAGTTTGAACGAAGGCTACCTTTTCGTCCGTAAAGTATCCGAGGGTTTTATCAAGAAAATCCGGCTCAGGTACATGGTCCGCGTCAAATACAGCTATAAAATCACCGTCTGTGTATTTGAGGGCATTGTTAAGATTACCCGCCTTTGCATGTTTATTATCCTTTCTTGATATGTAACCTATGCCGAGTTCTTCCGCCAGCTTTTTTACCTCTTCCCTGTTACCGTCATCAAGAACATAAGTTTTATGGGGATATCTTATATTTTTACATCCTATAAGTGTTTTTCTGAGTATTTCAATGTCCTCATTGAGGGTGGGTACGAACACATCCACTTTCAAACCGGGTGGAGGAGGAGGTGCCTTTCTTTTCTTGAGTGTCCATGTGGTATAAACAAAATTAAGTGTCATAAGGAAGCCAAAAAGTTCTGCACCGTAGAGGGCTATGGAGAACAGAAGGGCATCTGGATTTAAAGTGTTTAATCTCCATATAAGATAGGTGCTTGAGAAGAATATAAAAAGCAGTGCAACTGTTTTTCTATATGCTTCCAGTTTTTCGTTTTCCATTTCTTAACCCTCCGTCTTATGTCAAGTTCTTATTAGCAACAACCGTGCCATTCATACCGTTGCTTAAATTATTGATAGATCACAACTATTTGGCTGTTATGCGCTTTTGCACGACTTGAAAGTGTAAATAATTTTTACTCTAGTATATTTGAAGTGTTATGTTTTTATTGGTACAGTATATTTTTCCTGCAATGTAAAGCACTTTTACACTATGTAAACGACATTTACAATTTATATTTAACATGTTTTACAAAAACAAGTATCTGTGCTATTGCCCTGTAAAGCTCAGGAGGTATCTCTTCGTAAACCTCCATGTTTATCATGGCGTTTACAAGATCCGTGTCTTCAACCACGGGTATGTTATTCTCCTTTGCAAGTTTTATTATCCTTTCTGCTATAGATCCTTCTCCTTTAGCAACTATCTTGGGCGCCCTATCCCTATCTGGATCGTATCTCAAAGCTATTGCCTTCTTTTTTTTCTCTTCCACGCCTATACCCTCAGGTGAAAGGTACCCTCTTCAAACTCGCTTTTAATGAGATTGTCAAAGTTTCCCTTGGGTTCCACCCTCACCTCAAATACACCGAGATTAAGATCCGCTTCAGCAAACAATTTTTTGAGTGTGTCTTTTTCCCTTTCTATCCTTCTTCCAAGTTTTTCTATATCAGTAAAGAATCTTAGATTAATAAGATCGGGCTTGTTTCTTGAAGCTTCCATCAATATACCGAGGAAACCCTCATCATAAATAAAGTTAAAGAATATCTTGTAATTATCTTTGAAAGAGACGAAAAGTGAACCTTTAGACCCCTCATAGTTAAAGGGTACCGCAAATTTTTTACCCCTTTCAGAAAGCATAAAATGTTGAAGCAGATTTATAAATTTCAGCTCCTCCATGTATTTACCGAAGGTACTTTCCATCCATTTCAAAAGAGACGGATTATCAATGTCCATTGAACGCAAAGTATCAAAGGCTTTTATTATCTGTTCTATATCCTTTTTCTCTATGCCTTCCGCAATTCTGAGCAGGATGTTTTTTATCCCCTTATCTTCCATGTTTTCGGAAAATCTTCTTATAATCTCCGGATCCGTTTTAAGAATAGCTTCAAGTAGCTTATACTTTCTGTCTTGAAGTATGTTTTCTAACTTTTCTTTACCCGTCAGAAACTTTATTAATTTATTTTCATAAAATAAACCCGAGTTTTTTATGGATTCTTTCGCCTTGTCAGGATTTAAAAGGTTAACGGTGAAGGCAACATCTTCTATAAGGTTTTTTATAAGGGTCTTAATGTCCTTTATACCTCTCTCAACAGATATTATTTGCAATGTTACGGGATTTTCTTCCTCCACCATCAGGGTAAGGATATCGCCCCTGTTTATGCCTATGGATAGTCTGTTTTCAGCTTCAATTTGATAACCGTTTGGAAGACTTAATAAAACTTTATTTCCCGTTGCATTCATGACTGTTGCCCTGAACTGGTTTCCTTTTCTGCCGAGAGTTTCAAGAAATATCTCTGGCACTATCGTGAGTATTCTTATTTGAACCCTCTGGGCTTGCTTGTAAGCTTCAAGGGCTTGTGATCTTTCTAAGGCATGCTGTAGAAAGATGCCTTCAACCCTTCTTCCTTCCATCCCTTTTAATATGGGACTATATTTGTGCCAACGCCAGCGCTCCCCTCGCTCCCAAAAACTCACCCGCTAAGGAGAAGCCTACGGACACACAAGAAGCTGGTAAACTTTCCGCTTGCATTTTAAGTCTGTCTTCAACATCCCCCAAAAATTCCCTTATATCATCTATCAAACCGCCCCCGAGTATTATTCTGTCTGGGTTAAATATGTGAACTATATTAACGAGACCTATTATAAGATATCTCTTGAACTCTTCCACCGTCTCAAGGGCTTCCTTTTCTTCTTTTCTTGCCCTTTCCGCTATCTCATGGGCGGATATTTTCTGACCCGTCAGTTTTTCATAAATCCTTTCAATACCGTAGGAAGAACAGTAAGCTTCCCAGCATCCCTTTCTTCCGCAATTACACCTCTCTCCTTCCTTTTCTATGATGTGATGTCCGAGTTCTAATGCGGAACCGCAAGTTCCATAGAAGGGTTCACCCTTATATACAAAGCCTCCACCCAAACCCGTGCCTACCGCAACAAGTATAAGGTTTTCACTGTCCCTGTTGTCATAGTACCATTCGCCGAATGCTGCAACGGTAACATCGTTGCCTATGACAAAGTTTATATTAAGATCCCTCAGTATCTTTCCGAGATCAAGATCATTGAGGGCTGGTATGTTAGGCGAGTGGTATATCTTGCCTTCCTTTGATGTAAAACCAGCAACAGCCACCCCCACCTTTTCCGGATTTCCATCACTTATTATATTCAGAAGAGTATCTATTGTCTTTTTCCTGTCTTTGTAAGTATCTTTAACATATATCTTTTCCCTTCTGCCGTTCTCCCACAATACCTTTACAAAAGTCCCTCCTATATCAATTCCTTTTTTCATAGTAAATTTCCCCTATTAAAGGTTTTTTATCGTCTATTTTTCCTTCTATTACAAGTACTTTCCTTTTATTAGCAATAAATTTTACCGTAATGTTATCTTTTTCAGCCTTGTACGTTACTTGAATTTCCCTTATTCCCTTAAAATCTTCTTTAGACTTAATACACAACTCAATAAGTTTTTCTTTTGTAAATACCTCCTTCAGAATATCTGACAGAATTGATCTTATCTTAAGGGCGTTTTCCTCTGTGCAAGGAAGTTTGCCCAATAAAAAGTAACCCGATTGTTTAAAAATTTCTATGGAATCCTCTATTTTTTCCTTATCCTGATACCATATAAGAAGGGATATGAGGAAAGGGTATAATAAGGAGAGGATTATGAATATGCCTATAACCGTATCCTCCGATCTCTTTCTCAAAGCCATCCCTTCTTCCTTACCCAATAAAGTAAGGCTAATGTAACTCCTGCCATTAAGAAAAGGGAATAGGGATATCCGTACTTCCACGAGAGTTCCGGCATGTATTTGAAATTCATGCCGAATATACTTGCTATAAGTGTTGCGGGCAGGAATATGGTTGCAATAACAGTAAATACCTTTACCGCTTCATTCTGCCTTATAGTTATAAGACCGAGGAGTGAATTTTGTATGCTGTCTATCTTCTCCATATAAAAGGATGTGTAGTCAAGCAAGGTATGTAGGTCGTCCATAACTATCTTAAGTTCCCTTTTTGTCTTTGCATTAACCTTGGGACTCTTTATGAAGTGGGTTAGTATTCTTATTTTTTCGTTTATTGTTTCTCTTAGGGTTATATTAAGCTCATCATAATAGGCTATATCCTTTATAATTTCTTCTGACTGTTCCATAAATATTTCCTTCCGTAGATTTCTTATCCTCCTGCCGAGTATCTCAAGCCTGTCACCTATCCTGTCAACTTCAAGATTAAGTATCTCTCCGAAGACAGACTCTGCAAACTGGAAATACATCTTCTGGGAATTCGCTCTGCTTAAAAAGAATTTGAGAAGGGGAATATCCATGTATCTGAGGCTCACTATTATCTTTTTCTTTATAAAAAAAAACACGGGTTCAACTATTATCTCTTCCTTTCTCTGTATAACGAATGACATATTTGCGGATATGGAATCTTCCGTTTCTATATACTTTGAACTTATTTCTATATCACCGAGGACCTCCTTTGAAGGCATTATAAAGCCCACCGTACTTTTTAACCACTCTATCTCTTCATCGGTGGGATCAAGAACATCCATCCATACTACCGTATCCCTCCCTATCTGACCGAATTCATCTATAGGCTTTTCCTCAAATCCCCTGTTTATGTTGACATAAAGGGTTATCACAAAATACTATCATATCACCTTACAAATCTTTCTGGTGAGAAGGTTTCAAAGTAATTGGATGTCTTTTCCTTATCAACCCAGTCCGCTATTATTTTTGAGGTTACGGGTGTAAGAAGTATGCCGTTTCTGTAATGGCCTGTAGATATTATGTAGTTTTCGCCTATTTCAAATACGGGTTTTTCATCGGGTGTGGCGGGTCTGAAACCTACAAGTACGTTGACGAATTGACTTTCCTTTAATTTGGGAACTGTTCTACAAGCCATAGTTGAGAGTTGATCAACACCGCCTAGGGTGGGCCTTGTATCAAACCCCGCCTCTTCCGATGTTGCACCTATGAGTATGTGATTTTCCTTGGGAATTATATAAACGCTGTCTGAGAAGTATATCCTTTCAAGATGTATTCCCTTGATCTTAAGCAATTGACCCTTTACGGGATATATGGGGAGATGAGGGATTATTTCATTCCACGCACCTGTTGTTATTATGTAAACATCAAATTCATAGTTCCTTTTAAGACCCTCCAAACCCTTTATATACTTTCCGTCCTTATCTATATGCTTTATCTCATCCAATATGAGCCTTATACCTAGCTTTTCCGTTGAAAACAAGAGGGCGTCCATCAACCTTTCTGTATCAACCCCTCCTTCATCCTTAAACAGCACCCCTCCTTTTATTTCTTCCGATAGAAGGGGCTCTTCCCTTTTTATGTCTTCCTCTTTGTACACCTCAAGTCTTACACCTCTCTCTTTATATATCTCCGCATACCTGAATACGCGTGATACCTCTTTTTCATCTCTTCCTATCCTAATAATGCCTTTTCTTCTGTAATCTATACTAAAGCCCGCTATCTTCTCCACCTTGTTCGCAAAATCGTCAAACATCTTAAGACTTTCTTCGCAGAAATCAAGCATATCTCCTTCAAGCCCTTCGGAGTAGGGGGCGAGCATACCTCCGGATGTCCACGATGCCCCCTCTTCATAATTCCTTGTTATTACTGTTACATCAAATCCTCTTAGTTTGAGCTCAAGGGCTGTTGATAGCCCTATTACTCCGCTTCCTACTATACCTACCCTTTTCATACTTCTTTAACCGCCTCCGCCATTGCCCTGTGTATTATAAAAGGATCATACAATCCCATATCTTTAAAAAGATAACCATCGCCACCAGTTATGAAAACACATAGGTGTTTACCATACAAATTTTCAAATCTTTCCTTAACGCCTTTTATAAAGTACAGAGATTCAAGGAAAATACCTCCCTTTATTGCGGATAAGGTGTCTGTACCTATGGTTTCTGTGAAGATTTCAAGTTCTACATGGGGTAATTGCTCTGCCCTTTCATGAAGTGCTTTTGCTTTAGTCCTTAAACCGCAAGTTATAAAACCACCCTTAAACACACCTTCAATCATAAGATCCACAACAAGGGCTGTTCCCACACTTACAAGCAGAGCTGTGTCGGAATAGAACTTTTTCACGCCGTATGCAAAAAGGATCCTGTCAATACCTATGCTTTCCTTTGATTTGTACTCCACTCTAATATTAATATTATCAGGGTTTATGAATCTTATCCCGTTTCCCAATCTCTTTATAAATTCCTTCCGAAGAGAAGGTCTTACGGAGGAGGCAATGATTTTATCTTTTCCTTCAAGTATTTTCAACGCATCATCAATTTTTAAAAACTTACCTATGAATTTTATACTTTCCCCTTTATGCTCACATATATCTACGGATGTGTTTCCTATGTCAACCGTTATCAGCTTTTTCATTTTTCTTGGTAGCCATCTTTCCCAAAAGTATTGATATTTCATAGAGGATTATAAGGGGAATTGCCATAAGTACTTGGGTTGCCACATCAGGGGCTATAAGGGCACCTATTACGAAGGCTATTACTATAAAGTATCTTCTGAACTTTTTAAGTTGTTGTTCGGTTACAAGACCTGCCCTTTGAAGCATATATATAACTATGGGCATTTCAAAGGCGATACCGAAGCCGAGAATCATCTTTAATACAAATCCCACATACATGCCCACCGAGAGGAAGGGAGTTGCGTTAAGCTGGGAAAAGCCTATTCCTATGAGGAATTTTAAAGCTACGGGTAGAACCGCAAAGTAGGCAAAGCATGCCCCGGAGATAAAAAGTATTATTGAAAAGGTGAGGAGGGGGATAAAAAGTTTCTTCTCATGGGCATAAAGACCAGGTTCTACGAACCTCCATATCTGGTAAAGTATAACAGGAGAAGATATTATAAGACCCGCTATAAAGGTTATCTTCAGAAGAATAAACAGGGGTTCGGTGGGGGAGAGGGTTATAAGCTCTACTTGGGGATAAGATTTATTGACAGGCAGTTTGAGAATTTCAAATATTTTATCTGAAAAGTAGAAGGATATGCCCGCACCGAAAAGAAGGGCTACAATAGATTTAATTATCCTCGCCCTTAATTCCCTCAGATGTTCTGTTAGAGGCATTGCCTCCAGTTCTTGATCTGTCCCTTTCATCTTCCTCCTCTTCTTTTATTTCCTCTTCAAGCTCCTTCATTTCCTTTTCAATTTCCCTTGTTTCCTCTTCAATGGCTTTCCTGTTGGTGCTTTCAATGTAAGCCTGCATCTTAAGGTCGTCCCACATAAGTCTTAGCTTCCTCATAAGCTTACCTATCTCAACCGCCATATCCATCATCCTTTCCGGTCCGAGGATTATAAAGGCTATAAGCAGTATGAGTAATATTTGAAGTTCCATAAGCCCGTATAACTATTATAAGCTTTACATGTTAAAATTTAAATGTACCTAAATCAACTTAAGGAGGGATATCATGAAAAAGGGCATTGTTGCTTTAGCTGTGGGAGCATTGATTGCGGGGGCTGGGACAACCTTTGCCCTCAATAAGAGCAACACGGGGTGCGGACTCGGTTATGTGCTTTTGAAGAACCAGGAGGGTATCCTTTTTGAAGCTTTTGCGGTTACAACGAATGGAACATTTGGCAATCAAACCTTCGGTATAACCTCTGGTACTTCCACAGCCTGCCAGCTTTGTTAAGAATGAAAGATTAGAGAAGTTTGTTTATAACAATATGGACGAACTTGCGGAAGATATAGCCCGTGGAGAGGGTAAATATCTTGAAACCCTTGCGGATCTTATGAATGTTCCTTCTTCTGAAAAGGAGAAGTTTTATACAAAACTCAAGAATAACTTTGATAACATCTTTTATTCTGAGGATGTAACTCCCAACGAAGTTATAAACAGAATTGCTTCTCTTTAAACTTTTAATATTTCTGCTTCTTACGGGGACTTCCCTTTTCGGGAGTCCCCCCTTTATAGATATAGTAGAGAGAAAGAAGCTTTACTATCATCCTCTATGGCTTTTACTTCTTGAGTATGACGGCGGGGAGAGTAAGATAGATGATCCTGGGTTCTTTCTCAGTCCGCAAGGTAAAAGGGATCCGAAGGATGAACTTCTTACCTTCATAAGAGTATTGCAAGAAAACCCATTGATCGCATGTAAGTACCCAGCACGGGCTTACTTTCTTAAAAAATACCTTTCCTTGGATGTAAATGTAAAATGTAAGGAGGTAGAGGAATTCCTTGAAGATGTTAAGGGTAATAATTTAAGCATAGTTTTTGCAGATTCACACATAAACAGTCCCGCCTCAATGTTCGGACACACCTTCCTCAGGATTTACAGCAGGGAGAGGGATGTAACCTCATATATAGTGAACTATGCAGCTTTTACTGGTGAGACCTTCGGTCCCCTTTATGCATTTAAGGGGATATTCGGCTTTTACAAAGGCTACTATACAATAGCTCCCTATTATATGAAGATAAGGGAGTACTCCGCCATAGAGGGTAGGGATCTGTGGGAGTATGATATAGACATATCTGAAGAAAATCTATATATGCTAAAACTTCACCTCTTTGAACTTAAGGATACTTACGCCTATT
>WFPJ01000109.1 GCA_015487615.1 Aquificales bacterium | reverse complement strand
TCCAAGGTTTCTTTCGGGAGAATTCCGTTCATCCTATCACCCCTTCAAAAGAAATATCTCATAAAAAAGGGGTAGTGTAAAGGGTAAAATGGTTAAGATATTACATGCCCATGATTGAAAGGTGGAGTAAATTCATTGAAACAGTTAGAAATTTTTTCAGGGAGAAAAATTACATTGAGGTATCAACACCCATACTGAGAAGATATCCCAATCTTGACCCGAACACAGAACCTGTGGAGGTAAAACTGAAAAACAGCAAAGAAAGGTTCTGGTTACACACTTCTCCAGAGTATGCTATGAAAAAAATTCTATCCCGATACGGTAAGAATATTTTTCAGATAACCAAGGTGTTCAGGAATGATGCAAAGGGAAAGCTTCACTCTCCGGAGTTTACCATGCTTGAATGGTACAAAGTACCCGCTGACTACAATTACATCATTAATGAACTTAAAGAACTCTTATCCCTCCTCGGATACAATGATTTTGAAACCATAACAGTTGAAGAAGCCTTTGAAAGGTATGCGGATATAATCCTCTCCGAGGATGAGGAGATATTTAAGAACAATCTTATAACCGCAGGATACGAATTTGATGACAAAGAAGATTGGGAAACAATATTTTACAGGATATACCTTGAGGTTGAGAGGAACCTCGGTAAAGAAAAACCCACCTTTCTTATAAATTTCCCAAAGAGGCTTGCAATATTAGCAAAAACAAACAACAACTATGCGGAAAGATTTGAACTTTACATAAATGGTGTTGAAATAGCAAACGGGTGGACGGAGGAGACGGATCCAGAAGAAGTTGAAAGAAGGCTTAAAGAGGAAGCAGAAAAGAGGAATTTACCTTTGGATAAAGAGTTTATAGAAGCTCATAAAAATATGCCTGAATCCGCGGGATGTTCAGTAGGTCTTGAAAGACTTTTTATGGTAAAGGAAGGTTTATCCAGTATATGGGATATTGATTTCCTGAAATTATGAAAGATAAAAATTTTTTTATCCTTCTTTTAATTAATCTCTTTATATGTGTTTTTAGGATATTATATGTTCTTTTTTACCCTCTTGATCTTGCCCCTGATGAAGCCTTATACTGGGACTATTCAAGGCATCCCCAGATAAGTTACTATGCCAAACCCCCTCTTACAGCCTACATTATAGCTTTTACCACTTCTTTATTCGGGAATACAGAACTGGGCGTCAGAATAGGTGCTATTATTATGTCCTCGCTAACATCCTTGACTTTGTACTATCTGACGAAATATCTTTTCGGTAATTCAACCCTCGGACTTATAGCTGGAATTATCCCCCTACTTACAGTAGGCTTCCAACTTCTATCAGTTCTGATGACCATAGATACACCTCTTATCCTTTTCTGGACTTTGTCCATGTATTTCTATGCCAAAGCTTTTAATGAAAATGCTATTAAATATTGGATATATGCGGGTACATCTGGCACCTTAGCCCTCTTGAGTAAATACACAGGCATACTGCTACCCTTCTTAGCTTTACTGTTTGCCCTTCTTTACGATAGAGAGAAACTAAAAGAAAAAGGAATATATATAAGCACAGCTATAGTCTTTACGGGTCTGCTCCCTGTTCTTCTGTGGAACATGCTTAATGACTGGGTGGGTTTCAAACATCTATTTACACTTGCGGGCTTAATGGAAACTGCACCACCGGAGAGAAAAGGATTTTCCTTAGAAAGGATACCAAGTTACATAGGAGGACAAATTCTTATACTTGGACCGTCAGTATTTCCGTATGTGATATACTCATGGGTAAAGCATGCAAGATCCCCTGATAAGAATATAGGTTTCCTGAATGTTTTTTCCCTCCCCGTATTCATCATGTTTTTTTTCATGTCATTTTATACAAAGGTGGAAGCCAATTGGCCCGCCTTCGGATATGTAGGTACAATACCAATAATAGCTCTTTTAATAAAAAATTCTTTAAGAAAAGGAATAATTATACATATACCCTCCCTGTTTATTGCCCTATTTTTTTCCTTAATTACCCACTTCACGCCTCTCATTGATAAACTCGGTATGACTAAATTGCTTCCTCCTGAAAGGGATCCTCAGGGAAGACTGGTGGGATGGGAAGAACTGGGAAGGTTTGTTAGCAGGTGGAAAGATAAAAATACCTTTATATTTTCAGACAGGTATCAGATTACAGCGGAGCTTGCCTTTTATGTGGAGGGTAATCCAGAAACTTTCTGTATAAACAGGGGTAGAAGAATGAACCAATACGACTTATGGAAGTACAAGATGGAAGACTTTAAAGGTTACAATGCCATTTTTGTAAGCTTCCTTCCTATAGATGATCGTATTAAAAAAGGATTCAAAGGAATATTAAAGGAAACAACATATTCCGTTAAATGGAGGGGTAAATATATAAGGAAATTTTATATCTATATTCTTGAAGACTATAAAGGAAACATAAAAGAAGAGGCAATAAACATGTTTTAAAGATAGTCCCATATAATCTTCTTGTAGCATGACTTTATACATTCCGATAATTCCTTCATAAGACCCTTCTTAAATTCTATGTTACCTTTGAGTATTTCAGAAACTATCCTGACAGTCTCATCTATAGATGAAACCCTGTATCCCAATCCCTCTGCCTCAAGTATAGAAGCCACATCCTCTATCTTATTAACATAAGGGCCGTAAATGACAGGTACATCGTATCTGCAAGGCTCCGCTATATTGTGACCCCCTATGGGAACAAAGGTTCCCCCTACAAAGGCAACCTTAGCCCTTTTATAAAAAATGGGCAACTCCCCCATAGTATCAACCACAAGAACATCCCAATCATCTTTTTCCTCACTCCTCAAAGATGCCTTGAATCCATAACCTTCAACAAGCCTTAAAACTTCCCCGGCGCGAGAAATGTGCCGTGGAGCTATAACGAGTCTCAGATCATCAAAGGATCTTTTCAAAATGGAAAATATTTTAAGTAGCACCTCCTCTTCACCCTCATGGGTGCTTCCGCAAACAAATATGTTTCCTTTCAAAGATATATCCGATAATTTCTCAGCAGTTGTAAAAACAAGCTTCAAATTTCCGCAAACACTGACCCTTTTGGCTCCCTCTTCCCTCAATATCCTTCCGTCCCTCTCCGTTCTTGCAATTACATGATCAAACCTGCTTATGAGTTTCCTTTCCATAAAGCTACCTTTTGCATAAGCATTTATAAGAATCTTGGGAGCCTTAGTCTTTGAAAGTAAAAAGGGCCAGAACTCCCTTTCAACAACTACCAACAATCTCGGATCAACAAGCCTGTTGAATCTACTTATGATAAAGGGCAAATCCGCAGGCAGAACTCCCACCCAGTCCACAATACCGCTTACCCTTTTTTCCATAAAAGGTTTTGCCCTTTGAGAAAAATAAGTAACAATAACCTTCATACCTTCCCTTTTCAAATCCTCAATAATGACTCTTGCGGTATTAAATTCCCCCACGCTTGCACAGTGAAACCATACTGGTCTGTATCGCTTTAAATCCCTGGGTATATGGAATATTAATCTTTCTTTTAAGCTAAAAACCATTAAAATAATATATTATAATGAAGGTCCTCATAGTTCTCTATTCAAGACTCAAAGAAAATAAGGAAAAGCTTTATAAGACTTGGATTTCTAATATAAACCTTCTCACAAGGATGGTAGGTATAGATAACCTCTATATAAGCCTTAGTGGGAATTTTATTGAGTTTTTTGATATGTTTCCTAACCTGTGCTTTGTCAATAACAAAAAGGACAGCTTCTCCTACGGTGCCTATATAGGCTTGAGAAAGCTTAGATCAAATGATGTATTGCTTATAGACGGAAATGCAGTATTAAGCAAGGAGAATATAGTTAATATACTAAAGAATGCAAGTGATAATGCGGTAGCTAAGGCAAAGGACGGTTGGGCTTTTATGTCTTACATACTTAAAAAGGATATAGATTATCTGATTAAAAGCTTTGAAAGATGTGTTGACGGTGATATTAACGAGGGGATAAACCTTTTAAGAAAAACCTTCGGAATTGAAGTAAAAGACATTAATATGAATGCGGGAAAAATAAGGAGCGAAGATATAAAAGAGTCAGCCCTTGAGCGATAATATATAATTGAAAACTACGGAGGGTTGCTTGATGGAGGACATCTATGTAGGCAAATATCTGGTTAAAGGAGACAGGTATTATACAAAGGATCACGAATGGGCTTATATAAGAAACGGAAAGGCTCAAATAGGTATAACGGACTATGCCCAGAAGCTTCTGGGGGATATAGTGTACATAGACTTGCCTCAAGAAGGGCAAACGGTTGATGCGGGTGATACCATAGCCAATATTGAATCGGTAAAAAATGTAGCTCCCGTTTACAGTCCTTTAACGGGAACAGTAGCGGAGGTTAACAACCAGCTCGCGGATGAACCGACCCTTATAAACGAAGATCCTTACGATGCGGGATGGATAGCTATACTTGACCTTTCAGATCCTACAGAAGTTGAAGACCTTATGACAGCAGAAGACTATGCAGAACTATTAGCGGAGATAATAAAAGAGGAAGAAGAACAAGAGGTTGAAATAGAAACAGAGGAGATTGAAGAATCCATAGAAAATATCCCAGAAAAAGAACTCGGATATGAGGAGGAAAAATAGGAAAAAATGTACATACCCTATTCGGAGAAGGAGCTTGATGAAGCTTTAAAATTACTCGGTATAAATGAACTTGATGATCTATTTACCCATATCAATAAAGAACTTTTCTCAAAGGCAAACCTTGATGAGCCTAAGAGTGAAGAAGAAATAAGAATTTTTTTTGAACAACTCGGTTGTTTAAATTCAAAGTTTATAAATTTTGCGGGATTCGGCATTTACGACAGGATAATACCTTCCGTTATACCCCACCTCCTAACACGGGGTGAATTCATGACAGCCTATACTCCTTATCAATCTGAAGCTTCACAAGGAACACTCCAAATAATGTTTGAATATCAAAGCGTTATAGCGGAACTTACCGGTATGGATGTAGCTAACGCATCTATGTATGACGGGGCTACAGCATTGGCGGAAGCTTTGCTTATGGCGTCAAGTATAAAAAAGGGAAAAAGGATTTTAATATCCGAAGGTATTCATCCCTTCTATAAAAGTGTTGTTAAAACCTACCTATATAACAAAGAGTTTGAACTGGAAGAAGTGGAGCTAACGGAGGAAGGGACAACATCCGCTAACAGATTGAAGGATCTGATGAAAAAAGGTGATACAATAGCTGTAGCATTACAGTATCCAAATTTCCTCGGTTTTGTTGAACCATTAAAAGATCTGGCAAGTGTAGTTAAAGAACACGACGCACTTCTCATCGTCGTAGCTGATCCCATAGCCCTTGCAGTCCTTGAACCACCTTCCTCCTTTGGTGCTGATATTGTAGTAGGAGAAGGACAACAAATGGGGATTCCTATGAATCTCGGAGGACCGGGTGTGGGCTTCTTTGCCACAAAAAGGGAATATATAAGAAACATGCCCGGAAGGATATGTGGGCTGGGAGAAGATATTGAGGGTAATAAGGCTTTCACCCTAGTATTGCAAACAAGGGAACAACATATAAGAAGGGAGAGGGCTACATCAAATATATGTACAAATCAACAGCTTCTTGCCTTTGCCAACCTTCTATACATTGTTCTCTTAGGAAAGGAAGGATTAAAGGAAGTAGCGGTTCAGTCAACCTCTAAGGCTTTTTATCTCAGGGAAAAATTAGAAAGTTTGAGCTTTACGGTGCCGTTTAAAGGTAAACATCTGTGGGAGTTTCCTGTAAAACATCCCGAAGCTGAATACATGTACAGGAAGGCTAAGGAAAAGGGAATTATCTTCGGCGTACCCTTGTGGAAGTATGCGGATTATGAAAACACCCTTCTCGTGGCTGTCACGGAGAAAAGGAAAAAAGAGGAAATGGATAAACTTATAGAAATTTTATCCTCATGATACTCCTTCTGGATTACGACGGGACCATTGTTCCTATAGCAGAAAAGCCAGAACTTGCAAGGATAGATGCAGAAACAAAGAGGATCATAGAAGATATTTCCGAAAACTGTAAGTTAGCCATAGTTACTGGAAGGGATTATAAAAGCTTTAAAAATGTATTCGGAGAAATAAAGGATACTATATATCTCATAACATCTCACGGTGTTGAAATATTTAGGGATTCAATAAAAATATT
>WFPJ01000108.1 GCA_015487615.1 Aquificales bacterium | reverse complement strand
TCCGGTAAATCTTTCAGGGCGGTTTTTATAAACAGAAAGAAGAACGGAGAAATATTTTATATGGAACAAACTATAACCCCTATTAAAGATAAAGAAGGAAATATACTTTACTTCGTATCAACAGGCAAGGATATAACCCAACAAAGGATTATGGAAAACCAGATAAACTTCCTTGCTTATTACGATGCGGTAACAAATCTTCCAAACAGAAATCTTTTCATGGATAGAATAAACCAATCCATAGCAAGGGCAAAACATACGGGAAGGTATATAGCGGTTGCGGTACTTGACATTGACAATTTTAAAGGCTTCAACGACATAATGGGTCACAGGGGCGGAGATCTATTATTAAGGGAGATAGCGGATAGACTTGAAAACGCGGTAAGAGACGGGGACACGGTGGCAAGGCTCGGAAGCGACGAGTTCGGTATTCTGCTTGTTGATATTTCAAGCGAGGAAATAATACCAGAAGTTATAAGGAAAATAACCCATGCCTTCTCAGAGCCCTTCAAGGTAATGGGCAAGGAATTTATTGTTACCGTAAGCATGGGTGTTTCAGTATTTCCGCAAGATGGAAACAATGCTGAGATCCTAATAAGAAATGCGGATGTAGCCCTCAGTGAAGCCAAGGAGCTAAAAGGAAACTCCTATCTTTTCTTCACAGAGGATATGAACAGAATAATGTTTGAAATAATAAAGCTTAGGACCCACCTGAATGAAGCAATAAGAGAAGGCTCACTCCAGCTTCACTACCAACCAATAGTTAATCTGAAAACAAACAGGATAGAGAAGGTGGAAGCCCTGCTGAGGTGGTACGATAAAAAGCTCGGAAATGTATCTCCCGCGGAGTTCATACCAATACTGGAAGAGACGGGCATGATAATAAATGTGGGGGAATGGGTCATAAAAAGGGCTTGCGAACAGCTTAGAATATGGAAATCAAAGGGAATAGATATAAGCATATCCGTTAATCTGTCCGCCATCCAGCTTCACAGAAATGACTTTGTCCCAAGTATGGAAAGGATACTCAGCGAGCTACTTTGTGATCCCTCAAAGCTGATATTTGAAATAACAGAAAGCGCCCTTATGAAATACAGGAAAGATAATATTAAAAAGCTTGAGATATTAAAACAGATGGGATTCAGCATATACTTGGACGATTTTGGCACCGGTTATGCATCTCTGAGTTACCTCAAACAGATACCCGTTGACACCCTTAAAGTAGCGGGATCATTCATGATGGGTGTACCCAAGGAAAAGGATGATGTGGCTATAGTTAAGTCAATAGCAAATCTTGCCCATAGTCTCGGCATGGGTGTAATAGCAGAGCATGTTGAAAGAAAGGAACAGGTTGAGTTTCTTTGGGAACATGAATTCCACGGGGCACAAGGATTTTATTTCAGCCCCCCGAGACCCGTAGAGGAGATTGAAAGGATTATAATAAATGGGGAACTATGTTCAGGGACAGGATAAAGAGCATTCATTTTATAGGAATAGGCGGGATAGGGATGAGCGGGATAGCCCTGATAATGATGGAAATGGGCTACAGGGTTACGGGATCAGATATAAAAGAAAACAGAAATACGGAACTCCTTAGAAAAAAGGGGGCAAAAATATACATTGGTCATCATCCCGCAAATGTTCTCGGGAGCGATGTGGTTGTTTACTCGTCCGCAATAAGGGAAGACAATGAAGAAATTGTTGAAGCAAGAAAACTCAGAATACCCACCGTATCAAGGGGGGAGATGCTTGCGGAACTGTTCAGACTCAGGGAAGGAATAGCCATAAGTGGAAGTCATGGTAAAACTACAACCACATCAATGCTTGCGAGTATATTTGAGGATGCGGGTACAGATCCAACGGTTATAATAGGGGGTATTTTAAAAAGACTGGGAAGCAATGCAAAACTCGGTAAAGGAAACATAATAATATCGGAAGCGGATGAGAGTGATGGTTCCTTTCTAAAACTTATGCCCGCTGTAGCGGTTATAAACAATATAGACAGGGAGCATCTTGATTTTTATGGAAGCTTTGAGGATATAAAACTTTCCTTCCTTAAATTTGCTAATTCCGTTCCCTTCTACGGTATAACCGTACTAAATGCGGATGACGAGGTTTGCAGAGAGCTTATCAAAGACATAAACAGAAGACTTATAACCTTCGGAATAAATTACGGCGATGTCAGGGCATCGGAGATCAGAATTGAGGAGGGAAAATATTCCTTTGATTTGATATACAAGGGCAAAAAACTCGGAAGAATAAACTTAGGGATACCCGGAATACACAACATATATAATGCCCTCGCATCTATATGTGTATCCCTTGAAGCGGGTATAGACTTTGAAGTAATAAAGAAAGCCTTGGAGGAGTTCAGGAATGCGGACAGGCGTTTGGAATTTAAAGGCTATGTAAACAACAATCCCGTTTATGACGATTACGGGCATCATCCCACGGAGATAAGGGCTGTTATTAACACACTGAGGGAGATACACGCGGGAAAGAAGATTGTCCTTGTATTCCAACCACACAGATATTCACGCGTAAAACTGCTGTATGATGAATTCAGAAAGGTTTTATCCCTACCAGATGTATGTTTTGTTACAGATATATACCCCGCGGGTGAAGAGAAGATAGAGTCTTTGTCGGGCAAAAAGCTTGCGGAAGACTCAGGCGTGCTTTACGGAGATAAGGAAGGGATATTTTCCGAGATCAGCAAAATGACCGATAGCGTTATAGTCTTTATGGGAGCAGGTAATATCACAAAGTGGTGTGAAGAATTTATAGACAGATATGCTTTCAGGCATTAAAGTAAAATAGAAGGTTATTCCATGTGCGGGATATTCGGAGTATATAACTCACCTTACGCTTCCCAGTATGCATACCTTGGAATCTACGCCCTCCAACACAGAGGTCAGGAAAGTGTAGGCATCGCATCATCTGACGGTGAAGAAATATACGCTATAAGAAAACCCGGTCTTGTCCTTGAAAGCATAAAAAGGGAAGATATGTTTTACCTTAAAGGCACAAATGCCATCGCCCATGTAAGATATTCAACAGCGGGAGATCCCGGAGGGCTTAACGCCCAGCCCATTGTAAGGGATCTGTCCTTCGGCAAAGTCGCAATAGTCCACAACGGAAACCTCGTTAACTACATTTCCCTTCGGGAAAGATTTGAAGCCAAGGGTATAAAGCCGAGATATAGCTCCGATACGGAAATGTTTCTACTACTCATGGATGAGGGTCAGTATGTTCCAGAAGGCATTGACATACACATTAAGGACCGTCATATACTCCCTCGCATATTTTACATGATGAAGGAAGCAAAGGGCGCCTACAGTTTACTGATTCTCCATGAAGACAAATTTATAGCGGTAAGGGATCCTTACGGATTCAGACCTCTTACCATAGGCAAAAAGGAAGGTGCTTTGTTGTTTTCATCAGAAAGCTGTGCCTTTGATATCCTTGAAGGCGAATTCCTAGGTGAGATAAAACCGGGTGAGATACTTATAGCAGATAGATCTGGAATAAGAAGATACAGGTTTCCTCATAAAGAAAGAACCGCCATGTGTATATTTGAACACATATACTTTGCAAGGCCTGACAGTTTCATATTCGGGGAGGAAGTTTACAGTGTTAGGAAGGAGCTTGGCAGACAACTTGCAAGGGAAGACGATATAGAGGGGGATGTTGTTATTCCGGTACCGGATTCGGGTGTCGTTCCCGCCCTCGGCTATTCCGAGGAAAGGGGCATACCCTTTGAAATGGGGCTTATAAGAAACCATTATGTAGGCAGAAGCTTTATAGAGCCTACGGATGACCTGCGAAATATAAAGGTGCTCATGAAACTCAGTCCAAACAGAAGTGTACTTAAAGGAAAAAGGATAATAGTTATAGATGACTCTTTGGTAAGGGGAACAACATCCCGCAGGATAGTAAACATGTTGAAGAGAGGAGGTGTTAAGGAGGTACATCTAAGGATAGCCTCACCGCCCGTTATAGGTCCATGCTATTACGGAATAGATACACCCACAAGGGAAGAACTAATAGCAAATAGAATGTCCGTGGAGGATATAGGTACCTTCTTGGGTGTTGATTCCATAAAGTACCTTTCCTTAGAAGGATTAAGAAAGGTTATAAAAGATCCGGAAGATTACTGTGATGCCTGCTTTTCTCTTAACTACCCTGTCCTTGAAAAGGAAGCATGTATGCAGAGGGCATAAGTAAAATAGTAAAATGAACACAAAGATTAAATTAGCAAGGGAGGTTGATAGATGAAAAAAATAAAAGTTGTTTTATTACCGATCTCCCTTGGTTCCTTATGCTGGGCGGGAGGCTTTGACGGAGGTTTCGGATTCGGAATATTCCAACTCAGTAACATGGATCCTGCCGGTATGAATACTATCTTAAGTAACCAGGGATACCCGGAAATTGAAAGGAGGGCAAACTTGGACTTCGGAGGCGGTGGGTATTTTGTTAAGAACAGGTTATTGATAGGCTTTGAAGGTGGATCCCTTTCAACGGGTGTAACAAAAGGAAACGGACAAGAGGTCCAGCTTGACGGAGGATTTTTAAGTGTTAACGCAGGCTACGGGCTTTGGAAAAAGGATAAAAATATGATATTTGTAAATGCGGGTCTCGGCTTTGCGGGTCTTACCCTCTCCGTAAAGGTACAAGAAGGTATCCTTGATACTTATAGGCAAAAGTCTATGAACGGCTTAATAGGAAAGATAGGATTGGCTTATGTGAGAAGAATGGGCGGATTTATTGCAGGAGTGGAAGCGGGCGCCATTCAACCCATGTCCGGTCTTGATATTGAAGGCAATAAAGTGGGTACCACACTCCTTATAAGACTGCTTGTAGGCGGGGGAATATTTTAAATGCAGACGGAAGGTGTAAAGGTAACACGGACGGGTATAAAGGAAGAAGACAAAATAAGGGAAATTCTTGAAAAAGAAGGTTTTAGGGTTTACAAATGGTACGACCCTCCCGGCACAAAATACGATGTACATACCCATCCCGACAGGGAAGTTAGATGGGTAATAAGGGGAAAGGTAACCATAGGTGTGGGAGATAAAAAAATTGTACTTGAGGAAGGAGACAGGTTGGATCTTGAACCCCGTGTACCCCATTGGGCGGAAACATCTACGGGCGTTGAATATGTGGCAGGGTCTAAATGATTCCTACTTTCTCCTGAACCCATGGATAATTATCTTGGCGGAGATAAAGAACAGTAAAGCACCCATTGTTAAAACTAAGGATGCAGCCCATGCCTGACCGTGCCACTCTTCATAGGGACCCATTGCATATTGGAATATGGTAACCGTGAGGGAAGCCATGGGTTGTGTGGGATCGAAGGTGAGGAAATTGTTGTTAAAGGCGGTAAAGAGCAAAGGAGCGGTTTCGCCCGACACCCTTGCTATACCCAGTATAACTCCAGTCAGTATACCCCTTTTAGCAGCGGACAACGATATATCCTTTATAACCTGCCACCTGCGTGCTCCCAAGGCGTAGCCCGCCTCCCTCAAGGAATTGGGAACTAACTTAAGTATCTCATCGGTGGTTATGGCTATTACCGGTATCATAAGAAGGGCAAGGGCAACAGAACCCGAAATACCAGAAAAATGCCCGACTGGTTTTACCATAAAGGCATAGACAAAGGTACCTATAACTATTGAAGGGAAACTCACGAGTATATCCGTTATACTCCTCAAACTTTTTATAAGTCTTGAGTGTCTTCCGTACTCCGCAAAAAATATACCCGTGCCTATACCTACGGGAACACCCATCAGGGTTGCCATAAAAGTTATTATGAAATGGCCCACGAAGGCATGTCTTAAACCTCCCCCCTCTATACCCGGAGGAGTGGGATCGTTTATAAATAGGTTAATACTTAGAAAACTTAAACCTTCAATAATGACATCCGCCAATATCCAAAACAGCCATATCATTCCATAAAGTGCAGTAAGGGAAGAGAGTCCCAACATTAAGATATTGACTATCTTTCTTTTTAAAATAACCCTGCTTATATACTCTTCGCTCCCCATCTTTTACCCAACCTTCCCAGAATAAAAAACCTTGCAAACATAAGCAAACCGAAGGAGAGAATAAAGAGTATTAATGCAAGGTAGTAAAGGGATGAAAGGTATATGTCCGAATCCGCCTCTGTAAATTCATTTGCTATGGTAACCGTTATGGTTGTCATGGGGTCAAACAAGCTTAAAGGTATCTGATGAACATTTCCAGTAAGGAAGGCAACCGCCATTGTCTCGCCGAGCGCCCTGCCTACGGAAAGGACCGTACCGCCCACAATACCCGGAAGGGCATAAGGTATAATGATATTGGTAACTACCTCCCATTTGGTAGCCCCGAGACCATAACCCGCCTCCTTTAATAAGGCTGGGGTCATTTCAAAACTGTCTTTCACTATGGCACTCATGAAGGGAATAATCATGATGGACAGAACAAAACTTGCGGTGAGGGCATCAATACCCGTGGGCGCACCTTCAAATAATCTTCCCAATAAGGGAACCTTTCCCAATGTTTCCTGAAGAAAAGGTTCAACATAATCTGCCATGAGTGGAGCTATTACAAACAATCCCCACATCCCGTAAATGATGCTCGGTATGGCACCGAGAAGTTCTATGGCCGTAGAAAAAACGGGCTTCAGTTTCTGGGGTGACAATTCCGCAATAAATATTGCTATACCTATACTTACAGGAATTGCTATGAGGGATGCTATAAAGGTAACAAGGAGTGTCCCAAAAAGGGCTGGGAGGGCACCGAATATCTCCGCTACCGGATCCCATGTAGCGCCCGTTAGAAAATCTATAACACCGAATCTACTTATAGCCGGAAGTGATTCATAAAATAAAACAACAAGGGTAAGCAAGGGGAAGAGGAATCCAACTGAGAAGGCAAAAAAGCCAAGTACAGATGCGGTAACCGCTTCTATAAGCTTATCTTTCTTGCCCATACGCCGGTTAATAGAATTATAACCTCAATACCAGCCGTTGGCTTTCCAGTAATTGCGAATTTTTTCCTTAACTTCCTTTGGCAAAGGCACATAATGAAGTTTTATCGCTATCTCATCCCCTTTCTTATAAGCCCAATCAAAGAATTTCACAACCTTTCTGTTCCTATCCTTAGGATAATCCTTTGCAAGTAGAATAAAGGTAGCTCCCGCTATAGGATAGGCATCCTTCCCCTTTTTCCATGTCAGCACCTCATAAAAATCCTTCTTAGGGTCCCACTTTGCACCCTTAGCTGCGGACTGGAAGGTCTTTATTGAAGGCTTAACAAAGTTCCCGTCCCTGTTTTGGATTTCCGCCACTTTCAATTTATTCTCTAACGCATATGCAAACTCAACATAGCCTATACTACCCCTTACCCTTCTTATATAATTTGCAACACCCTCATTACCCTTAGCACCTATGCCCGTGGGCCAATTTACAGCTTTTCCGTAACCTACCTTTTCTTTCCACTCAGGACAAGCTTTTGAAAGATAGTTTGTAAATATCCATGTTGTGCCTGAACCGTCCGATCTCCTTATAACCGTAATTTTCCTTCTGGGCAACTTCTTATCCGGATTGTATTTTTTAATCTCTGGGTCGTCCCAATATTTTATCTTCCCGAGGAAGATACCACATATAGCCTTTGTGCTTAGCTTGAGATCCTTAAAAGGAAGGTTGTAAGATATAACAACACCGCCTATAACCGTAGGAAATTGGGCAAGGTTGTACTTTTTTGCCTCCGAGGGTTTAAGAGGTGCATCAGATGCACCGAAGTCAACCGTTCTGTTCCTTATCTGTCTTACACCGCCCCCTGAACCTATGGACTGATAATTTAACTTTACTCCTGTCTCCTTCATATAAAAGTAAGCCCACTTAGAGTACAGGGGATAAGGAAATGTTGCCCCCGCTCCGTTTATTACATCAGCAAAAGAGATGGTAGCAGAAGCAATTATCAAGCTTCCTATCAGTTTCTTCATTATGCCACCTCCGTATAATACTTTGAGAAAAATATAACTTTACTACTGTTAAGAATTAGTTAAGATTTTTTAATATCCTATGGAGAAGATCCTTAACAGCATAGACTTGGGTATAGTAATTTTTAACGAAAAAGAGGAAATAGTTTATGCAAACGATATATGTGTAAGGTGGGGCTTACTTTCGTCTGAGGTTAAGGGTAAAAAGTACTACGAAGCATTTAAGAGTCTTGAGCTTATAAACATAACGGGAAATATATTAAAGGGCGAAAGGACCGGCAGTAAATTTGAACATGGCGGTAGGGTTTACAGAGTAAATCCTATTGAAGAGGTTTCCGCAATAAAGATTGAAGATATTACAGAATTTGTAAAATTTGAAAAGCTTCAAAAAGAATTTTCAGCATCAGTAAGTCATGAGCTGAGTACACCCATATCCGCCATAAAAGGTTTATTAGAAACAGCCCTCATGGAGGAAAATCCGGATAGAAAGCTAATAGAAAAAGCTTTAAAGCGTACACAGGATATGGAAAAAATGATAAATGCATTAAAACTCCTCGTACTAATTGAAACGGGAGGGAAGGCAAAAAAGGAGAAGGTTTCATTAAAAAACATCATAGGGGATGTTATCCAAAATCTCGCGGAAAGGATAAAAGAAATGAAAGTGAGAGTCAAGATTGAAGGGGAAGACCTGCAGGTTGTTACAGACAGAGGAAAGGTTTACATATTGCTTAAAAACATAATTGAAAATGCGGTTAAATACAACAGAAAAGGAGGAGATGTATTCATAAGAATATTAAAAGAAGGAAAAAATCCGGTGGTAGAGGTAGAGGATACGGGAGAAGGAATACCCAAGGAAGAGATCCCATTGCTATTTCAACCCTTCTTCGGGGGGAAAAACAAAAAAGGTATGGGACTCGGACTTACAATAAGTAAAAAGATAGCGGACAACCTTGGCATAAAAATTGAAATAAAGAGCGGAGAAGGAAAGGGAACAACGGTGAGAGCTGTCTTCCCCGAGGAAATTTAAAATATAGGCTTGTATACATACCTCCTTATGTGTATATTCAAATACATGAAGGTCAGGAAGAATATAACCCTTTCTGAGGATGCGGATAGGTTTCTCAGGGAGCTTGCCAGGGAGAAGGGGAAGTCCCAGAGCGAGGTTATAGAGGAGCTTATTATGGGAATGGTTAGGGAGTACGAAAGTAAAAAGAGGTTGAAGCTGTTTGAGGAGCTTATATCGGATATAGAAACCTACAGAGGGAAGATAGGGAAAAGAAGCGTGCAGGAGATAAAGAGGGAAATGGAAAGTGAAGTTCATAAAAGTCTTCGTTGATGGGAATGTAATAATTGACCTGTTTGACTCGGAAAGGAAAAACCACAGGGCCTCTACACAGGCAATACAGAGGCTATTATCTGAAGGAAGTTACCTCCTCACCAGCTCTGATCTGATAACTACTGTGTATTATGTGCTTTCCGGAATAGATCGTGAGAAAGCCCTTAGAGATATAGAGAAGGTGATAGGAATTTTAGACATCATTCCTTTCGGAAGGGGCGAAGTAGCAAAGGCTATAGAGATAATGAAGAAAGATAAGAACTTCAGAGACCTTGAAGATACTCTTTTATATGTCCTTGCTAAGAAAGAAAACTGCAACCTTATACTTTCCAACGATAGGGATTTCTATTCCCCTGACCTGCGTGTGATGAGTTCGGGGGAGTTCTGTGAAACTTATTGTAACTAAAAAGGAATATTTCGGAAGGAAGATTAAACAATATTATAGAGGGTACTCCCCTCAAATCTGTACCTGTAATAGGCTGAACATACACCCTCGGTTGAAACCATACATGAACCCACGGGATTTTTGGGGTTGCAAATAGAACCGAAAAGCTTACAGTCCGAGGGCTTTGCCTTGCCCCTTATTATATTTCCGCAAAGGCATGAAGGATGATCAGCGGACTGTCTCTCCTTTAAACAAAACCTCCTCTCTCCGTCAAGATCACCGTACTTATCTTTTATCCTTAAAGCACTTAAAGGTAACACGCCCAATCCCCTCCATTCAAATTCCTCCCTGACGGTAAAGACTTCATTAATAAAAGAAAGCGCCTTTTTGTTTCCTTCCTCCTTCACAGACCTTTTGTACTGGATATCAACCGTATGTCTGCCATCCTCTAATCTTTTAAGTAGAATAATCAACGATTCCAATATATCAACAGGTTCAAATCCGGCAATTACAAAGGTCTTTTTATATCTCTCCGCAAAAGGCTTATATATACCGCACCCTGTTATGACACTTACATGACCCGGTGCAATGAGCCCGTCTATATTAACATAGGAAGAAAATATACCCTCAAGGGCTGAAGTCGTCCTTACATGATTGCATATAACACTAAGGTTTCTTATACCTTCCTCCTTTGCTTTTAAGATAAGCACAGCGGTCTGGGGTGTCGTTGTCTCAAAACCTATTGCAAAAAATACAACCTCCTTTTTGCCGTTCTCCTTTGCTATTCTAAGAACCTCAAGAGGTGAATAAACCATCCTTACATCATATCCTTTTGCCCGTGTCTGAAGCAGATTCCTACCTCCCGAACCGGGAACTTTGAGAAGATCTCCGTAGGTACACAGAATTACACCACTTTCCGCAAGTTCAATGGCAAGATCAATCCTGCCCTTGGGAATCACACATACGGGACATCCGGGTCCGT
>WFPJ01000107.1 GCA_015487615.1 Aquificales bacterium | reverse complement strand
GGCTTGTAAAGAGGCCGGAGCAAAAGTGGGAATCCAACTCGCCCATGCGGGTAGAAAGGCGGAGGATTGCCCAGGATGGGAAAGGGCAAAAAAGAAAAGGCGGGGGTCAAAAAACTCAATAGCCCCTTCCCCGATACCTTTCGGTAAAAACTGGGAGATACCAAAGGAAATGACAAAAGGGGATATAGAGGAAGTTAAAAAAGCTTTCGTTAAAGGTGCGGAAAGGGCGGTTAAGGCGGGATTTGACATAGTAGAGATTCACTCCGCCCACGGTTACCTTCTACATGAATTCCTATCCCCCATCTCAAATAAAAGGAAGGATGAGTACGGGGGTAGCTTTGAAAACAGAATTAGACTTTTAAAGGAGATTGTAAGGGATGTAAGAAAGGTTATACCAGATTCAATGCCCCTCTTTGTAAGGATATCCGTGGTTGACTGGGTTGAGGGTGGATGGAGTATAGAGGACAGCTTAAAACTCGCTAAGGAGCTTAAAGATGAAGGTGTTGATGTGATAGACTGTTCCTCTGGCAGGATAATTGAGGAAGAAAGGATAAACGAATACCCGGGATTTCAGGTCCCTTTTGCGGAAAGGATAAGGAAGGAGACAGGGATAATGACAATGGCAGTGGGAATGATAAACTCGCTGGAACAGGCGGAAGATATAGTAGGAAACAGAAGGGCGGATCTTGTAGCCTTCGGGAGAAAGTTTTTAAGGGATCCTTATTTTCCTTTAAGGTGGAGTAAAAGATTAAATATTGATAATTTAATACCTTGGCAATATAAAAGGGGCTTCCTAAGTTGAAATGGATAAGATAATAATAAGAGGTGCAAGACAGCACAATTTAAAGAATATAGATGTTGACATTCCCAAGTATAAGCTCGTTGTCATCACAGGACCTTCCGGATCAGGTAAGTCTTCCTTAGCTTTTGATACCATATATGCGGAAGGACAGAGAAGATATGTTGAATCTCTTTCATCCTACGCAAGGCAATTCCTCGGCGTTATGGAAAAGCCCGATGTTGAACTTATAGAAGGGCTTTCCCCCGCCATAGCCATAGATCAGAAGACAACCTCAAAAAATCCCCGTTCAACGGTGGGAACAGTAACGGAGATATATGATTACATAAGAGTGCTTTGGGCTAACATAGGTAAGCCTCACTGTCCCGTATGCGGAAGGATACTTGAAGGCCTCTCCGCCCATGAGATATTGGACAGAATAATGGGTAAATACGCCAATAAAAGAATAATGATCCTCTCACCAGTCGTCAGGGGCAAGAAGGGAGAATTCAGGGATCTTATGAGGGATATTGAAAGAATGGGATTTACAAGGGTAAAGGTTGACGGTGATCTAAGAAGGGTAATAGAGGTGCCGCCCTTGGAGAAAAATAAAAAGCACGACATAGATGTGGTCGTGGACAGATTGGTCGTTGAAGATGAGGAAAGGGCGAGGTTGCTCACCTCAATAGAGAAAGCCCTTGAGCTTTCAAAGGGATTAATAAAGGTGGAAGATACGGAAACAATGAAGGAAGAATTAATGAGTGAAAAGCTCACATGTCCCGATCACGGCTTTTCATTGCCCGAGCTGTCTCCAAGACTGTTTTCCTTCAACTCTCCTTACGGTGCATGTCCCTCATGTAAAGGACTGGGGGTGAAGTGGGAGATAGATGTGGGTCTTTTGGTAGATGAAGATGAACCTGCGGTTTCCGCCTTCAGAATAACCCAGTCTGGATATTTCGGGTATCTGAAATTTTCCATAGCCAATGTCCTCAGAAAGCTGGGTATAAACCCTTATACAAAGTTTTCAAAACTATCACAGCGTGCCAAGGACATACTCCTGTACGGAACGAGGGGACAGGAGAGCTTTGAGTATGAAGGCATAGTAAACCATCTGCAGAAAAGATTTATGGAGGAAGACGCGGAAAGGATAAGGGAAGAGATAGAGGATTTTATTAGAGAAGTACCGTGTCCCGAGTGCGGAGGTGCAAGACTGAGGAAAGAAGCCCTTTCCGTCCTCGTTGACAACAAAAGTATATGGGATGTTGTTTCAATGCCCGCGGGTAAATCTTATGAATTTTTTAAACATCTACCGAAAAAGCTTTCAGAAAAGGAGTTGCAGATAGGTGAGAGGCTTATAAAGGAAATTACGGAAAGGTTAGGATTTCTTGTAAATGTAGGACTTGACTACCTTTCCCTCGGAAGGAGCGCAACAACCTTATCGGGAGGGGAGATGCAAAGGATAAGGCTTGCAACACAGATAGGATCAAAGCTTACCGGGGTACTTTATGTACTTGATGAACCTTCCATAGGATTGCATCCGAGGGATACCCACAGACTCATAGAAACCCTTAAAGAGCTGAGGGACCTCGGTAACACGGTAATAGTCGTTGAACATGACCCGGAAACCATAGAGTCCGCGGACCATATTATTGATCTCGGTCCCGGGGCGGGAAAAGACGGCGGTTATGTGGTTGCCCAAGGGACAGTTGAGGAGATAAAAAAGAATAAAAACTCCCTTACGGGTGCCTATCTTTCAGGAAGGTTAAAAATAGAAGTTCCAAAAGAAAGAAGGAAACCTTCAGATAAATGGCTTAAGATAATAGGTGCGAGGGAACATAATCTCAAAAATATAACTGTAAATATTCCATTGGGACTTTTTGTCTGTATAACTGGAGTTTCGGGAAGCGGTAAATCAACCTTGGTTTACGATGTACTATGGAAGTATGCAAGACAGCTTTTTTACGGATCCAAGGAAACCCACGGGGAGGTTGATAGGATAGAAGGTTTTGAACATATTGATAAGGTTATAAATATAGATCAGTCACCCATAGGAAGAACTCCGAGGAGCAACCCCGCAACCTATACAAAGATATTTGATTTGATAAGGAACCTGTTTGCTAATACATTGGAAGCAAGGGCAAGGGGTTACAAGCCGGGAAGATTCTCCTTTAATGTAAAAGGGGGAAGGTGCGAAGCATGTCAAGGTGAAGGGGTTATAAAGGTGGAAATGCACTTTTTACCGCCCGTTTATGTAACCTGCGATGTATGTAAAGGAAAAAGGTATAACAGGGAAACCCTTGATGTTCTATATAAAGGTAAAAATATAGCGGAAGTCTTAGATATGACGGTTGATGAAGCCTACGAATTCTTCCAGCATAACCCCGCCATAAGAAGGAGGCTTGAGCTTCTTAAGGATGTGGGTCTCGGATATATAAAACTCGGTCAACCTGCCCCAACCTTGTCGGGGGGAGAGGCACAAAGGATAAAGCTTGCAAGAGAACTATCCAAGAAAGAAACAGGGAGAACCTTATATCTTCTTGATGAACCAACTACGGGCCTCCACATGGATGATGTAAAGAAACTAATTGATGTTCTCCAAAAGCTTGTTGACAGGGGTAACACGGTTGTAGTCATAGAACACAACCTTGATGTTATAAAGTGTGCGGACTGGATAATAGATCTCGGACCGGAAGGCGGAGATGGGGGAGGAGAAGTTATAGCGGAAGGTCCTCCGGAGGAAATTGTGAAAATAAAAAAATCATACACAGGAAGATTTCTGAAAAAATTCCTAAATTAGTAGTATGGACCTGCTTGATGCCCTGAGAATATGCAAAGGTATTACAAACAATTCAAAGGAGGTAAGTGAGGGATACATATTCTTCGCCATAAAAGGTTATTCAACTGATGGCAATATGTTTATAGATGAAGCACTTCAAAAAGGGGCATTTCTGGTTGTAACAGATCAACCTATCAAACATCCCCGTGTAAAGAGGGTTGAGAACGTAAGAAAGGCTTTTGCGATAGCATCAAACATCTTCTACGGATTCCCCTCTGAAGGACTGAATATCGTAGGAGTTACTGGAACAAACGGCAAAACCACGGTAACCTATATAATTGAAGGTATATTAAAAGAGGCAGGATTCCCTACAGGGGCAATAGGAACAATAAACTACAGAATAAAAGAGGATATAATCTCGGAAGGGAGAACAACACCGCCGTCTCACCTGTGGTTTAGTATCCTAAAGAGGATGAAGGAAGAGGGAGTAAGATATGTAAGCGCTGAGGTGTCTTCTCATGCCCTTGACCAAGAAAGGATAAGAGGAACTTCCTTTGATGCGGTAATATTTACAAATCTTTCACAGGATCATTTAGATTATCACGAAAACATGGAAGAATACTTTAAGGCAAAGGCAAGGCTTTTTAAAGAATACAGATATAACACAGCTTACATAAATACTGATGACCCCTATGGAAAGAGGCTTTATGAGGATTTAAAAAAAGCGGGAAAAGGTGTAACCGGTTTCGGATTTTCTGGAGATACAAAAATACTAGCTGTACATTCAACCTTTAAAGGTACGGATGTGAAAATATATCACAGGGGTAAAGAGATAGTCGTTAATTCCCCCCTCGTAGGGGAATTTCAAGCTTATAACATAACTGCGGGTGTATCTTATTGCCTTGATATAGGAATAGATGAGAAAACCGTAAAAGAGGCGGTTAAAAAAGTAAGAGTGCCGGGAAGGTTTGAAAGGATAGAAGTAAAGGGGAGGGTATTTATCATAGATTATGCCCATACACCCGATGCCCTTAGAAATGTCCTTGAAGCAATCAACAGAATAAGGGAAAAGGGAAGGATAATTACCGTATTCGGAGCGGGAGGAAACAGGGACAAAGGCAAAAGGCCTCTCATGGGCAGGGTGGCGGAAGCACTCTCCGATATAGTTATACTAACTTCAGACAATCCAAGGAATGAAGATCCCCTCTCCATAATAGGAGATATACTCAAAGGCATCTCAAACAAAGACAAAGTGTTCATAAAAGAAGACAGGGAAGAGGCCATACGCTTCTCCTTCAATATATCAAAGGAGAACGACATAATACTCGTAGCGGGCAAAGGGCATGAGGATTATCAAGAGATAGGAAGTAAAAAGATAAAATTTAGCGACAGGGATGTAATAATTGACCTGATAAAATAATAAGACTAACATGAGCTGTGACTTTGAAACCTTATACTATACACTTAAAGAAGAACTTATAGATATATTTAAGCAATCCCAAAAACCCGTTCCTCGCGTAAAGATGCATGATCTAAAGTCTTCAAAGATATGCGGTCTTGCGGATCTTGCAAAGATGTTACTTTACTTTGAAAGTATAGGGATAATACACATACTTAATAGAGATGATCACTTCCACCAGTGGGAATTTGAAATATTAGCCCATATACTTGACATGATCCTTGACAATTACTGATGTTCTTTAAGGTAGCCTTTGATACGGGAAGGATAAAAAATTTTGATCTGCCCAAACCTCCTTCCGAACCCTTTGTAGGATTTAGGGTAATAGTTGAAGAAGAGGGAAATACGGGAATAATAACGGATATAGCTACGGAAGGGAAAAAGGTAATCTCAACTTACCCAGACAAACACCCCCTTATACTCCCACATCATATATCAGCTCTAAAAGAACTTTCAAGATTTTACAGGGTGCCCTTCACAACCTTACTGTTCCAACTAATACCTTCATCCTTTATAAGATGCAAAGAAAAAATCATATTTCCCAAAATAAAGGAAGGTCTTGATAAAAAGACCCGCGAGGTTATCAGTTACATTGAAAAGAGGAAAGATTATACATACGAAAAGGCTGTAAGGAGATACGGTAAAGGTCTAATAGACTCATTAATACAAAAGGGGGTTCTGGGCTTAAGGGAAGAGTGGATAACAAGAGAAGAAGAAGAAAGGGTGTTTAGTCTCGGTACGGATTTGAAGAATGCCTTATCAAGTATCAAAAAACCAGAAATAAAAAGGATCCTTTTAAAGATCAGAGGTGAAGGAAAGGTAAGGGAAGAGGACCTTATTAAGGAAGGTCTCTCCAGAAGGCATATAAACTCTTTACTAAAAAAGGGAATTATAGTTACGGTAAAAGAGCTATCGGAAGAAGAAACTGATGTTAAACCTGAAAAGAAACCCGTAAGAAAGGCAAAGGGTGAAAATTATCTTATTTGGGGACACTTTGACAGTGTATGGGAATATATAAGGGCAAAACATGAGGAGACGGAAGGTTCAACCCTGGTTTTATCAACATCAAAAAGTCATCTTCTCAAGATAGAAGAAGAAGGCATACCTGTAATAAGGGGAGATCTAAAAGAAAAACTATTAAAAGATAGATGGTTCTTAGCCCACAGGGGTAACACTTTGGTGGGAGGAAGTTTTCCCGCTTCTCTTCTTCCCTTGGAGGATTTAAATAATTTAATAATACTTGACGATCATTTGCCCTCTGTAAAACATTTTAAGGAACCTCATATTGACATAAGAAATCTCGCCTTCCTGGTAGCAAAGGAATTAGGGTCGGGCTTCAGTATAGGAAGTCCCGCTCCCTCCTTGGAAAGCTACTACCTAAGGGAAAGGGGAGTGTTTAAAAGGGACATCAGCCTTTTAAAAAGAATAAGGACGGAGGTTATAAAAAGGCATTTCAACGAAATATTAACGCGGGAATCTATAAACATTTTAAATGAAAAGGATGCAACAAAACTCATAATCTCCCACAAAAGGGGATACAGCTACATGTACTGTGAAAAATGCCAGTTTATTGCCCAGTGTCCTAATTGTGGTACCTTTCTTACCTTTTTCAGATCCAAAAGTTATACCGTATGTACCAAATGCAGATTTACGGAAGTTGAAAACCGCTGTCCCGACTGCGGGCATTCGCTCCGCGAACTCGGTATAGGAATAGAAAAGGTTATGGAAGTGATTGAGAAGAGATGGGGTATAAGAGAAGATATTTTCTTTGATACAAATGCTCCATGGTCCTCCCAGTTTGATTATGTTATAGTCGTCAACGGTGAGAATATATTATCAGTACCGGACTACAGGGCGGACGAGCAGTTTTACTACTTTTTATGGAGATGTCTTACAACAGCAAAAAAGGGTGTAATAATCCAGTCAATTATAGACAACCATCCCGCCATAGAAAGCATAGAAAAAAAGGACCCTTTCCTATTCCTTAAAAGAGAATTAGAAAGAAGAAGGGAGGAAAACCTTCCACCTTTCACCAGAATGATAAATGTGAAAGTAAAAGGGACTGAGGAAGTTAAACTCCTTAGAGATTTTTTAAAGGATTCTTCCGCGGATGTAAAATCTTTAAGGGTACCAGAGGGTGTAAGGGTAACCATAAGGGTTAACAGATATCACACAGATCTCATAAGGAATATACTTGATTTCCTCAGGAAGGACTTTCGTAAATTTGCTTCAGAGATAACCGTAGATTGATATACTATTTTTCTTGTGAAAAGGCTTGAAGAGATATTTGAAGGGATCCTATGGAAATCAAGGCTACTTGTGCTTTTTGCAGTAATAAGCTCTATTCTCTACGCATTAGCCCTTTTCATAACAGGATTCTATGAATTTTTTATTGTTATATCAAAAACAAAAATTCATGACTATGAAACATTCCAGAAAAAATTACTTAGCTCCGCTATAACGTCAATAGATATGTTCCTGATAGGCACCTTCCTTTTGATATTCGCCCTGGGTATATATGAAATATTCATATCAAAGATTGATCAAGCTCAAAGGGACGAAAGAACCTCAAAGGTACTGTTTATAAGAAACCTGGAAGACCTAAAAGAGAAGCTTGGAAGGGTTGTAATAATGGTACTCATCGTTATATTCTTTAAAACAGCCCTTAATATGAAATACAGTACACCCATTGATCTTTTGTATTTATCAGCGGGAGC
>WFPJ01000106.1 GCA_015487615.1 Aquificales bacterium | reverse complement strand
GTTAACCTTTAAATTAGCTCTATTTTAAAATATATTATTGATTATGTACAGGGACAAAATAGAGAAACTTTTTAGGGAAAACTTGAATATAAAAAAGGGAGAGAGGGTTTTAATTTTTACGGACAGGGAGAGGGACTATTATGAGGATTTGCTAAATGAATTTGTGGATGTGGCTAAAAGTTTTACATCAGATGTTAGATACATGATATATGAACCTACAAAGGTGCACGGTCACGAACCCCCCGTGGATCTGTGGAGATTAGCTATAGGGGAGGAGGCTGTTGATGTCCTTATAGAGGAAGGTTTTATGGAAAAGATAGTTAACAAAGATAAATATTCCGCGGAGGATGTATTAAATATAATCAAGAGATTTAACATATCCGCTCCTGATGTGGTTGTTGCATTTCCTTATTATTCAACAACTCATACGTTTTTCAGAAAACTGCTGACTGATAATTTCGGAGCCAGATATGCATCAATGCCACTTTTTGAACCTGAAATGTTCCTTACATCAATGGATGTTGACTGGTATGAGGTTGCATCCTTAAGCAGGGATATATCTGATATACTTACAGAGGCTACGTGGGTTCATGTAAAATCGGATTACGGTACAGATATTGAATTTTCCATAGAGGGTAGAAAGGCTTTTGCTGATACGGGACTTTTCCACAATGCAGGCGATTTTGGTAATTTACCTGCGGGAGAGGGTTTTATAGCCCCGGTTGAGACTGAAGCTTACGGCAAGCTTGTTATAATATACGGTCCAGATAGGAAGCTTGAAAGACCTATTACATTTAAATTCAACAGGGGCGGAGTTGAGGACATAGAGGGTTTTGAGGAATACAGATACTACATTGAGGATATATTTAAAAAGATGCCCGAAGCAAGATACATAGCTGAATTCGGAGTGGGAACAAACCCTAAGGCGAGTAGGGCGGATAATATTTTGGAGGCGGAAAAGATACGCGGGACCATTCACATTGCTATAGGTGACAATCATACCTTTGGCGGAATGAACCGCGTATCCTTTCATACCGATTATGTGGTTTTTGAACCAACAGTAGTGGTAGGAGGAAAAGGATGGGAAAAAAAACTATTGGAAAAAGGCAATTTAATGAAGATTTAAAGATAAATATCCTTAAGGAAGTAAGTATCTTTTCTGTGTTAAATGCTGATGAATTAAGGGAAGTTGCTAAGTATATGAGTATAAAGAGATATGAGAAGGGGGAGTATTTATTTTTTGAAGAAGAAGCGGAGCCGGGTATATTTATACTTGTTGAAGGTATAGTTAAGATCATAAAAGAAACACAGGACGGTAAAACTATAATAGTTAGGCTCGTTTTTCCCAAGGATGTGTTTGGGTGGATAGAGTGGGATAACAAGGCGGTTAAGAATACATACACCGCAAAGGCTGTAACAGACACCCTCGTTCTTTACATATCAAACAGGGATTTTATAAATCTGGCTATAAAATATCCTGCTGTTGCTGTTAAGATGACATGTGATGCTACGGTAAATCTTTTGAATACATACGAGATATTAAAAAGTATAGCATCAGGTCGTGTTGAGGAGAGGATTGCTAAAGTTTTGCTTGAGTTGGCGGATAGAATAGGAGAAAAGGTTGACGGAGTTACCGTTATAGAGGCACCCATAACCCGCCAGGATATAGCGGAGATGACTGGTACTACTGTTGAAACAACCATAAGGGTTATGAGCAAATGGAAAAAGCAGGGTATAATAAATACGGAAAGGGGATATATTGAAATATTAAATAGAAGGGAACTTGAAAAACTGGTTGTATGATCGTGAAGAGGAGTGAGCTTATGAGGAAATTTAAAATCTTGGTTGTTATTATACTTACTTTTTACACCGGTTTCCTTCTTGGTACATCAAAAGCTGATGATATTACAAAGTTTGATGATGAATACACATACTTCAGATTGTTTGCGGATGTAGTAAGGATAATAAAGGAAAATTATGTAGAGGAACCGAGTACTAAGAAGTTAATTTACGGTGCGCTGAACGGTATGCTTCACTCCCTTGATCCCTTTTCCGGTTTCTTTGATCCAGACCAGTACAAGGAGTTTAGAACTGAAACAGAAGGATCTTTCGGCGGTGTGGGTATAGAGATAGGTATGGAAAAAGGTAGACCCATAGTTATATCTCCCATAGAGGGTACGCCTGCCTTCAAAGCGGGTGTAAGACCTGGAGATATCATTATTGAAATAGACGGTGAGGATACCTTCCAGATGTCCTTACTTGATGTTGTTAAGAAAATAAGGGGTAAACCGGGTACAGAGGTTGAGCTGACACTGATAAGAAAGGGAGAAGCAAAACCTATAAAAGTAAGGATAAAAAGGGCTATTATAAAGATAGAAAGTGTTAAATATACGAAAATAGATAATATAGGTTATATCAAGATAGTGCAGTTCCAAGAAGGTACATCTAGAGAACTTGAAAGGGCTATAGCAAAGCTGGAAGAGGAGGGTATAAATAGTCTTATACTTGATCTTAGGAACAACCCGGGTGGCCTATTATCCGAAGCTGTAAATGTTGCGGATCTTTTCCTTGGTCCGGATAAGCTTATCGTATATACCAAGGGTAGGGGTGAAGAAACAAGAAGATACTACTCTCAGAGGGAAGCCCTTGTACCAGAAGATATGGATATTGTAATACTTATTAACAAGGGTTCCGCGAGCGCATCGGAGATAGTTACGGGTGCCTTACAGGATTACGGCAGGGCACATATAGTAGGTGAGAAGAGCTTCGGAAAAGCTTCCGTTCAGAATATAATACCTCTTGAAGATGGATCCGCTATCAAATTAACTGTTGCCTATTACTATACTCCCAAGGGTAGGCTTATACATAAAAAGGGTATAGAGCCTGATGTTATAGTTGAACTTGATCAGGAAACAGCTGAAAAGATAGCAAATAAGGTAAGGGAGTTAAAACTTCAGGGTAAAAACGGTGTTATTTTACTACCAGATCTTGATGTACAGCTGAGAAGGGCAATGGATATTCTTAAGAAAAAGAATGCTTAATGATAACTCTTGCGGTAGAAACTTCGTGTGACGAAACAGCTCTTGCTCTCTTTTCTGATAAAGAAGGAGTTATTGCGGATGTTTTATCATCTCAAACAAAAATCCATGAAAGGTTCGGCGGTGTAGTACCGGAGCTTTCCGCAAGGGAACATGTCAGAAATATACTATATCTGTTTGATGAGCTGATAAACACGGCGAGGGTAGGTAAGGATCTTAAGGAGGTTGACTTTATATCTTTTACACTTACCCCAGGTTTGATACTTTCTCTCGTCGTGGGTGTTGCGTTTGCAAAGGCAATAGCCTATGCTAAGAGAAAGCCTCTCGTACCTGTTCATCACCTTGAGGGTCATATTTATTCCGCTTTCATTAACAGAGAACCAGAGTATCCCTTTATAGCCCTTATTGTATCGGGCGGACACACTGAACTTGTTGTGGTTGAAGACTTCGGTAGATACAAACAGATGGGGTCAACCCTTGATGATGCGGTGGGTGAAAGCTTTGACAAGGTGGCAAGGATGCTCGGTCTGGGATATCCTGGAGGACCAATAATTGATAAACTTGCAAAAGAAGGTGAATATATTTATGATCTTCCTAAGCCTCTATACAGGGACAACAGCTTTAACTTTTCCTTCAGCGGTTTAAAAACTGCGGTTAAAACCTTTATTGAAAAAGAGAAAATAAGAAGGGAGGATATGGCGAGATCTTTTCAAGAGACTGTTGTTGATATTCTTCTTCATAAAACAAAAAGGGCTGTTGAGGAAACGGGTATAAGAAGAGTAATTGTTGTAGGAGGCGTTTCCGCAAATTCCCGTTTGAGGGAAGTATTTAATCATTGGTCCGAAGATGAAGATATAGAGGTTATAATACCGCCCTTAAAACTTTCTACAGATAATGCGGTTATGATAGCAAGGGCTGGGATTGAAAGATACAAAAGGGGTATAACAGCTCCCCTTAATATAAATCCCGAACCGAATATTCCCCTTGAGGAGTTCGGGAAGATGTGGTCATAAATACCTCTTGCTTATGTTGATGAAGTTGTTCAGTATGTCCATACCGTACTGGGATAAGACGGATTCGGGATGAAATTGTACACCGAAAACCGGATATTCTATGTGTTTTACACCCATTATATCTCCGTCTTCCGACTCCGCTGTTATGGTGAGAACCTTCGGCAATGTTTCTCTATCTATAACGAGGGAATGATATCTTACCGCTTCAAAGGGACTCGGAATGTTTTCAAATATATCACTACCGGAATGATATATCTTGGAGGTTTTCCCGTGCATTAGCCTTTTTGCCTTCGTAATTTTTCCGCCGAAGGCAACGCCTATGGACTGATGCCCGAGACATACGCCGAGTATTGGTTTCTTATTGTAAAATCTTTTGACCGTTTCAACAGATATGCCCGCTTCCGCGGGTGTACACGGACCTGGTGATATGACAATGGCGGATATATCCATATATTCAATGTCTTCTACTTCTATTTCATCGTTTCTCTTCACAATAACATCCGCTCCCAGTATATAAAAGTATTGGACGAGATTATAAGTAAAGGAGTCGTAATTATCTATCATCAAGAGTCTCATCTTAGTTTATGATACCCCATAAGAGATCTTTCCATAGCCTCTTTAAAACCTATAGGAGATCTTCCGCATATTTTTTCAAAGTCAAAAGCTTGACAATCTTTCCCCTCACATATATTTTCCTTCCACATCATAAGTATCTGATCCGAGGAAAAGGGAGGTGGTTCAAGAAAAGACTCCGCGACCTTTCCCAATAAATACATAAACTTCTTGGGTGCGGACAGTACGAATACCTTTCTGTTTATATGGGAAAAGAAGTAAGTAAGAATATCCTTCATGGTAACCCTGTCGGGTCCGCACACCTCATATATTTTGTTATCCGTTGTTTCTGTTTCCATGGATTTTAAAACCGCACAAACCAAGTCATCAATATATACTGGTTGGAAGTGATAACTGTCCGCATCAGGAAGCAGAATAATCCTTAAAAATCTCGTTAACTTTTCCATATCGGAGAAAAGCCTTTGTTCGGGACCGAGTATAATGGAAGGTCTTAAAATCGTATAAGTAAAACCAGATTCAATTATCTCCCTTTCCGCGAAGTATTTAGTTTTGTGATATCGTGAAGGTGCATTGTCGGAAGTGCCGAGGGCACTTATATAGATAATCTTTTTAATAGGTAGTCCCTTGCATGCTTCACACAGATTCTTGGTATATTCATGATGTACCCTTTCAAAGGTTGTACCCTTGCTTCTTATTTCCTGAAGTATGCCTATTAGGTGAATTACAAAATCGGGAGAAGTTTCTTCAAGGAAGTTCCTTATTGAGTTTATATCAGAGAAATCTACCCATTCAATAAATATATCGTTCCCCAAAATACTTACAGCTTTTTCCTTATTTCTTACGGGACATACAACTCTGTAACCTTCTTCCTTCAGTTTTTTTACAATATGCCTTCCCACAAAGCCTGTTGCACCCGTGACCAATACATTTACCATAGTTTTTAACATAGTTTAAACTAAAACGAAGTAATGGGAATATATGACTTTCTCGTAAATAAGGGCTTTGAGAGAAGAAGATCACAGGAGATAATGATGAATCTTGTAAGAAAAGTTATTGAAGAGGGAGGGGTTAAGCTTATAGAGGCTCCTACGGGAACGGGGAAAACCTTTGGCTATCTGATACCCATTATGGAGAGTAAAATCAAGGCCATTATATCAACGGGTACCAAAGTGCTTCAGGATCAGCTAAGGAGGGATATTGAGTTCCTTTCCGCCCAATTTCATGTTATCTACGGGGAAGACATAAACTATGCTGTTGTTAAAGGCAAAGCAAACTATCTTTGTATTGATAGATATGAATCTTCCGGAAAGATAAGTGAGATAGAGAGGCTTTTGGAAGAGGGTTGGGACGGGGATCTTTCACGGGTAGTTCTTGATAATGTTGATGCGGAGAAGATAAACATAGACGAGGACTATTGTACATCCGCTTATAGGAGGGTTTGTCCCTATTATGATATGTGCCTTTATTGGATGAAGCTGAAGGACATGGAGAGGAGGGCGGATATAATTGTTATAAATCATGCCCTTTTAGGTTTGAAAGAGTTTGAAGATTCAAAGGATAGGATACTTGTGATAGATGAAGCTCATGAACTTGATAAGTACCTTACTCTGTCTTCTGGTCTATCTGTTTCCCTTTATTTCCTCTATCAGATAAAAGGTTATTTGGAAGATCTCGGAGAGAGTGTTTCCTTTAACCCAGAATACTTCTTCAGGCGTTTTTTTGAGGGAATATTGTCGGAAGAAAAGGAGGAGGCCCCCCTTGAGAACTTCCTTCCCTATGTAAGAGATTTTGAAAAAGATATAACCAAACCTGTTCTTGATACATGGAAGAGGGTGAGGGAAAATCTTGTTACGGAGCTTGAGGAATTTCTGAAATCAAGGCTTATGATAAGCTTTAAATTCAAGACATACCTTGAGAATGTAGGGATTGTGGACAAGGAGATTCTCTCTTCAGTAAAGGCGGGATATGAAGAGGAGACGGAAGAGGAGAAGGTATTTATAAAAAAGGTGAAATCTTATGAATTTGTCCTGAAAAAGATAATGAAGCTTGAAAGGTTTACAGAGATCATGAGGGATGCACCGGAAGATTTGGGCTATAAGGTTTCAAGGAGTTGGAGTAGGAAGCTCGGAACCTTTAATTACAAGATGGAAATATTCCCCATATTTCCGAGGGGTATAATACATCCCGAGGATTACAGGGGGATAGTAATGACATCAGCAACCGTTGATCCTTATGATATTGAACTTACAACTGGGATTGTGGGTGAATACCACTCTTTGCCCTACAACTTTGATTACAGCAAGGTGACCTTTATAGTAAAGGATGCAAATCCGAAAGAGGAGGGATGGGAGGAGTGCCTTAAAGAAGCCTATCTTTATCTAAAAACTCTACATAGGAAAATACTTGTTCTGCTTACAAATAAAAGGCATCTTAACCTATTTGAGGGTAAGGATGTGGGAAGGCAGGGTGAGGCTCCCCTCATGGTTTTGATGGAGGATTTTTTGAAGGATCGTGTTGATGTGCTTGTTGGTCTGGACAGCCTTTGGACAGGTGTTGATTTGAAAGGAGAGAAGGGTATTCTTATGGCAAAGCTTCCTTTTGATAGTCCAGATGATCCCGTGACCTTTCACAGATTGAGATTTTTAAGGAACACGGGAACCGATCCTTTTATATATCAAAGGAAGAGGGCTTTTATGAAGTTCAGGCAAGGATTCGGCAGGCTTATGAGACAGGCTACCGATTTCGGAACCGTTATTATGTGTGACAGAAGGATATGGAGGTACAGGGAGTTTATTGATTTTTTAAGGTCTTTGGGTGTCAGAATAGTTTACAGAAGTAACAGAAGAGTAAAGAACCGATATTAAATGTGATGGTTGTATTGGCTATATTACTGATTTGGAGTTGTGTCGGTTTTTCCCTTCCTAAGCTTATTTCTCCGGAGGAATTAAGAAAGAATCTCGGTAAGGATAATCTTGTAATTTTGGAATTCAGTAATATGCAAAGTTATCTTATGGACGGGCATATACCCGGTGCTGTCCTTACGGAAAAGGAAGAGTGGAGGATATTCAATGAAGTAAACCAAGCCCTTGTAAGAAAGCCCGTTAAGGATTACGAAAAAATGCTCAGGGAAAAGGGTATATCTAATGACTCTCATGTGGTTATATACTACAAGGGTAATAATCTGAATGAAATATTGGGTGCGGTATATGCATATTGGGTTTTTCATCTCTTGGGGCATGAGAAGGTAAGTATACTTGACGGGGGATGGAGAGCATGGGTATTAAAGAAGTATCCGGTGGAATATGATGAAGTTGAACCGGAAAAAGGCAATTTTAAGGCTGAATATATAGGCTACAAGGAGGTAAACTGGAAATATGTTTACGAGAATATAGGAAAAATTCCTATAATTGACGGAAGACCCGCCGGTCATTACTTTGGTGTTTCAAAGTTTCCTTCCGCTAAAAAGTACGGTCACATACCCTGTTCCGTTCCCTTTCCTTGGGAGTGGTGGATAAGAAGGGATGAAAAACTTGATCTTCTATATATAGAGTTTCCTTACTATGCGGATGAATTTTTTAAAAATCTGGGGATAGATAAGGACGATGAGGTAATTTTATTCTGTTTTGGAGGTACTGGCTCCGCCTTCCTTTACTTTGTTATGGATGTTGAAGGTTATAAAGGTATGAGGGTATATGATGCATCAAAGAGGGAATGGGAGCATCTTGACCTTCCGCTTGTCAGGTATAAGTGGGAAACCTTTGATCAATGCTTGAAGAAATAAGGTCATTCATATTTGTTATCACTTCGCACCCTTATTATGGTGTGTACATTACCGCGCGGATTGAAGTCTCCTATTACTTCCAAGAATCGGGGTTTAAGTTTTTCGTATAAAGCGGTGTAAATCTCATTTGTAGCCTGTTCATGGGAGATGTACCTGTTTCTGAATTTGTTTAGCCACAATTTTAGAGATTTCAGTTCTACTATGTATTTATCAGGTATGTACCTTATTTTAATGGTTGCATAGTCGGGATATCCCGACCTTGGACAAAGACATGAAAATTCGGGAAAGGTTATCTCTATAAGATAGTCTCTTTCTGGGGCAGGATTATCCCAGGGTTCAAGTTCAGCCCTTTCAATTTCTTTCTCGCCGTATTTCTTTTCCATAGGGTAATAATATATCACTGGGCACAGCAGGATAACTTTGATATATCTCTTATAAAGCTTTGGGCACATAACTTTATTGATTCCGAGAGGGTAGGGTATATATCAACCATTTCTATAACATCTTCAATGGTAAGACCATACTTTATTATTGGAATTGCCTTGTGAATTATCTCCGCTCCCTCTTCCGCAAGTATATGTACTCCCAATATTTTATTTGTATTCTCTTCAGCAAACATTTTTATTATTCCTTCTTTTTTGTTACCGAGTATAGCACGGGGTACCTTTGAAAACTCAAGTATAGCTGACTTATAGGAGATACCTTTGTTTTTTAGCTCTTCTTCTTTGTATCCCACAGAGGCAAGTTCCGGATCTGTGAATATGGCATGAGGTATGGATCTATAATCAATCTTTTTAACATTGCCGAGCAGTGCATTCTCTGAGGCTACCGCACCCTCTAAGGCTGCCACTGTTACAAGCATAGCTTTACCCACACAATCACCTGCCGCGTATATATTTTCGTTAGATGTCTGTAAATATTCATTGGTTTCTATGAAACCTTTTTCGTTTCTTTTAACATTCAATATTTCAAGACCTATGTTTTCGGTATTAGGCTTTCTGCCCGTTGCCACAAGCATATCCGTGCCATAAATTTCCATAGTTTTTCCGTCCTTTTCAAATCTAATTGTTATGTTTTCTCCTATCATTTCAATCTGCGTAACTTTGGCAGAGGTGTGTATTTCCATTCCTTCCTCTTCAAGTAATTTCTTCAATCTTTCTCTCAGGTCTGGTTCTTCCGATCCGCCTATATGATCGGTAGCTTCAATAATGGAAACCGTGCTACCCATTCTTAAGAAAGCTTGCCCTATTTCAAGGCCTATCGCTCCACCGCCTATGATTATAAGGTGTTTAGGTAAATAATCTATATTGAAGATAGAATCGCTGGTATGTATCTTTGCATTTTCAATACCGGGAATAGAAGGTATGAATGGACTTGAACCGGTTGTTACAACAGCTTTAAAAAAGGTAATTTCTTCATCCCCTACTCTTGCCCTTTTATCACCTATAAATTCTCCCCTTGCCTGTTTATATTCAATGGAGGGATAAGCGTCAAGAACATTCCAATACTTTTCCTTCCTCATATTGTCAACGAGCACCTTAAGTTCTTCAGAAACCTTTTTAAAATCAATGGTACAATCACTGTTCTTAATACTTTCATACTTGGGTTTTTTTATCCTATAAAGTTCCTTAGCCACATCTATAAGGAATTTTGAGGGTATGCAACCCCTGTTAAGACATGTTCCCCCTATTACATTGTTTTCTACTATTAAAACCTTTGCTCCGAGGTCGGATGCCCTTATTGCAGCGCTAAAACCTGCTGAACCCCCTCCAAGAATAAAAAGATCATATGTATTGCCTTTGGATATGTAAACCTTTGGAGTTTCTTCAAATAATTCCGCTTTATACCCTGCCTTTTTCACTGCTTTCATTAACTCCGATAAATCCGCTTCTCCTTCAACTTCAGCATATCCCTGAGGAAAGAAAACTTCCGCCTTTTTAACTCCCTCAACACCTTCAAGCGATTTCTTTATAGTAATTGCACAATGCTCACATGTCATTCCGTAGATTTTTAACCTTATCATTTTTAACCTCCGTAAATCTTAATAAGTATATAGGGGTATATTGTTGCGAATATAAGAAGAAATAAAGCGGTCCATGTGACACCCTTACTTAGCTTTCTGATCCAGTAAGGCTCTTCGCATGCACATTCTGGACCGCTCTTTTTAATACGATTTTTTAGATAAATCTTATAGAAAGAATAAGCCACCGCAATATAACCTATTAGTAGGAAAAAAGGTCTGTAAGGTTCAAGCACTGTTAAGTAACCGAGTCCTCCTGCGGATACACCGAACACCACAAAGAGGGTGGGTCCTATACAGCATGATGCTGCCAATAAGGATGCAATCGTTCCGAAAAGACCGCTTATTACCTCTCTCATATACCCATACCCCCTATGGGTATAATATATCATTTGAATTCAATAGGATCAACTATTTCTTATCCTTATGACCTAATACTTCAGGTGGTAAACCTGTCCAATTTTTTGTTCAGTTCAACTGTTATATCCCTTAAATGTTCTGTTGCTTTTGCTATCTCTTCTACACTTTTTGCATTTCCTGTGGCAAGATGATCTATTTCTTTTATCTGCTTTATTATTTCTTCAACAGCTACCTTATTTTCTTGAAATCCGTTTAGTATGTCTTCATAAGTTAAATCCGCTGTTTTCATTCGTTCGCTCATTATTTTGAACATTTGTCCAATTTCCTCTGAGAACGTTGAAAGTTCTGAGATAGCACCTGAATTTTTCCTCATTTGAGTAGCTATTTCAACTACGGATTCATTAATTGTGCTTATAATCTCCTGTATATGATTAAGGGATTGTTTAATTTTATGGGCAAGTTTTCTTACCTCTTCAGCCACAACTGCAAAGCCCCTTCCGCTGTCTCCTGCTCTTGCTGCTTCAATGGCAGCATTTAAGGAAAGTATATTTGTTTGTTCCGCTATATCCGATATCATTTTTACTATTGAACTGATTTCGGAGGATCTTTCTTTCAATTTTTCTATACTTCTTGAAAGCTCAAGTTCATTGTCAGCCACATGCTTTACAGCATTTGCTATCTCTTCCATCTTGCCTTTAGTTTCATTCAACTCCCTTATAGCTTCCTTTATCATATCTCTTGCTTTTATAGCACCATTATTAATCTCTTTTATTGTTAATAATACACTTTCCCCTTCTTTTCTTATGACTTGAACTGATTTGGCCATTCTTTCTACGTTTGCACTGACGTGATGTGCAGTTGCTGCAAGCTCATCAGAAATATTTGAGTTTTCGTTAGCTACTTGTTTGGCTTCCTTTATGGTTGAATTTAGGCTCTTAAGGGATTCGGAGAAACTGTTGAGTGTTTGCCCGAATTCGTCCTTTGACTTATATGTTGTTTGAATAGTTAGATTTCCCTTTGACAATTCCTTCATTGAGCTTTGGATTTCTGATAGAGGTGTCCTTATTGACTTAATAAGATTAAGTTTTAATAGGATTGCGAGTATAATCACCAAAAATATAACGCTCCAAGTTATACTCATCACATTTGAGTATATCTTGTTTGCATTCTGGAATCTTCTGTGCGCTCTTTTTTCCTGATATTCAATTAGAGCATTCAGATTGTCCCTTGCTTTCCTGAAAATAGGAAGAGCTTCTCTGAAGAAAATATTTTCCGCCTTACTTATGTTAACTTCACCGGTATTGCTCCTAACCAAAGGTATTACTTCATTTTCAACCACGTGTACGAATTTACTCCATTTCTTTTCAAATTCGTTTATATACTTTTTTTCCTCATTACTCAATCTTGTTCCCTTGTACTTATCTATTCCTGCTTTAACCCTTTCTTTCTGTTTTAACATATGTTCTAAGTGCCTTGTTGCATTTTTATCTCCGCCTTCAAGGATAAACCTGAGTGTTCTATCCCTATATCTATACATTGCACCCTTTATTCCGTTTAAGGAGATTAGAGGCTTTAGTTCCTGAGTATATAGGTTAACAACTCTTTTATTTATACTGCCAGATCCAATTAAGCTTACAGCACCCAACGTTATTATGCCTGATATTATTATGCCTATTGTTATACCTATTTTCCAAGGTGTAGAGAGATTTTTTAATTTCATGTCCGCAACCTCCGGGTATAAAAAGCTGTATTTTTATGTATAAAATCGGATTAAGTGTTTATATTGGACATTATGTAATTTATAAAAATTGGTTATAGCGAAATACTTTTTTCTTAATTTTTTGAACTTTGTAAAAGGTTGGTTGAAAGTCAAGTAACAGGTTTAAGCTATTAATATACCTTTATTCCCTCTTGACCTGCGGTTTTTTATGGTATATATTAATAGATTGCGTTTTGGCACATTGGCAATTGAATAGGTG
>WFPJ01000105.1 GCA_015487615.1 Aquificales bacterium | reverse complement strand
TATCTTGATATACCTATACAGCATATATCTGATAAAGTTTTAAAGCACATGAGGAGAGGGTACGGTAAGAGAGATATTTATAATCTTCTGGAAAGGATAAGTAAAATTCTACCGAACGCTGTCTTAAGGACCGCATTCATTGTTGGCTATCCCGCAGAAGATGAAAGGGACTTTGAGGAATTAAAAAGGTTTGTGGAGGAAGGTTACTTTCATTGGGTGCATGCCTTTACCTATTCTCCGGAGGAGGGAACGAAGGCCTACGATTATGGGGATACAGTACCGGAAAGAGAAAAGCTTAGAAGGCAGAAAGAAATATTGAATATTCAAGAATATATAACGGAGAAAAAATTCAGGGAGTTTATAGGTAAAAGGGTAGAAACACTCGTAGATGAGAAGGGAATTGGAAGAGGATATATGCATGCTCCGGAAATTGACGGATGTATCTATATAAAGGACGGGGATGAATTAAAACAGGGTGATATGATAGAGGTTATCATAGAAGATACGATAGGTATTGATATGGTGGGGGCAAGGTATGGAAAAGAATGAATGGATGTTTCCGAGGATAAGGAGATTGCCTTCATATATATTTGCAAAGGTTAATGAGCTTAAGTACAACTTGAGGAGACAGGGTGAGGACATTATTGATCTGGGAATGGGAAATCCGGATATACCTCCAGCCAAACATATAATAGATAAGCTGTGTGAGGTTGCAAACAGACCCAATGTACACGGCTATTCCGCATCCCGGGGGATACCCAGATTAAGAAAAGCTATATGTGATTTCTATGAAAGGAGATACGGTATTTTATTAAACCCGGAGACTGAAGCCATAATGACCATTGGAGCAAAGGAAGGATACTCCCATCTTATGCTTGCCATGATAAGTCCGGGTGATACGGTACTAGTTCCAAACCCGACATACCCAATTCATTATTATGCTCCGATAATAGCAGGGGGTGAGGTAAGATCAGTACCCATTACATCGGAAGAGGATGGAGATTTTCAGGAAGACTTTATAAAGAAACTTTATGAGATAGTTAAGGAGACCATGCCTTCTCCCAAGGCTCTTGTTATAAGTTTTCCCCATAATCCAACTACCGTATGTGTTGAAAAGGAATTTTTAAAGGAAATAGTTAAATTTGCAAAGGAGAAAGGTATATGGATCATTCATGATTTTGCCTATGCGGATATAGCCTTTGACGGATACAAACCTCCCAGCATTCTTGAAATAGAAGGTGCAAAAGATATAGCTGTGGAAATTTATTCCATGTCAAAGAGCTTTTCCATGGCGGGCTGGAGAATTGCTTTTGTTGTAGGAAACGAAATACTTATTAAAAACCTTGCACATCTTAAAAGCTACCTTGACTACGGTGTATTTACCCCTATCCAAGTTGCTTCAATCATAGCCCTTGACAGCCCTTATGAGATAGTTCAGAGGAATGCGGAAATATACAGGAAAAGAAGGGATACCCTGATAGAGGGTCTTAAAAGGGCGGGTTGGTTTGTTAAAAAGCCGAAAGGCAGTATGTTTGTGTGGGCAAAGATTCCCGAATGGGTTTCACTTAACTCAGTGGATTTTTCCATGTTGCTTTTAAGGGAGGCTAAGGTAGCGGTGGCACCAGGTGTTGGTTTTGGTGAGTACGGGGAGGGTTATGTCAGATTTGCCCTTGTTGAAAACGAATTGAGGATAAAACAGGCGGTAAGGGGTATAAGGAGAACACTTGAAAAGCTTAAAGCGGGAAAAATAGATCTACAGAAGGCCGTAATATAAGTTTTGCACATGCCTACCTTCTACAAAGAAACACCATCTTTCTATAAATGAACCCGCGGTTGCTGATATGAGGGACAGCGTCAGAAGACCCGTATTAGGTCCCTTAGCAATGCAGGTTATTAGAAGCATTATAGGGATTACAAAGGTCAATATGTAGGCAGGTGGAAGTAGGGAAGGAAGCAGGCTTTTTCCCTTTTTGTAATAAAACTCTGTTGTGCAGTAGTTGTCTGTTGTACTTCCCTTATCAAGTATTCTAACCTCCCTGTTTTGAGGCAGATTAAGGGCATCGTTGAGTGTAGGCAATTTTATGATGTATCTTCTTATATTGTAGGCTATCCTTATAGTGAGACCTACTATAAAAAGGGAAAGGGATATTATAAGAATGATTCTTGTTGATTCAACATTTCCGTTCAAGTAAAGGATAAGTGATGCAAGGGATGTACCTAGAAAACCGTACATTACTAAGAAGTACAGTGTATTCAAGGAAGTATTCCAGTCTGGAACGAAGCGGTTTGAGGTATATATCATTGCAGTGGAAAATGCACTGAGCCATCCCGTAATTACAGCAAGAATGTCCAGTATAATGTATGCCTTTGTGTTATAAAAGAGCTGAATCAAAAAGGAAATAAAAAGCAGGAATCCGAATATACCACTGAAAACCGCTTCCCTTGAAAGCCATGAGGTATTAAATCTTTTTATAGCCTTCCATGCTCTCATCTTATGTCCGAGGTGGAAGCTGGCGGAAAAGGCACCGAGACCTATAAGGGCTGTGGCTATTAATTTTGTAATCAATATAACATTGCTATCTAAGCCCTTTATAAGATCTATTAAGAATATTGCGGTAAAACC
>WFPJ01000104.1 GCA_015487615.1 Aquificales bacterium | reverse complement strand
GTGGGGGGTATAGTTCTGGACAGCAATGATAATGTTTATATTTCTGGGAGAACAAACTCAACCAATTACCCCACCACAACAGGTGCCTATAAAAGAGTTAATCGTGGTGACTGGGATGTAGTTATAAGTCTGTTCAGTAAGGATCTGACACAGCTCCTCGCCTCAACCTATGTGGGAGGAAGTGGAACAGATTTCGTTTACGGTATAGACATGGATCCAAACGGAAACATCGTCGTTACGGGGTGGACAAGTTCAAATAACTTCCCTACTACACAAAACGCCTTTGACAACACACATAATGGTTTAAGTGATTTCTTTGTTTCCATCCTCACCCCCGACCTTTCAACAGCTCCACCCGTTATAAACTCCTTCTCAGTCAGCCAAAGCCCGGTACTACCTGGCACACAAGTAACCTTCACCTGGGACATCAACGAACCAGAAGGTCAGCAGATGAAGTGTGACATTGATGTTGATAATGACGGTAATATTGAGCAGACCATAAACCCCTGCACAAGCAATAATACATACCAACACACCTACAACCAGGCAGGCAACTACACAGCAAAACTCATTGTTACCGATATAAACGGCGGAACAACCAATGCAACAATCAATGTACTCGTTAACACACCCCCCGCAATAAACTCCTTCTCAGCAAACCCCAACTCCGGAAATGCTCCCCTGCAGGTAACCTTCAGCTGGAATATAAACGATGCTGACGGTGATGCCCTCACCTGTCAGGTAGATGTAAACGACGACGGAACACCAGAAACAACCATAAATAACTGTACAAATAATTCAAACTACCAGCATACCTACAATCAGGGTGGAAACTATACGGCAAGACTTATTATAAGTGATGGTAAAACGGGCGGAACTGTAAGTCAAATAGTAAATGTTTCTGTTAATTCAGTTCCCCAGATAAACTCCTTCTCCGCCAATCCCACTTCAGGTAATGCACCCTTGAAGGTAACCTTCAGCTGGGATATTAATGATGGGGATGGTGATACTTTGACATGTAAGATTGATGTGGATAATGATGGTAATGTAGATTACACCATACAGGCATGTACAAATAATTCAACACAGGATCATACTTATAAGGATGCTAATACATATACGGTAAAGCTTATAGTTGAGGATGGTAAGGGTGGTAAGGTGGAGAAAACACTTCAGGTTGTTGTTAAGGCTTTGTCTTCTGGTGGTCAGGGTGATGGTAAGAAGGGTAATTGTAGTACTGTAGCACCTCAGACCGCCTTGATTTGGATGTTTGTTGTTTTGGTGCCGTTGGTCAGAAGGTTTAGGAATAGTAAATAAGAAGGTTAAGGGGGAGGGAGTTAACAAATCAAAGTACTATCTGTTTAACAAAGATTATCTCCGGTATATCAGAAAGTTTTTTTATAACCTCATCCGGTACAAGATCATCAAGGTTCAATATACCGAGGGCTATACCGCCTTTCTTTTCCCTTCCCAATCTGAAACCTGCAATGTTTACATTGGCTGAGCCGAGAACTGAGCCTATCTTCCCTATGACACCCGGCACATCTTTGTTCTCAAATACGAGCATTATTCCTTCGGGTTCAACATCAACCCTGTAATGATCTATTTGAACAAGTCTTAGCAGTTGATCTTCAAGAACTGTTCCCGCTATTATCCTTCTTGAATTGTCTCCTCTCGCTATAACCTTTATATAATGTTTAAAATCGGGTGTCTCTTCTGATGATAGCTCTTCAACCTTTATGCCCCTGTCCCGAGCAACATATACTGAATTTATAATATTCACCGGAAAATCAACGGTTTCTTCAAGGATACCCTTAAGTACAGCGGCTGAGATTGGATGGAAATGTTCCGCTATGTCCCCCCTTACTTCAATATGAATCTCCCTTATGCCTTCATCACTCCACTGTACCAAAAACTTGCCCATCTTTTCCGCAAGGTCAAGATGGGGTTTAATGAGGGTAAGCACCGAAAGATCCGGAAAGGGTGCATTCACTACATATTCTACAGTCAGGCCTTTAAGTGCCTTTATAACTTGCTGTGCTACTATCACAGCCACATTTTCCTGAGATTCATAAGTGTTTGCACCTATGTGGGGACTTAGGGATACATTCGGAAACCTTGAAAGTTTATCTATCAGCTCTTTGGGGGGTGGTTCCTGGGAGTAAACATCTATACCCGCTCCCCTGACCTTACCGCTTTCAAGGGCTTTTATTAATGCCTCTTCATTTACTATTCCTCCCCTTGCACAGTTAACTATATAAACACCGTCTTTCATAATTTCAAACTCTTTTTCTGAAATCATATTCTTTGTCTCATGGGTTAACGGAGCGTGTATCGTAAGTATATCAATCTCTTTAAGCATATCATGAAGATTCTCCATAAGCTTGACACCAAGCTTTTCCGCCTTAGCCCTCGGTATATAGGGATCGTAGGCAAGTACTTTCATACCGAAGGCTTTAGCCCTTATCGCCACTTGAGAGCCTATATTTCCCAGTCCTATGATACCAAGGGTCTTACCGTATAACTCCGTACCCATAAATCTTTTCCTTTCCCATTTACCTTCCTTAACGGACATGTGGGCTTCGTGGGAGTTTCTTAGAATGCTCAGCATGTGGCACAGGGTAAGCTCTGTAGCTCCTATGGTGTTTGCACCGGGCGTGTTTATAACCAAAATACCCTTTCGTGAAGCCTCTTCAATATCAATATTATCAACACCCACACCCGCCCTTCCTATAACCTTTAATCTTTCAGCCCTGCTAAGAAGCTCTTTATTAACAGGTGTCCTGCTTCTTGTTATAATTGCATCAAACTCGTGAACTACCTCAAGAAGCTCATTAAAAGGTATATCGGGTTCATTATAGAGATCAATATCTTCTTCATTCTGTAATATTTCTATTCCTTTTTGTGATATAGGATCAGTAATAAGTACTTTGTACAATTTACGACCTCCTCAAAGGTTTATTATTATAACAGGAGAAATGAAGATATTAAGAGCTTCGGTAGCCTTTTCAATTGCAACAGCCTTAAGCAGAATAGCGGGGTATCTCAGGGATGCGGTTATAGCTTACTTTTTCGCTTCATCTTACATCTCCGACGCCTTTTTTATAGCCTTCAGGTTACCCAACACCTTGAG
>WFPJ01000103.1 GCA_015487615.1 Aquificales bacterium | reverse complement strand
TTGTCTTGTCCGCAGTTAATTTACTTAAGTACGATGTAAGGGCTATTGATATTGCCAAAAGGTTGCTTGACTACGGCTTTTATGCCCCCACCGTATATTTTCCCCTTATCGTAAGGGAAGCCCTTATGATAGAACCTACGGAGACAGAAACTCTTCAAACCATAAGATCTTTTGCGGAAGCCTTAAAAAATATAGTAAAAGAAGCAAAAGAAAACCCCGAGGTAATAAAGAAAGCACCTCACAAAACACCAGTGAGGAGGATAAAGGAAGCGGAAGCTAACAGAAATCTAAAAGTAACTTTTAAGGATTTACTTAACAAGTAGTAGGGGTATATCAAGGTTATTTATTATGAAGGATGTAGTACTACCCATTATAAGCTCCTTAAATTCACCCTTTCCGAATGCTCCCATTATTAGAAGGTCTATAGACTCTTCCTTGCATACATCTATTATCTCCTCTTCTGGCATACCCTCTCTGCCGTGAAATACAAATTTGAAATCAAGATTTTCAAGTAGCTCCGTTTCTATGTCCTCTATCTCTCTGCTCTCCTTTACATATATGTAGTGAATTTCCGCATTATAAACCTTCATGAAGAGTTTTGCATACTCATTTAACTTTTTGGATCCCGCACGACCATCGTAGGCAACCCCTATCCTTTCTATATTCCTGTGCTTAGATGTAGCCATGAAAACGGGAAATTTAGATTTTTTAGCTACTATATAGGATGTGGAACCGAGAAGAAAACCCTTTATGTATTTTTCTCCCCTTTTACCTATGAAGAGTATGTCATCCCTATCTGTCTGATCCAAAAGTTCCTTATAAGGTACCCCTTCAAGTTTTACAACGGATACATTTATACCCTTTTCCCTTCCGTAATCAAGAAATTGGTTTAAGACTTCGTCAGCCCTCTTGTTTAAAAACTCTCTTATCTTGGGCGTCATATCCTCGTAATAGGTGAAACCCAAGAATCCGAGCAGGTCAGTAATGAAGGTTTCATTTATAAGTCTTGAATCAATAACATATACGCCTATCACGGGTGCATTTATAAGCTTTGAAAGATCAAAGGCGTAGTCTACCGCATTCCAAGAGGAGATTGACCCGTCAAGACCTACAACTATCCTTTTAAACATCCAAGTTTCTTACCTCTTTTGCATAGGTTTCTATAAATTCCCTCCTCGGTTCCACCGCTTCACCCATAAGTACGGAAAATATTCTGTCAGTTTCGGCAGCATCCTCAAGGGTAACCCTTACAAGCCTTCTTGTTTCTGGATTCATGGTCGTTTCCCAGAGCTGTTCGGGATTCATCTCACCGAGACCCTTATATCTCTGAACCTCCATATTTTCTTTAACCAATTCCATAGCTCCGTTATAAATTTCATCTAATCTGTTTATAATCTTTTTCTTGCTTCCCATTTCTATTGTAACTGGTAGCTTAAGATTAAAGCCTTCTATCATCTGTTTATAAGAGAGTGATGATAGAAAATCTGCATCAATTATAACCCTTCTGTCCACCTGTTCATCGGTAAACAGTAAATCATAGGCACCCTCAAGTTCATCGTACTTGGCTTCAACTTTATAATCCTTCAACTCTTCCGAAAGTTCCTTTACAATATTTTGAACTTTTTCCTTGCTCCTCAAATCCTCTTCTCTCACCTTTAACTTAAGAAGTGCATTTATTACATCTTCTCCTTTTTTCCTTATAACAGCTTTGTAACTTTCCTCAAAATGTTTTATATTTTTTAGAAGCTCAACCAAAGCATCTCCTTTATACTGCTTTCCGCCCGCATCCGCCAAGGTGCATGTTTCCTTTATCCTTTTAAGCAAGAGCTGTTCAAACTCTCTGTCATCCTTAACATAAAATTGTTGCTTCCCTATTTTCACCCTGTACAAAGGGGGTTGGGCTATATAAAGGTGGCCCGCTTCTATGAGTGCAGGCATATATCTATAAAAGAGGGTCAAAAGCAGTGTCCTTATATGAGAACCATCAACATCCGCATCAGTCATTAAAACTATCTTGTCATATCTTAACTTTGAAAGATCTATATCATCCCCTATTCCGCATCCGAGCGCACTTATTATCGTTTTTACCTCCTCATTGGAAAGCACCTTATCCATTCTTGCCTTTTCAACATTTATTATCTTTCCTCTTAATGGAAGAATTGCTTGATATCTTCTGTCTCTTCCCTGCTTTGCAGAGCCTCCCGCACTTTCTCCCTCAACTATAAAAAGTTCACATTTGTGGGGATCCTTTTCTGAACAATCCGCAAGCTTACCGGGTAATACAGAATCTTCAAGGGGTGACTTTCTCCTTACCAACTCCTTTGCCTTTTTTGCCGCTTCCCTTGCCAGAGCGGACTCAATAGCCTTTTCAACTATAAGTCTTAGTACTTCTCTGTTTTTTTCAAAAAACTTCATAAGGTGGTCATAGGTAATGGATTCAACTATATTCTTTACATTTTGATTTCCGAGTTTTGTTTTAGTTTGCCCTTCAAACTGGGGATCTGGTACCTTACATGCTACCACCCCTACCAATCCCTCCCTTATGTCTTCGCCCGTAAAGGTTTGTTTAAGTTCCTTTGAAAGTTTTAAGGTTTGGGCACTTTTCATAACAGCCTTTGTAAGCCCACTCCTGAACCCGGTTATATGGGTACCGCCCTCAATTGTTTTAATATTGTTTACAAAACCTTCAAGTACTTCCTTATATTCCTTCGTATAGTGAAAGGCTATATCAACTATAACCCCGTCCCTGTCCCCTTGTATTCTTATTATTCCGTCAAATAGTGGTTCCTTTCCTGCCTCCAGAAATTTAACAAGCTCTTCAATACCCTTTTCAAACCTATATGTGAGATTTTTCCCGGTCCTCTCATCTATAAGTCTGAATGTGACTTCCGGATTCAAGTAAGCGAGTTCCCTTATTCTCTTTTCTACAATATCAAACTTTATCTTCGTTGTTTCAAATATCTCCGCATCCGGTTTAAATCTTACTTTAGTTCCTCTTTTTGTTGTTTCCCCTACTATCCTGAGATCGTATAAGGGTTCTCCCCTTTTATATTCCTGCCTGTATATCTTACCGTCCCTGTAAACTTCTACTTCAAGCCATTCGGAAAGGGCATTTACCACAGAAGCTCCTACACCGTGAAGACCTCCGGAGTATCTGTAGGCTTTCTTATCAAACTTTCCTCCTGCCCCTAAGAGGGTGAAAACCATTTCAACCGCAGGTTTTCCTGTTTCGGGATGAATATCTATAGGAATACCCCTTCCGTCGTCTTCTACTGTAACCGAGTTGTCATCATGGATAATAACTGTGATGTTGCGGGCAAAACCCGCCATTGCTTCATCAACCGCATTATCAAGTATTTCCCATATAAGATGATGCAGACCCCTCTCCCCTATATCACCTATGTACATAGAGGGTCTTAGGCGGACATGCTCTAAGCCTGTTACCGCTTTGATGGCTTCCGCGGTGTATTGATTTTCCTTTGACATGAGCGTTTGTTATTATTATACCACAACTTTTTGTCGCTTGAGCGGGAAAGGTTTTAGAGGCTTAATTTCTGGGAAGAGGGATCGGGAGAAATTATCGCCTCAACAACAGAATCTTCCAATGCCTTAAATCCGTGAAGTTCATCCGGTTCATAATAAACTGAATCACCCACTTTCAAGGTTTCATAGGCATCTTCCTTGCCCATGTAAAATACTAAGGCTCCCTTAAGTACTGTAATAAACACACTCGATTTGGATCTGTGGGGTTTTACCTCTTTCTCCTTCGGTATGTAAAATCTTATTACCCTTCCGTTCGGATGGTTATAAACAACCTCGGTGTTTACAGAATCTTCCTTAAATCTTTCCTCAAGTCTCTTTATTACCGCCATGTTCCTTCTCCTTTTTGATTGTAATTAAGGTTTTCAAAAAAGCTACCTTAATGTATAAAAGTATAATGGATAAATATATAAGAAGGGGTAAAATACGAGGCGGATTAAAGTACATATCCATAATTACAAAAAGGGGATACAAAATAATGGAGTACTTTACAAGTGTTTTAAATCCCCTTTCATCAACAAGATCACTTATCGTAACCGTTGATGTTTTACCTGCGTAAAGCCAGTTCCACACTATCCTCGGCAGGAGATGGAATATACCGCCGAATACTGTGAAAACTGCAAATCCGTAAACAAGAACATTTATATGAAGATTTATGAAAAGGTTTATGTTTTTTGGATGAAAAGCCATATAGGATCCTAAAATCATGCCTACGGGCAACAGCAAAAGTGCGTAAAGGAAAACCTTAACCACCGTGGGTACATTTGCCAAGCCTTTCCTCTTCCTTAAAGTTGTATAAACAAGCACTATGAAGGAGAACGCTATTCCTATTTCAAGAAGGGAAGCCATTCCTACATATTTGTATTCCAGTGTGTAAAAGGCTAATATAAAGAGTGGCGTTGAAATCTGTTTTACATAAAAAAGAAGGTTAGCCTTTTTCAGATCAACCGCCGTCATTGTTAGCATAGGTATCCACGCCAACTCTACACCGTAAACCGCATTAAGCAAAACTCCTACCGTTGCGGTATGTACCGCTGTTTGAATATTAATAAGACCAAAACCGCTTAGGAGTAAGAGGAGTGATGACAAAAATAGATATATAAGGGAAGCACCAAGAAATTTCACCGTAGGGGGATGCCAATTCTTTATGGTGGGTAGCAGGTGAGTCAAAAGGATAAGAATGGAAATAAAGAAGAAGAATGTTGATATTGTAATAAAGGAAATATAAGAAAACAAGGAAAACAGGATAAGTCCAACAAATACGAGATAAGAGATATAAGCGTGCTTAAGCTTTCCCCCTTGGGAGTTAGGAATTATTTGGTACATTGCACCTACTATTACGGTACAGATAAATCCGTAAATAAGAAGGACGAGGAATTTTTCATCAATGCCATAAAAACTTTTATAAATAACGGAGTAAATCAAATTGAAAATTCCCAAGCAGAAGATAAAAGGGGAAACCTTGGATATATAAAACATCCTCAGCTTACCTTCTCCCCGAGCTCTCTCCTCAACCACTTGAAGTGACCCGGAGCAAAGAAGAACTTTTTAGCCCAATACATCTTCAGTATTGCCATTTTAACCGCATCATTAAATATAAACCATACAAGTGCATATCCCCATATAAATAATGCCCACTCCCATCCTATGGGTGTTATTAAACCAAATCCGTAAACCGCTATTATTGTTCCTATGATTCTCGTACCGAAGGTCGCTATCCAGAGGATGGGAGAAGGGTAAGGTTTTTCCCAGAACCAGCCTTTTACTCTCGTATTGTAAATAGTACCGTGTCCTGCCACCACAAGTTTTGTAAAGATTATGGATCTTATCAGGTCATGACTTAAGCCCCAGTATTCTACAAGCAAGAAAAAGAGCAGGAAAGAAGATATAACTCCCGCTATACCGAGCCAAAAAGCCATAACTATCATCTCATACATATCCCATCTTACGGGTTTCTTAGCTATCCTGGATCTGTCGTAGGCTATGGAAAGGATAGGTATGTCGTTTAGAAGGGCAAGTATTATTATCATTATAGGTGTAACAGGATAGAACTGAAATATGACTATGGAAAGACTCATGAACAAGACAACCCTTATGGTTTCCGCTATTCTGTAGATTGTATAGGATTCCATCCTTCCGAATATTTCCCTTGCTATTTCAATGGCTTTTATTATGACCATGAGACCGGGAGCTGTCAAAACTAAGGATGCTGACACTCTCGCCGCGTCAGTGGCATTTGATACCGCAATACCTACATCTGCTTTTCTTAAAGCGGGTGCATCGTTTACTCCGTCACCTGTCATACCCACTATATGATTTGCCTTTTGAAGTTTATCTACTATAAAGTATTTATCTTCTGGAAAAACCTCCGCAAAGCCGTCCGCCTCTTCAATTATTTTTATTATCTCAGACTCGTGTCTTTTAACCGTACCCGCTGGTAACTTTCTGTTTTCCAACTCCTTTTCAACCAACTCCGCTATCTTTTTAGCCTTTTTCAAGGCTTCCTCTTCCGAGATTCCCTCCACCTTGAGAAGGGCTTTCGCTATTATTTCAGCAAGAATTACATATTCTTCATAAGTTTCACCCCTCAGCTCCCTTGCGCTGTGTATATTTTCTCCTATGCCTAGCAACTTGGCTATATATCTTGCAACCGCTATATTGTCACCCGTTATCATCTTTATATTTACACCGTATCTTTTTGCTTCCTCAATCGCTTTTTTAGAATCCTCCCGCGGTGGATCAAAGAGGGGTATAAG
>WFPJ01000102.1 GCA_015487615.1 Aquificales bacterium | reverse complement strand
CCTTCTGGATCAACTATAAAACTCCTACCGTCAAAAACAAGCTCCTCATGGGCACCCGCCATATTGAGATAAGCAACATAACATATATTGTCTTGAGCCCTTGCTTTCACAAAATTTTCCCTAAACTCATACTTACCCTTGTAGTATGGAGACGCATTTATATTAATAATCAGCTCCGCACCCTTTAAAGCAAGCCTCCTTTCCACACCGTCGGGATGCCATATATCTTCACAGATAGAAAAGCCAACATAATACCCGTTAAGCGAAATAAGAAGGTCCTCTTCTCCGCTGTTAAAGTATCTCTTCTCATCAAAAACACTGTAGTTTGGCAAAAAGTGTTTGCTATATACCCCTTTTATCTCTCCTCTGTGTATAAGAAATAAAGAGTTATATGTATCCCCATCATGATAAGGAGAACCAACAACTATAAGAGGGGAGAGTCTGTTACTTTCCTCCCTGAGTCTTCCTATTGCCTTGGTGCATTCTTCAAGGAAGTCAATCCTTAAAAGCAAATCATCGGGCATATAACCCGATATTGCAAGCTCCGGGAAAACAACAACATGGGTGGTACCATTTACTTCCCTAAGAACCTCAAGTATTTTTTTTACGTTCCCCTCTATATCCCCGACGGTAGGATTTATCTGGGCAAGTGTTATATTTAGCATTGAGAAAGATTATATAAAATATTCACCCATGTTCAAATTTGAAATTGATATAAAAAGAGGTAAAAAAAGAATAGGATTTTTAACCGTTAACGGCATCACCTTAGAAACTCCCATATTTATGCCCGTAGGAACCCAAGGTACAGTAAAGGCACTTACCCACAAGATGGTGGAAGATATAGGCTATAAACTTATTCTCGGAAATACCTACCATCTTTATCTCAGGCCCGGCATTGATGTTATAAAGCGGACGGGTAATCTCAAAAAATTTATGAACTGGAAAGGTCTTATCCTTACGGACAGCGGTGGATATCAGGTATTCTCCCTAGCAAAGGGAAAGCTGGGAAACAGAAAGGCGAAGGTGAGGGTAACGGAAGAAGGTGTTGAATTCAGAGATCATTTGGCGGGTGATCTCCATTTCTTCACACCGGAAAAGGTTATAGAAATCCAGGAAATATTTGGCTCCGACATTATAATGCCCCTTGATCACTGTATAGAATATCCTTCTTCGGAAGAATTTACCCTTGAGGCTGGAGAAAGAACATTAAGGTGGCTGGAAAGGAGTATAAAGGCAAAAAGTAAGGAAAATCAGTATCTCTTCGGTATAGTTCAGGGCGGATTTGACGGTAAGTTGAGAGAATTTTTTGCAAAGGAAACCGTAAAGTACGATCTTCCCGGATATGCCATCGGAGGTCTCTCTGTAGGAGAGCCAAAAGAGATAATGTATGAAATGACGGATATAGTAACGGATATATTGCCAGAGGATAAACCGAGATACCTTATGGGAGTAGGAAAACCCGAAGATATAATAGAGGCGGTAGAAAGGGGCATAGATATGTTTGATTGTGTTATACCCACAAGGAGCGGACGGACGGGAATCCTTTATACATCCTATGGTGTTGTAAATATAAGGAATGAAGTTCATAAGTATGCCTTTGAAGTCCTTGATCCGGAATGTGACTGTTATACCTGCAAAAATTTCACAAAGGCTTATCTGAGACATCTGTTTGTGGCTGAGGAGATAACCTCATATATACTAAACACTTTGCACAACCTTAGATTTTATGCCAAGCTTATGGAAGACATAAAAATTGCCATAAGGGAAGATAAGTGGGATTTACTAAGAGAGAAATATTCTGCTTATTGTTTCACCCATTAGGGCGAAGATATAAATCCTTATAAAACGAGCTATAACAGAAGCAATAATAAACTTCCAAAAGGGCATATCAAATATGCCCGCAAGCCAGCACATAAGTTTATAAGGCTCTCCTATTATAACCGCAAAGAAGCCGTACCTGTTCATTAATGCTTCACCTTTCAAATATAACTTTTCCTTAAATATCCTTTTAACAAACTTATCACCTAGCACACGGGCTAATTTAAAAGAAACTACAGCCCCGAGCAAATTACCCGCAAAAGCTACATTTGCAGCGACCCAAGGACTCAGGTTGAAAAGGGGTGCTGCGGTTATAAAGGGGTAGGGGGGAACGGGTTGTATTATTGATTCCGTAAAAGACAAGATAAAAAGGGCGATATAACCATATTGTAAGATGAAGTTCTCCGCGGATTCTTTTAGAGCTTCCCAAAGCTCCATTTTTTCTTGCTCCTTATTATATAACACACGGAGGAGTATCAGATGGGTATAAAGACTAAACTAAGATTACTCAACGCCCTTATTATAGTAGCAGGTAGTATTGTGGCGGTAATCATATTCTTTATATCACGGGAAGTAAATATTGCCCTTGAAAGGGCGGAAGAAACAAGAAATATGCTTGATACATACAAAAGTCTACTGATTGATATTCAAAAAGAGGCTGTAGCACTTAGAAATATGATCTTTGATCCAGAGGATGAAAAGTATCTAACAATGGCAAAAGAAACGAAGAAGGAATTAACCAGAAAAGTAAGTATGATAAAGGAAAAGTATTTGCCTAAAGCTAAAAGTGAAGAGGAAAAGAAATTAATAGATATACTTTACAGCCTAATAATGAGAAATGACGAAGCCAAAATACCAGTAATTCAAATGCTTGAATTTGATGCGGTAGATGAAGCAAAGGAAATGCTTATTGAAGCGGAAAAACAAATTCTTACAGATCTCTTGAATACAATAAATAGACTTATAGAAATTAAGGAAAAAGAGATAAAGGAAAATCAAAAGAGGTTGGAAAAAACTGTTACTCTAGCCAATAATCTCTCCGTTGGTCTCATTATTCTGAGCTTAATTGTTATAAGCTTTCTTATATGGCTTATAGGTAGAAGTATAGTAATGCACATTGATGGTATAACAAAAATGGTAGATGATCTTGAAACAAATATGAGATTTAAAGAGTTCAAAGTAAAAGAAATGAAAAATGAACTGGACAAAATAATAACATCCCTCAATCAAATATTCTCATCCATAGGAAAGGCGGTAAATTCCATAAAGGAATTGATGGAAAAGGTATCTCAAGGTAATCTTAAGGTAAGGATAAAGGAAGAATATAGAGGGGATCTTGAAGATTTAAAGTCCTTTATAAATAAATCTCTGAACAACCTTCAATCAATTGTAAGCGACATAGTAAACTTTTCCTCGCAAATAGCTGACAGTATGCAGATACTGAGAGAAAATGCAGTAAAAGTAAATGCGGAAAACTCCCATCTCAATGATATGGTAATAAACATAGCATCGGGTATGGAACAAAATTCGGTAGCCATAAAAAACATAGCTGAGAATTCCGCAAAGGCAAGGGCAATAGCAGATGAAGTCTCAAAGGCGGTAAGCAGGGGCAGGGATAAGATTGATACTATGGAAAAAGCCATGAATCACATAATGGAAGTAGGTAAGGAAATAGCAAACATGACAGATACAATTATCTTTATAGCGGAGCAGACAAACCTTTTAGCTCTGAATGCCGCAATAGAGGCTGCGAGGGCAGGAGAGGTGGGTAAGGGATTTGCGGTGGTTGCGGATGAGGTAAGGAAACTGGCGGAGAGTTCCGGTAAAGCGGCAAAAGATATAGCGGAATTAATGGAGAGGGCATTTAATGTTATAGAAGAAGGCAAAAAATCCTCGGAAGCGGTTGTTGAGAGCTACGGAAAGATAGAACATGTTTCAGAAGAGATATATGAGATTGTTGAAAGTATTGCGGTATCCGTTGAAGAGCAGATGAATGCCCTTGAGAGTATAAAGCAGAATATAGAAAGGATGAGGGAAATTTCTGAAAAGAATACAGGATTCATAGAAGATATAACCCGTGAAATAGACAGCTTATCAAAGAAGGGAAAGGAAATGAAAGAGAAGGCTAACAAATTTCAGGTATGATTAAGATGACATATACGGTTTAAATAGCTCAGTTGGTATTTACCATCCTCGTATTTTAAACAGCTTACACTTGCGTTATCTTTATGTATATTCCACATATTCTCAAGACCCAAACCCGTCGCAATACAAATGAGAGCATGAAGGGTCCCCCCGTGGGCAACCACGACTACCGAATCCTCTTTACTCTTGCTTATATCTTCTAAAAAAGAACTTATCCTTTTACTGAACTCCTCCATTGGCTCCTGGGTGGGTAAGGGATTGTTAAGGGGATCTTTAAGCCATCTTCTTAAAACATCTCCCATCTCTTCAAGGAGATCAACAAATCTTTTCCCCTCAAGTTCTCCAAAAGATATCTCCTTTATGCGCTCATCAACCTCTACATCCATACCCAAAATATCCCCTATTGTAAGTGCGGTCTTTAATGCCCTCCTTTGAGGAGAAGAGATAATCCTTTTTATACCTTTGTTTTCAAAAAATACACCCACCATCCTTGCCTGTACATATCCGAGGGGTGTTAGATCGCTGTCAAGACTTCCTTGAAATATACCCTTCTCATTAAATTCGCTTTGGGCATGCCTTACAAGGTATATATACTTCATTGGAGGCTAACTGAAGGTTCCCTTACTGTACCGCTTATTGTAGCCTTTATTATACCTTCTATTCTCAAATTTATCCTTGAAGACATAGGATCATCCGGATTGAATTTAAACCTGCCAGAACCTTTCAGATCAAACCCGTCTATTTTCATAACCGCATTTACCTTGTCCCCATTAAGAGATATATCAATATATTCAACATTCCTTCCCTGTATCTTAAAACCCTCCAAAAGTACTTTACCCCTTATCTCCTCACCTTCTATATTGACATTGCCCTCCACCTTACTGAATCTGCTTAAACATCCGAATTTGTCGGACTTAATATTGTAACGGAAAGGTCTTATCTCCAAAGCCATGTAACCTCCCTTACATTCCCCTATGATCCTTATGGCATCAACATCAACCTTGGCAACCAGCTTGTCAAAATATGCTTCTTTTTCATTCATTACATAAACACTTACTTTCTTCAAATCAATCTTATCCCACCTTTCGTGTACACTTTCCGGCACAAGAAATATACCTTTCTGAGAAAGAAGATAGTCAAGGATTATATACTTTGGGACAAACAAATAAAAGGTGAATATAAAACCGATAACCGCAATAAGGGAATATAGAAGAATCTTAAAGATTTTCTTCATCCTCTTCTTCTGAAATCCTCTGTTTTTCCTCGGACTGTTTTATAAGCTTTTCCAGTTCCTCCGAGATCTTCTTATGCTCCTCGGTAATTTTAGTTAGCTCCTCTGGAGTATTTATTATATAAGGCGTTATAAATACAAAGAGGGTAGTCTTGTCACTCTCCCTCTTGCTCCTCTTAAAAAGATATCCGAGAATCGGTATCCTATTAAGCAGAGGAATTCCTTCCATAGCCCTTATTGTTTTTGAACTGACAAGCCCTCCGAGTATTACTGTCTGCCCGTTCTCAACCACAATATCCGAGTTAACAAACCTGTTTGATGTAACGGGAACAGTATAACTTATACCTCCTATCTGAGGAGTCTCAAACCTTATTATCTCCTGAAGCTGAAGATCTACCGAAAGTCTCAGATTATCACCGGAGATGGAAGGTACAACATTAAGTTCCAATCCCACCTCCCTGTAGTCATAGGTTATTATGGGCTGTCCGTTTATATCAAACTTCACCCCAGAGGCAAAAGGTACAACTTGACCAACCTTAATTGTAGCCTCTTGATTGTCAAGGGTCATTATTTTTGGATTGGAAATTATATTAAAACCGCTACCCTTCTCTATAAGGGAAAATAGAAGCACAAGATCTGGGAAGAAAAGCTTGGTTGTACCCACCTGAACCTCCGTTCCGCTTTTACTGAAAGTGCCCAGTATAAAACTGCCAGAAGAGAAGGCACTGTATATATCATTTAAAGATGTACCACCGAAGGCTGCACTTCCCTGCTTTCCTATAATCTGCCATCTAACACCCAGCTCAAGCAAACTACTAAGTGAAACTTCCGCAATGGTAACCGCTATCAGGACCTGCTTCCTCCTTATGTCTATTTTTTCAATAAGCTTCTTTATACCCTTGTATTCTGAAGGCGTAGCATACAAAATTATTGAATTTGTTCCTCTATCAAATCCTATCCTCATACCCTCCCGTGTTGTTATAATACTTATACCTTTTGGCTGTCCGGGTTTTGGCGTCCTCTTTTTAGGTCTTGCAGGTGTAGGTTGTGTTCTACCGGTAGGTCCGGGAGAAGGTGTTTTGGGCTGTTGAGTTTCCGGCCTTCGCAGGCGAAATGGCTGAAGCTTTCTTGTAACCCTACCGCCCCTTTGGAAGAGGCTCTTAAGTGTTTCAGAAACCTCATCAACGGACGTAAATTGAAGGGGGATTACATAATAGCTACGCTGATCAAGTCCAACAACCTCCTTATCAAGAAGATCTATCAACTTCCCTATCTGTTTCTGGGCTTCCTCTGGAGCAAATACTACAAGGGAATTGGCGGACTTTATTGTGGCAAATAAAACCTGATTGCCGTATTTTCTTTGAAGCAATCCTGATAGGGGGGATATTGCCCTTTGGACTTCTTCCGCGGGGATATATTTCAGTCTGTATATTCTGAGAACACTCTGAATGTCCTCCCTGTCAAGCTGTTTAAGGAGTTTTTTCAACTTATCTATGTTCAAACCTGTATCGGAAACAATAATGGAGTTTGAAGGGTTATGGACGGAAACCCTTGCAAAGTTGGACAGAAAAGGTCTCACCGCATTTAACAGTTGTTGGGCATCCGTGTTTTCCGCGGTATAAATGTAAATACCGATTTGGCCGGGAGCCTCAGGCTTTCCCACCTCTGCAAAAGAAACTGCCTGACTTGAAGGCATTATTCTAACTATTCCCTTCTTTTCAATAACACCGTATCCCTGAAGGTTAAGGGCAAGGGTAAAAATGGACCACGCCTGATTCAAAGGTATGGGCTTTGAAGAAGTGAGAGTTATCTTACCCCTGACCTTAGGATCAAGAATGATATTTCTGCCCGTTAATTCCGACATAAATCTAACCACTGAAGATATATCAGCATTCTTGAAATTAAGGATTACCTTACCTTCCTTTCGTGCTTTTTCTATTTCCTTTGAGAATTCACTATTTACTTGCGATAGAGCGAATGTATTTAAGAAGAAGATTACACCTATTATTATTAAAATTCTTTCCATTTTATCTTTAAGTATTATATAATTTCAGCTTGAAGGGATAAGGTTTTAAGTATTTAATCAATCTTCTGTCATTGATCCTTCTTATTTTTATAATAGCATCCGCAAATTCCTGTCTTGATATATATCCTCTCAGATAATCCCTCTCCAATTCCGCAGGTATGGAAACAAATCTCTTAAGAAGCTTTAAATAAGAGGTATTCCTTAACTGCACTCTCAAAGATCTGAGTATATCAGAAAGGGACGGACTTGAGCCTATACGGGGATTAAAAGCCTTAAGCAGGTATATATTTTCTTTTAAAAATCCATCTATTCCTTTTATCTCAAGATCGTATAACATAAACACTTTTATAAAAAACTCATCAATCTTATTATGTTGGTCAACATCAGATATGGCAGGAATGTAAAATCTTTTTTTTCTTAAATAATCATAAAACAATCCCCTGTTCCTACCTCTCTCCACCTCATCCTCTACACCGTGGAAGACCTTAGCATCACCCAAAGAGCAACTTGGTGATTTTGACTTTCCTATAAATCCGTGAAATGTTCCTAAATCTTTCAGAAAATTCCTAGCAAACCTGTTTATTGTATAAGTTAAATCCTTATTAGTTGAAACCTGAATCATCTTAATAAAACCTTGTTCCCTCACAAGCTTTATGGGGCTTCTCGGCACCCCCAATCCTACTCCCACCTCTGGACATACAGGTATAAAATTGACATACTCAGATATATCTTTAAGCCAAAACAAACTTACATCCTTACCATCATATCGGTATGGGTATCCCAAAAGACATGCACTTACAAGTATCTTAGGCTTTCCCATGGATGGATAGGATTTATTATATCTACAATATTTATTTATGCAGGCTGTAATACTATCAGCAGGATTCGGAAGGAGGCTTTATCCCATAACTAATAATAAGCCCAAATCTCTATTAAAAGTTGCGGGTAAAGAACTCCTACTGAGGCATATGCAACTCCTTAACGAGCAGGGGATAGAGGAATTTATAGTTGTGACAAACAGCATGTATGAGGAGCAAATAAGAAATTTTTTAAAAAGGTTCCCTTACAAGGTAGAAGTTGTCATAAACCCTGAACCCGAAAGGGGTAACGCTTCATCTCTCTACTGCGTCAAAGATAAGATAAAAGGTACTTTCGCACTTGTAATGTCCGATCATGTTTATGAAAGTGGCTTTATAGAGGAAGCTTTAAAGGGAAAAGGAATAATAGTTGATGAACTAGGACGATTTATAGATATTGAAGAATCCACAAAGGTTTTGTGCGTAAACGGTAGAGTAGAAGATATAGGTAAAGATATAGACAAATGGAATTGCTACGATACAGGATTTTTTATACTTGATACAAGTATATTTGAAACCCTTGAAAGGCTTATGAAAGAAAAGAAAACCGTTGAAATGAGCGAACTGGTAAAGGAGCATAAACTTGAGTGTACATATGTGTCAGGATTATTTTGGATGGATGTAGACACCCCTGACGATCTTGAAAAAGCAAAAAAATTACTTATTGAAAGATCAGTAAAGGGAACAGGAGACGGCTTAATATCAAGGCTTATAAACAGAAAAATCTCGGTAAAGATTACTGAAGCTTTAATTGACCGCCTAACACCTATGCAAGCCACCCTTATTTCCTTCCTCGTGGGAATAATATCCTCAGGCATAACCCTTATTTTTCCACCTCTCGGGGGTTTAATATATCAGCTAAGCTCAATACTTGACGGCGTTGATGGTGAAATAGCAAGGGCATCCCTAAACACTTCCAAATTCGGAGGATGGTTTGATTCTATCCTTGACAGATATGTTGATTTCTCATTTCTTTTAGCTCTCGGTATATACCTTTCTCCTCCCTTATGGATGTGGGCAATAATAATGCTTGCAACCATGGGCTCCGTTATGGTCAGCTATTCAACTGAAAGATATAAAGGTGAATTCGGTGAGAACATATATAAAACAATAAAAATAATGAATTACATACCTGGTAAAAGGGATGAGAGAATTTTCTTTATAATGATAATGACAATACTCGGATATATAGAAGAGCTTTTTATAATCCTGGCTATCGTAACACATCTTAGAGTACTTACAACAATTTTTATGGTAAGGCTTTACAAGGGGACAGCGTAAAGCCCTCCCCTATCTTTCCCTCTCTCCTCTGATAAACTCCTCAACCATCTTTCTTGCCTGATAATCGGGATACTGAACAGGGGGATGTTTCATAGTGTAAGCACTTATTGAATACAACGGTCCTGCTACACCCCTGTCCCTTCCCAGCTTGCAACATCTTATCGCGTCTATTATTGATCCAGCGCTGTTAGGGGAGTCCTCAACATCAAGCTTTGCCTCCACATACATGGGTACATCCCCGAAGAGCCTTCCCTCTATCCTTACATAAGCTATTTTCCTATCCTTAAGCCACGGCACCCAATCGGAAGGACCTATATGAACATTTTCCCAACCTATGTCATAAGGTAATAGGGAAGTAACAGCTTCAGTTTTAGAAACCTTTTTTGTCTTCAGTCTGCTTCTTTCAAGCATGTTCAGGAAATCCGTATTTCCTCCGAAATTAAGCTGATAGGTCCTGTCTATCTTAACGCCCCTGTCAATGAAAAGCTGGGTGAGTGTTCTGTGAAGTATTGTGGCACCGACCTGTGATTTTATATCGTCACCTACAACAGGTATTCCTGCTGACTCAAACTTCTGAGCCCATTCCTTATCGGACACTATGAAGGTTGGCATGGCATTTATAAAAGAAACTCCAGCCTTCAAACATGCCTCCGCATAAAACCTTGCCGCCTTCTCGGAACCAACAGGGACATAGTTTATAAGAATATCTGCCTGAGTCTCCTTTAAAACCGCCACAATATCCTCAAGTTCATCCTCTTTTTCATCCGCAAGCACAAAAGTTCTGTCTTCGGGATAGTTTTTCATATGATCCGCAAAACCATCAAGAACTTTGCCCATCCTTACCTTAACACCAATCTTGGGAACATCAGGTTCAAAAACAGCTGTACAATTTGGGGGTGAATATATAGCTTCTGAAACATCCTTCCCAACCTTTCTCTTATCAATATCCCACGCAGCAACAACTTCTATATCCCACGGTTTATAACCACCCACATCTTCAAACATCAAACCACTTACACCTACAGAACCTTTCTTTTTGTAGTAAAAAATTCCCTGAATAAGAGAACTTGCACAATTACCTATACCTACTATAGCTACACGTATCTTTCCTGCCATTAGCCTACCTCCTTCTCGGAATTTAGGAATAGGTCATTATCCCAATGTTAAATGTATCCGAGTGCTTTATTATCGTATTTTAACTTTAAAAAGCCCAACTTGTCAATATTACCCTCTATTTTTTAAACAATAAAGTATGTAACTTTAAAAGTCTTTTCTCGTTTCAAAAGCTGAGTGGTCTTATTTTAAACATTCTTGTGTACCTTTAAATATTCATTTTTATATTCAACATAATTTTTGGCTGACTCTTTTATCATTTCAATCTCTTCATCTTTAAGTTCCCTTATTATCTTTGCAGGAACTCCCGCTACAAGCACACCCGTAGGTATCTTCTTGTTCTGGGTTACAAGAGCTCCAGCACCGACTATAACAAAATCCTCAATCTCAACCCCGTCCATAATAACAGCACCCATACCGACAAGGATATAATTACCGAGGGTGCAACCGTGAAGTATAACCCTGTGACCCACGGTTACATCATCGCCAACAATAGTAGGATGAGTTTCATGGGTTACATGTACAACAGAATTATCTTGAATGTTTGTCCTTTTCCCTATCCTTATATAATTCACATCACCCCTTATAACCGTGCCGAACCATACACTTGAATCCTCACCTATCTCAACATCACCTATAACGGTTGCATTCTCGGAAATATAAACACCTTTACCTATTTTGGGATAGATACCCTTATACCCTCTTATAAGTCCCATCTTCCCAATTATACAGCTTAAGGTATATATTATTCTTTAAATAATGGTAAAGTATATCATATACGCCATAATCTTTATACTTGCGGTTGATCATTTTTATCAACACTATGGGTATAAGGTTATAAATACTATTGCTAGTTATTTTTCAAACAGACCTGTTAAAGTCTTCGAGGAAGAAAAGGAAAGAAAAAGCATGGTGGACAATATAATAGAAAAAATAAAGGAAATGTATGAGGATCTGAGAAAATGAAGGAAGAGTTTGTCTTCAACACTATAGAAGAAGCAATAGAGGATATAAAACAAGGAAAGATGGTAATAGTAGTAGATGATCCGGACAGGGAGAATGAGGGGGACCTTGTAATGGCTGCTGAGAAGGTTACCCCCGAACATATAAACTTTATGGCAAAGTACGGCAGGGGACTTATATGTATTACCTTAACTCCTAAAAGATGTGAAGAACTTGATCTTCACCCAATGACCTCGCGAAATACGGATCCCAAAGGCACTTATTTTTGTGTTTCCATAGATGCCCATCCGAGATTCGGAACAACAACCGGTATATCCGCCCATGATAGAGCTACAACAATAAAGCTTGCGGTAAGTCCAGAAGCAAAACCATCAGACTTTGTAAGACCGGGACACGTATTCCCCCTTAAAGCAAAAGAGGGGGGAGTCTTGGAAAGAGCAGGGCATACGGAAGCATCGGTTGATCTTGCAAGGCTTGCGGGCTTATATCCCGCGGGAGTCATATGTGAAATAATGAACGATGATGGAACGATGGCAAGACTCCCCCAGCTAATAGAATTCGCCAGAAGGCATAATCTCAAGATAATAACAATAGCGGATCTTATAAAATACAGACTTAAAAAAGAAAGACTTGTTGTAAGGGAAGCTTCCGCCCACCTCCCCACACCATGGGGTGTTTTCAAGATACATGCTTACAGACATGTTCTCACCGATGAAGAACAGATAGCCCTTACCATGGGTGAATGGAAGGAAGATGAACCCGTCTTGGTAAGAGTCCACTCAGAATGTTTGACGGGAGATGTATTCAAGTCCATGAGATGTGATTGCAGACCTCAACTTGAAAAGGCACTGGAAATGATAGCAGAAGAAGGAAAGGGAGTACTCGTCTATATAATGGGTCACGAAGGAAGGGGAATAGGTCTCGTAAACAAGATAAAGGCTTATGAACTTCAAGAGAAAGGTCTTGACACAGTTGAAGCAAACGAGAGAATAGGTTATCCTCCAGACCTTAGGGACTACGGCATAGGTGTTCAAATCCTGCTTGATCTCGGGGTAAGAAAGATGAGGTTGATGACAAACAATCCGAGAAAGATAGTAGCCCTGGAGGGTTACGGGCTTGAAATAGTGGAACGCGTACCCATAAAGATAGATCCTTCACCCCATAATAGAGTATATCTGGAAACAAAAAAGAGAAAGTTGGGACATTTTCTGTGAAGTTTATGTGAAAGAAATGGACATAAAAAACGATAAAAAGTATGTTAAATATCAGCAAAAAAAGGAGGAGGTAGCAAAATGCGAGAAGTTTACTTCTCCACAAAACAAGCGGTAAGGCTTAATAAGGAGAAAGGTTTTACATTGATTGAACTGCTCGTCGTTATCGCCATCATAGCAATATTGGCTGCAATAGCAATACCCCAGTTTGCCCAGTTCAGGATGAGGGCATTCAACTCCGCAGCGGAATCGGATATAAGGAACCTCAGAACAGCAGAAGAAGCCCTTTATGCGGATTATTTTGTTTACGGATCAACACAAGGGCCTGGTAATTTACCCTCAAGTGGCTCCTTTTGCGTTAGTGGCGTAGTCCTTTCAGGACCTATG
>WFPJ01000101.1 GCA_015487615.1 Aquificales bacterium | reverse complement strand
ATCATATACGATCTTCTTGCAGGTAAAAAAACAAATAAGGAAAACAACAAGAATAAAAATAGATATATTTTACGCTTTTTATATAAATACATTGAAAGGGAAACAAATGCAAATATAGAAGAAAAAAGAGAAACTTCAATAATACCACCTCTGGCCAAAACAATTTCTTTTTTTTCTATCAGATTATATATAAGAAAACCATAAGATACACATCCTGCTGCTAAAATAATATAATTAAGTTTTTCTAAGTCTCTATACGTTAATTTTAAAAAAGATGTAGAAAAATATATGAAAGAAAATATTCCCTGTTCAAGCGATTTATATACAAACTTAAAATTATATAAAGCTGTTGAAATAATCTGAGGTATAGAAAACATTAAAATAGGTAGAGTAAAATATCCTCTAAAAATTTTTCTCCGTTTTATCGCATATAGCAAGGCTAATATTAGCCATATAATTATAATTCCCTCATATACGGTTATAGAAAAGAATGAAAAAAATACGGCAGAAAACAAAAGTATTTTCATTTTCTCCATATATCCTTTCCCAATTCATGAAATAATTGCTTCTCCAATAGAAAGGCATACTTCATGAATGTGTAAAAGCACATCACTGCTGAAAATATAAAACCTGCCGCACCGTCCTTGTAACAGCCTTTTATAACATAATACTTAATAAAGGTCCAAAAAGGATTAAACGCGAGGCTAAAAAAGCTAAACCTCAAACCTCTTTTACAGTTTTCATCAGCCAATATTTCCGCATATTTCATCACCTTTTTTATATGACTTGAAATACTTTCATAGGAATAGTGATAAAGATATCCATCAAGTACACCTATATTTCCTAAGCACCTGACCTTTTCATGGACAAATCCTTCATACACCCCCTTACCCTTTCTGAAAAGCCTTATCCTTTCCTCAGTAAAACTTAAAAATTTGCCCAAATAGTAAAGCTTCCTTTTCACCTTGTAACATGTATATTCAGGATTTTGTATAGCATTTTTTATAGACCTTGCAAGTTCATCAGAAACCACTTCATCCGCGTCAAGAACAAGTATCCAATCACCCGAACACAATCCCATGGCATAATTAACCTGATCTACATAATCGGTCCATTCTCTGAATATTACTTTGGCTCCCAAGTTTTTTGCTATCTCAACCGTTTTATCCTCCGAACCAGAATCAACTACGATAATTTCATCCGCAATAGACTTAACACTCTCAATACATTTGCCTATGGTTTTTTCCTCGTTCTTTGCTACAATAGAAACAGACAACATGTTGTTCTATTATAACTTTTTATGAAAAAACCCTCAAAGCTACTCCTATCAGGAGGATGGTTCAACAAAAAGGGTATATTTATATGCAGTACAGGTAAAGTAACATTCCCTGTGGATATTGAAAGTATAAAAGCGGGAAAAAAACCTTTGTTTCTTATAATCTCATACCAAGAAACATACAATACATTACGTGTACCAGTTAAAAAGGAAATATATCCTTCAATTATAACAGTTGAGATAGAAGATATAAAACCTTATGAATTATCTGATAGCAATACAACCATTAAATTCATCTCCATAAAGGACAGTAAAGAAGATTATATAAAAAAGGTTGAGGAAATAAAGAAAGAGATAGAAAAAGGAACCATATATCAGATTAATCTTACAACAAGAATAGATTTTAGCTTCCAAGGAGAAAGGGAAGGAATATTTTCCCTCCTCTTTAAAAGACAACCTGTTCCCTTTGGTTTCTTTCTTGATCTGGAAGAATTTTTTGTAGCTTCTGGATCAATGGAACTGTTTATAAAAAAAACTGGAAAGCACATCAAATCCTCTCCTATTAAAGGAACAGCGAGCAGTAGATTTTTTCTACAGAAGAGTTTAAAGGACAAGGCAGAAAACCTCATGATAACTGACATGGTACGCAACGATTTGGGAAGAATTGCCATACCTGGAAGCGTCAGGGTAACGGAACTTTTTAAGATAAAAAAGTATCGCACTTTGTATCAGATGTTTTCAACTGTTGAAGCTGAAACAGAAAAAGGGTTTACTGAAATAATCAAAAACACCTTTCCTCCCGCCTCCGTAACGGGTGCACCCAAGAAAAAAGCGGTTGAGCTTATTGATAAGCTTGAAGATCATCCCCGCGGTTATTATTGCGGGTGCGGTGGTATTCTTTACCCTGATGGGAATTTTATCCTAAGCGTTCTTATAAGAACGGGTGTGGGAGAAGGAAAAGTATTTCACTATTATGCTGGTTGCGGTATAGTATGGGACTCGGATCCTGAATCGGAGTTTAAAGAACTTTTACTCAAAACAAAAGCCCTATACGATTTTTCTTTCAACCCTTGAGGAGATATTACACATGATCTCATAAGGAATGGTACCCGCAAGCTTTGATATATGAGAAAAGGTTTGATGCTCATTAACTATATAGATCCAGTCTCCCTCTTTAACGTCCGTACCAGTTATATCAACTATTGTCATGTCCATAGTTATATTACCTATTACAGGTACATTTTTTGATTTAACCATAAGTTTTAACTTATTTGACAGACTTTTCATCAATCCGTCAGCGTACCCGAAAGCTACAACACCTATCTTTGTGGGACCGCGGGTTATGTAGGTTCTGCCGTAGGAAATAGGATAACCGGAGGGAAGTTCCTTTACTGAAATCACTTTCGCCTTTAGAGTAAGTGATGGTTTTATGTTGATCGGATAATCTCTTACCGGTTTTTCACCGTAGATAGCCAAACCTATCCTAACATGGGTGGTAAAGTCAAGGTTATAAATAAGCCCAGCTGAACTTTCCATGTGTACGACACCTATATCTTTATAGGCTTCTACAATTTTCTTGAAGGCTTCCACTTGAGCCATACTAAAACACCTATCGGTAGGTGTGGAAAAATGACTCATGATACCCTCAACCGTGCCTTCCAATTTTACGGGCTCGGTAAAGCCGAGTCTTCCCATGCCTGTATCAAACTTAACATGAAAAGGTATTTTAAGATCCTTCACAAGTTTGTAATGGCTCATATCGGAAACAACTGGAATGAGGCTGTTTTCCAAAAGTGTGTCAATCTCTTCCTTTAGTACACCTCCGAGTACAAGTATCTTCTTTCTTACCCCTATGTTTCTTAAAACTGCTCCTTCATCAGGAGATGCTACCGCAAAATACTCAACCTCGTCCACATTTTCAAGTAGCGGTGCTATATATCTTATACCTATACCGTAGGCATCAGATTTTACTACCGCTATTATTTTCTTTCCCGTATATTTAAAAATGTTTTTGCAATTTTCCCTTATCCTCTCCCCAATTATTTCAAGAACAGCCCTTGACATCAAATCTATTTATAACGGGATCTTACAATATCTCTTATAATCTTCTCATTAAGTCTGTCAGCTGTATCTGGAGTTAGACATCCGAGGGGGATAATCTGCACCCTTGCAAGTCCCTTCCTTACCATTCCCAGCTCTCTTGCGGCAGCTTTGGAAAGGTCAAGTATTCTCCCTTCTACATAAGGACCTCTATCATTTATCTTAACAACGACAATCCTATTATTTTCCACATTCCTAACAAGCACATAAGTACCAAGGGGTATACTCCTTGATGCAGCAGTGAACCTGTAAAGTAAAAATGGTTCGCCAGAAGATGTAGGTCTTCCGTGAAATCTTTCGCCGTACCATGAGGCTATACCTTCTTGGATCCTGCAGTTTCTGTTTACAAATATGCCCTCCGAAATTTCCACTGAATTTATTCTCTCCTCTATGAGTCTAAATTTACCTAAGTATTTTCTGTTTAGTATATCTTCCTCAATTATATCCTCAGGCATACAGTCTGTATAATTCATACAAAATATAGAATCCGCTAGGGAAAAAGAGAAAAACAAAAAGATAGATCCTATTGCTTTCCAAGCCTTTTCACTACAACCCATCTCTTTGTCTTAGAAAGGGGTCTAGTTTCTCTTATGACTACTATATCCCCTTCCTCACACTCATTGTTAGGATCATGGGCATGGTATTTCTTACTTCTTTTTATATGTTTACCATACAGAGGATGAGGTACTTTTCTTTCAACCTTTACAACTACTGTTTTATCCATCTTATTGCTTACAACTACCCCGACCAATTCTTTTCTTTTTTCATGCCATTTTTTCTCTTGCTTTTCTTTCTCCATTACTCTTCACCTCTCAATTCCTTTTCTCTAAGAATAGTAAGTATTCTTGCTATATCCCTTCTTGTTTGTCTTATAATATTGGGATTTTTTAACTTCTCTATCTTATTCCTAAAACGCAACCTTAACAATTCCATTTTAAGTTCATCAACCTTCTTTATAAGTTCCTCCCTTTTCATTTTCCTAAGTTCAGCAGCCTTCATAGGGTTACACCTCCCGCCTTAACCAGTCTGACCCTTATTGGAAGCTTCGCCTTGGCAAGCCTGAAAGCTTCTTGGGCAACGTCATCATTAACACCGGAAAATTCAAACATTATTCTCCCAGGTTTAACATGGGCTATAAATCCTTCCGGATCTCCCTTTCCTCCACCCATTCTCACCTCATTGGGCTTTTTTGTATAAGGAGTGTCGGGAAATATTCTTATCCATACTTTTGCACCCTTCCTTAATGCCCTTACCAAAGCCACCCTTACCGCCTCTATCTGTCTCTGCGTTATCCAATGAGGCTCAAGGGCTTGTATTCCATACTCTCCAAAGGCAATTTTATTACCCCTCGTAGCCTTGCCCTTAAGCTTCGGTCTATGAGGTTTTCTCCACTTTATCTTCTTAGGTTGTAAGAATGACATTATTAAACCTCCTTACTAACCTTCATGAGATCCTCCTCAATTTTCTGAAGTATTTCTTCTTTACCACCCTTCAGTACATCACCCTTGTATATCCAAACCTTAACTCCTATTATACTGTATTTCGTAGAAGCCCGCGCATAACCATAGTCTATGTTTGCCCTTAATGTTTGCAGTGGCATCCTACCTACCAAAAACCATTCCGCCCTTGCAAGGTCCGCACCCCCCAATCTTCCTTTAACCTGAATCTTAACCCCCTTAGCCCCAGCTTTTATAGCATTGTCTATAGCCCTCTTCATAACCCTCCTATGCGATACCCTCCTTTCTATCTGCATAGCTATATCTTCAGCAACAAGTTGAGCGTCAAGCTCGGGTATCCTTATCTCATCAACCGCTATGGTTATCTCTTTTCCTTGAGTTATTTCCTCAAGCTTCTTTTTAAGTTGTTCAACTTCTGCACCTTTCCTACCTATGATAATACCTGGTCTTGCTGAATATATCCTTACTTTTACTTTGGAAGCTATCCTCTCTATAATAACCTTTGAAACACCAGCAACCCTGTACCTATTCTTTATGTATCTTTTTATCTCAAGATCTTCCCTTAAAAAATTGGCGTAATCTCTTTTTGAAGCATACCATTTAGACTGCCAATCATGAACTATACCAAGCCTAAAGCCTATAGGATGAGTCTTCTGTCCCATCTACTCCTCCTTTTTCCTTTCCTCAAGTATTATTGTAATATGGGATGTTCTTTTTCTTAGCATTGTAGCCCTGCCGTATGCCCTTGGCATCCATTTTTTATAAATGGGACCGTCATCAGCTACTGCCTTTTTAATATAAAGATTATCAAGATCCATACCCTTTTGCTCCGCATTTGCTATTGCACTTCTGAGGACCTTCTCTGTTATCCTCGCAGCCTTCTTAGGTAATACTTTGAGCAGGTAGAGGGCTTCTCCCGCTTCCTTACCTTGTATCTGTCTCAAGACTTGTCTTGCCTTCAAAGGAGATATTCTCGCATATCTCAATATAGCCCTTGCTTCCATCTCATCACCCCTCACTTCTTCTTAACCGCCTTGGCAGTCTTTTCAGGGTGTCCCCTGAAGGTTCGGGTAGGTGCAAACTCTCCGAGTTTATGCCCAACCATGTCCTGAGTAATATAAACAGGTATGAAGGTTTTACCGTTGTGTACGGCTATAGTGTGTCCGACAAACTCGGGTATAATAGTTGTTGACCGACTGTATGTTTTTATAACCTTCCTTTCACCCTGTTCGTTCATTTCCCTTATCTTCTTCCACAGTTTTGGATGAACCCAAGCCTTTTTATCAACAAGTTTCCTATATTCCTCCCACACCTCGTTGTATTTTTTTATAGCCCTTTCCAGCATCTCCGGGTCTTTTCTTTTTTGGGCATACCTAACCTTTTTGTATATTCTCTGGGTCTTTTTATAAAGCCTATAAAATTTATCAAGATCCTCTATAAGCTTGTTCCTTTTATTCCACGCGCCTCTAAATCCCATCAGACCTTTCCTCCTTTTCGTGTAACAAGAACAAATTTATTCTTTGCTCTTTTACCCCTCTTAGTTTTATACCCTTTTGTTTTCCAACCCCAAGGTGATTCAGGATGCTTACCTTTGGTTTTACCTTCACCACCTCCATGGGGATGATCAACAGGATTCATAGCTGTTCCCCTTACAGAAGGTCTCCATCCTAGCCATCTGTATCTTCCCGCTTTTCCGTACTTTATAAGTTCATGTTCTGCAAGACCAACCACACCAACGGTAGCCATGCATTTCAAATTTATCAACCTGACTTCACCTGAAGGCAATCTTACTTGAGCATATTTATCCGATTTTCCAAGGATTTGGGCAGAAGTACCTGCAGCCCTTACTATCTTACCCCCTCTGCCGGGTACAAGTTCTATATTGTGTATAAATGTACCATCAGGGATATATTTGAGAGGTAGAGCGTTACCAGGTTTTATCTCAGGAAGCTCCTTTCCTGCTTCTGCATCTTCATAGCTTATTGAAACCACTGTATCACCTACCTTCAAACCTTCAGGCCATATTATGTATCTTTTTTCACCATCAACATAATGTAAAAGCGCAATCCTGGCGGATCTAAAAGGATCATACTCTATAGATACAACCTTTGCGGGAACAAGACTTTTATCCCTTTTAAAATCAATAAGCCTGTACCTTTTCTTATGACCGCCCCCTCTGTGTCTTGCGGTTATTTTACCTTGCTGTCTTGATCTTCCCTTAGCCCTTACCCAATGAACGAGAAGAGACTTCTCCGGTTCATCCTTCGTAAGCTCTGCAAAATCATAAAGAACCGCATGCCTTTGTCCGTTTGTTACAGGTTTAAGTTTCCTTACTCCCATATCAACCACTCCTTAAAAGTTAACAAGATCTATCTTATTGTCAGGGGCAAGAGTCACTATAGCTTTCTTATACTTCCTCGTAGTGCCATACCTTCTGAATCTTCCAAATATCCTCTTCTTTTTGGGCTTTACTATCATAGTATTAACCTTCTTCACCTTCACCTTAAACAACTCCTCAACAGCCCACTTTATCTCGTGCTTGCTTGCGTCAAGAGCAACCTCAAAAGTATATTTATTATATTCATCCATCAATCTGTTACTTTTCTCTGTTATTATAGGCCTTATAATAATTTCATAAGGCTTCTTCCTACTCATACCCCTAACCTCTCATAAATTTTATCTATACTTTCTTTCAACAGTAAAAGCTTATCGCTCCACAGGATGTCATAAACATTAAGACCTTCAACTGGTAACACTTTAACATTTTTAAGATTCCTAAAGGATTTCATTATAATTTCATCTTTTTGAGGCAAGACTATCAAAACTTTATTATTCTCAATACCTTTATTTTTTAGGAATTCTAAAGCTCTTTTTGTTTTGGGCACATCTCCTATATCTATTTTGTCCTCTATTAATATGTTTCCTTCCTTAGCCCTTACGGAAAGTGCCATCTTTAAACCGAGTCTTCTTACCTTTTTGGGAAGAGGATACCAGTAATCTTTAGGTTTTGGGCCATGAGCTATTCCTCCTCCAACAAAGATGTTGGCCCCCCTGTCACCGTGCCTTGCGTGACCTGTTCCCTTCTGAGGCAACAGTTTTCTACCGCTGTATGAAACTTCTCCTCTCGTCTTTGTACTGTGAGTTCCACTTCTTCGCGCAGCAAGTTGCCATTTAACAACTTCCCACAATACATGTTTATTAACTTCAACATTAAATACTTCGTCTTTTAACTCAATATCACCAATTTTCATACTTCTTCTCCCACCTTAATCAATTGCTCACTAATATGCTTTAATCTCTGCAATTTTAATCTTTGACTCTTACGATTACTTATCTTACTTTTCTCAATATAAACTATACCCTTTGAGGGCCCAGGTATACTACCCTTGACAAGGATAACATTTCTTTCAGGAATTATATCCACAATAAGCAGGCCCTGAACTCTAACGGTCTCATTTCCGTAATGACCAGGCATCTTTTTGCCTTTCCATACCCTTCCCGGATCAGTTCTGTTACCTATTGCACCTACAGCCCTATGATATCTATGACCGTGTGAACGAGGGAATCCCGCAAAGTCCCACCTTTTCATAGCACCTGCAAATCCTCTTCCTTTTGATGTACCAACAACATCAACTAAATCACCAACATTAAATATATCCGTTATTACCAGTTGCTGACCTTCCTTAAAAGAGGAAACATCATCTACCTTGAATTCCTTGAGCACCTTTAAGGGTTTTAACCCTACCTTTTGGAACTTTATGAGCATAGGCTTAGGGGTGTTTTTCTCTTTTTCCTCAAATGCTCCTACCTGTATTGCAGAATATCCATCCTTTTCCACAGTTTTAATCTGAACAATATAGTTTACAGGTATTTCTATAGCAGTAACAGGCAAAGCGGTACCATCCTTCAAAAACACCTGCGTCATACCAAGTTTTCTGCCTATCATACCTAAAGGCATATCTCTAACCCCTCATTTTTACTTCCACATCAACACCTGCGGGAAGATTTATTTCCATAAGGGATTCTATAGTCTGAGGTGTGATCCTCGTAATATCAAGTATTCTACTGTGTTCCCTTATTTCAAAGTGTTCCCTTGATTGATCAAATTTATGAGGTGATCTCAATACAGCCCATCTTCTTCTTCTCGTAGGGAGAGGAATGGGACCCTTTACCATACCTCCGGTTCTTTTGACGGTTTCAATAATTTGCTTTATTGACTGATCAAGGAGTCTATGGTCATACGATTTCAACTTTATGCGAATCCTGTCTTGCTCCATCATCATCTCCCTACTCTAAGATTTTAGTAATTACTCCAGCACCAACAGTCCTTCCACCCTCCCTTATAGCAAACCTTAAACCCTCCTCCAAAGCAACAGGCTGTATCAACTCCACCTCCAACTCCACATTGTCCCCAGGCATAACCATCTCCTGCCCCTC
>WFPJ01000100.1 GCA_015487615.1 Aquificales bacterium | reverse complement strand
GGTGTAAGCCTTTTGATGCTTGAAGGAAATGTGTTTGTTGCGGATACGCCGGGTTTCTCAAAGGTTGATGCCTTGAGATTTGTTGGCAGGGAGAATATAAAGGATTACTTCAGAGAATTCCATAACTACACTTGCAAATTTAAGGATTGTTTGCATGCAAAAGAGGAAGGATGCGGTGTAAAGGAGGCTGTTAGTAAAGGGGAGATACCAAAGTATAGATATGAGAGCTACTTACGCATGATTTCATAGACTCCCTCCCCTCCTCCCCCTACCCCAAAGGAGGTGGGACGAGGTGCTACTCCCCGATATCTTTAATATAAGATCGGCATTTAAATTTTTGTAATTTATATGTGAATTTATGTGAATATTTTACTGCGCTCTTGTTCAATCCTTTAATTCTTTCAAAATTGTGAGTTGTCTGTCCATTATGTAATCGTTTACCTTTTCTTCCTGATGAATATCAAGATTCAATTTTATTCCTATTCTGAAGGTGTTTTCTACTGAAGTAATATATCTTACTTCGCCTTCTGCTGTTATTTTTCCCTTTGGAAGTTCAAAGGATACTATTATGTTATCACTCGTTTTAAGTTCACCTTTATCCTTAATAAACGCTCCAATGCCTCCTACTGATATGTCCGCTATTGTTCCTTCTACTTTCCATTCTCCTTTACGTATTTCTACCTTGGTGGGCTTTTCTGGTTCAACCCTTACATGTTGTCTTTTGTCTTGTGGAAGTTCAATAAAACCTTTTACTTCTAATTCAACTATTCCCTCAATTACATTAATATTTGTTATTTTACAAGCTACAGTTTCTGGTATGTTACTGTGTTTTATATATACCTCATCACCTATACTAAAAGCTTTTATATGAATTGTTTTAACCTTCAATAAGTTATCCACTATTTCACTTATCTCAGATCTACATGCCACAGGCATTTCTTTATAGAAGGTAAGAATTATAATATTTCTATTCCATTTTTCAAAAAGTTTTTTTAATAATTTAAAAATAACTTCTTTTTCCCCTTCTATTACTGACTTGCTTGAGGATTTAATTTCGTTTCTAAGCTCATTTACATACTTATAATAAGCATTTTCTATGGTTTCAAAATAGATATCTATTAAACTTATAAGGGCTTTAACACGTTTATAGTCTTGATTTCTCTCCGAAACTGAATCTATATAATCTCTTATTATCTTAAGCAAAGGTTTAGTGATAGGCTTTTTAAAATCTATCTCGTGGTGGGCTAACTCATAAGTAAGGTTATAAAGCTCTTTTAACGGGTTTTTTTTGAATGAAAAAAGTATGATATAAAGTTTATCAACGAGGGGTTGAAGACTTTTTACACCGATAAGGGGATTTTTTTTATCTTTTGCGTTTTTTATGAATTCTTCCCTGAATTTATCTTTATAATTTATAAAGAACTCTTCGTCCTGTTTTAAGATGCTTGCCAGTTGTTCAAAATTCATAGATATTCCCACACATCTATATCACTGCCCGACGGTTTTTTATATACGCCCCTTGCGGTATTGAATATTATTTCCGCTACCCTTTCGGGATGTACACCTTGGAAGTTCGTCATCCTCGTAGCGGTCATACCCGGATTTACGCAATATACCTTTAAATGGGGAATTTCTTGTGCCAAAGCCTGGGTAAATCCTCTTAACCCGAACTTGGTTGCGCAATAAACGGTCAGGCTTTCAAAACCCGCCTTTCCCGCACCGCTTCCTATGTTTATGATCATCTCCTTTACAAAAGGAAGCATAAGTTTCGTCAGTTTTATTAACCCTTCAAGATTAACCCTCATTTGATTTTCTATATCCTCAAAGGATTGTTCCTTCAAGGGTTTCCATACAACAACCCCCGCATTGTTTATAAGGATGTCTATGTAGCCATATTCCTTTTTTATATTTTCAACCAGATTCTTTATGCTTTCATTATCCCTTATATCAAGGTGAAATACAGATACTCCACCTGCTCCCAATTTTTTACATTCTCGTGCTGTTTCATGGGCTTCCCTCTCACCCCTGTTGTAGGTGATTATTATTTTTGCTCCTTCCTTTGAAAATCTGTACGCTGTGTATCTTCCTATTCCCACACTTGATCCTGTTATTAGGACTACTTTATTTTTCATCCCTTACTTAGAATTTTACTCTTTTGGTAAAATTAACTTGTTAATTTTTGATCGGGGGTTACTCATGAAGCTTCATGAACATCAGGCAAAAGAAATCCTTGCCAAATACGGACTTCCCGTACCTGAAGGTAAGGTTGCCTTTTCTCTTAAGGAGGCTGTTGAAGTAGCAGAGGAACTCGGGGAGTTTCCCCTCGTGGTAAAGGCACAGGTTCACTGCGGAGGAAGAGGAAAGGCGGGAGGAGTAAAGATTGTAAAGAACATGGAAGAGCTTAAGGAAGCGGTTGAAAACATGCTCGGCACTGTTCTTAAAACCTTTCAGTGCCCCGAGGGTAAACCCGTTAACAGGGTGTGGATAGAAAAGGCTACCGCCATAGATAAGGAATACTATCTCGGAATAACCCTTGACAGATCTTCAGAGAGACATGTTCTTATAGCATCTGCATCGGGAGGTATGGAGATTGAAGAGGTTGCGAAGGAGGATCCTACCGCCATAATCACTGAGGTGATTGATCCCGTTGTTGGGCTTATGCCTTATCAGTTGAGGAGAGTTGCTTTTAATATAGGTTTGCCTGTTAAAGAGTTTGTCAACATAGGGATGAAACTTTACAGGATATATGAGGAACTTGACGCTTCCCTCGTGGAGATAAATCCCCTTGTTACAGATAAAAATGGCAGTATAGTCCTTCTTGATGCAAAGATAGATGTGGATGATAATGCCCTTTTCAGACACAAGGATATGGAAGAAATTGAAGACAAGAGTCAGCTTGATCCTTTAGAGGTTGAGGCTAACAAGTACGGTCTTAATTACATAAAACTTAAAGGGAATGTGGGATGCATGGTTAACGGGGCGGGTCTTGCTATGACAACCATGGATATAATTAAGCTTGCGGGAGGAGAACCCGCAAACTTCCTTGATGTGGGCGGTGGTGCGAATGTTGAGCAAATATCCAATGCTTTTAGAATACTGACCGCGGATAAGGATGTAAAGGCTGTATTTGTTAACATATTCGGAGGTATTTTAAGGTGTGACAGGTTAGCACAGGGTCTTATAGAGGCAGTTAAGAATGTAAAGACTGATATCCCTATAGTTGTAAGGATGGAAGGAACCAATGTTGAAGAGGGTAAAAGGATGTTGAAAGAGTCGGGGTTGAATTTTATAAGCGCGGACGATATGTGGGATGGTGCAAAGAAAGCTGTAGAGCTTGCAGGGAGGTATGAATAATGTCTATTATAGTTGATAAGAATACTAAGGTTGTTGTTCAAGGAATAACAGGGAAAGAAGGATCCTTCCACGCCCTGCAATGTAAAAATTACGGTACGAAGGTTGTTGCGGGCGTTACACCGGGGAAGGGTGGCCAGGAGGTTGAGGGTATTCCCGTTTTTAATACGGTTAAGGAAGCTGTTGAAGAAACTGGAGCAAACTGTTCCCTTATATTTGTTCCCGCCCCCTTTGCTCCCGATGCAATTGTTGAGGCGCTGGACAGTGGTATTTCTGTGGTTGTGTGTATAACAGAGGGAATTCCCATCCACGACATGGTAAAGGTTAAAGATTATTTGAAAAAGAATTATCCCGAGTCCGTACTCATAGGTCCTAACTGTCCCGGTATTATAACGCCAGGTGAGGCTAAGGTGGGTATTATGCCCGGCCATATCTTTAAAAAGGGCAGGGTAGGTATAGTATCCCGTAGTGGTACCCTTACCTATGAGGCTGCTTACCAACTTACAAAGGTGGGTCTCGGTCAGTCAACCGCGGTCGGTATAGGTGGTGATCCTGTTCACGGGCTTTCCCATAGAGAAGTTATTGAAATGTTCAATGAAGATCCGGAAACAGAAGCAATCCTTCTTATAGGTGAAATAGGTGGTACAGAGGAGGAGGAAGCTGCGGAGTATATTGACAAATATGTTGACAAGCCCGTTTTTGCATATATTGCGGGTATAACCGCACCTCCAGGTAAAAGAATGGGACATGCGGGGGCTATAATAACAGGGGGGAGAGGAACTGCAAAGGCTAAGATGGAGGCATTAAAGGAAGCGGGGGTTTATGTTATAGAAAACCCCGCATTTATAGGAGAGACGGTGGCAAGGACCTTAGGTGTGCTTGAAGCGTCTCAGGAGAAGAGAACGTGCGAAGCAGATTAGAGAGGTTAAGCGGTAAGGTAGTTATAGTAGGTGCCCAATGGGGTGATGAGGGAAAAGGTAAGATAGTAGATCTTTTATCCGCGGATTATGATATAACCGTAAGATATCAGGGGGGGAGTAATGCGGGTCATACGGTAATCCTCGGCGGTGAGAAGTTTATACTTCATTTACTACCTACGGGTATACTCCAGGAGGGTACAAAGGGTATAGTGGCTCAGGGTATGGTTATAGATTTGGAAGTTTTGAATGAGGAGATAGAAGATATAGAAAGGAGGGGAATAAGGATAAGAGACAGGTTAATGATAAGTGATAGGGCTCATTTGGTGCTACCTTACCATAAACTTTTGGACAAATTGTTTGAAAAGAGGAAAGGGATAGGAACAACGCTGAGGGGTATAGGACCAGCTTATATGTTCAAATACGGCAGAAGGGGTATAAGGATATCCGATCTTGAGGATGAAAGGAGGGCTTTTAATCTTATTAAGGACAATATTGAATTTACCCGTGAGTTGTGTGAAAAGGTTTACTGTGAAACCTTTGATTTAAATGTGGATGAGATATATGAAAAGACAATGGATCTTTACCGTGGGATAAAGGAGTTGGTGGGGGATGTTTCCCTGTTCCTTTTGAATACTAAGGAGAGTATCCTTTTTGAAGGTGCTCAGGGAACTATGCTTGATATAGACATGGGTACATATCCATTCGTAACTTCGTCAAATGCTTCTGCACTCGGTTTGACAAATGGTACAGGATTACCGCCGAGTTTTTTCAGTGATGCCTTTGTTATAGGGGTGTCAAAAGCTTATACAACAAGGGTGGGCGGAGGACCTTTTCCTACGGAGCTTTTCGGGGAAGAGGCGGAGAGGATAAGGGAATGGGGTAATGAGTATGGTTCTACAACAGGAAGGCCGAGAAGGTGTGGGTGGTTGGACCTTGTAGCCCTTAAACATGCGGTTCGTGTTAACGGATTAAGGGGAATAATACTAACAAAGCTTGATGTACTTGATAATCTTGATGAAATAAAAGTTTGTGTTGCCTATGAGTGTGATGGTGTAAGTATAGATTACTTTCCCGCTTCCCTTTCTCTCCTTGAAAGGTGTAAGCCTGTTTATAAGGTTTTCAAGGGTTGGAAAAAAAGTACGAGGGGGCTAAGGGATCCCGATGGGCTACCAGACGGTGCTGTGGATTATATCCATTTTATAGAGGAATACACTGGGGTACCTATAATATTGCTTTCAACGGGACCGGAAAGGGAAGAGTATATAAACCTGTACGAAAGAGCGAAGGCGTGAAGAATGATAAAAAGGGAATTCTCCGCGGGCGGAGTTCTGTTTAAGGGTGATGAGGTGCTTCTTATAAAAAATCCCTCTGGAAAGTGGACCTTTCCTAAGGGGAATATTGAGGAAGGTGAAAGACCTGAGGAAACGGCGATAAGAGAGGTTGAGGAAGAAACGGGTATAAAGGGTAGGATAGTTAAACCTTTGGGGTATATAAAGTATTGGTATATGTTTAAAGGTGAAAAAATATTTAAAAAGGTTATGTACTATCTTATGGAGTATGAGGGCGGGGAGCCTTCACCTTCTTGGGAGGTTCAAGAAGCAAGATTTTTTCCAGTTGAGGAGGTTAATAAATTACTTAAATATAAGGGTGATAGGGAAATATTTAAAAGGGCTTTGGAAGAAAAGGCTAAACTTTTTCATTAGGTGGATTTAATTCATCTATGGGGGGTTCTCCTGTTATTACTTCAGGGTTCTGTATTCCGAAATACTTGTAAACGGTTGAAACTATTGAAAAGGGTTCAAACTGATAGCTATCACTTGTAGGTATTATAAAGAGCCTGTTATTTTCACCCCTGCCTGTTACCTGCGTTTTTCCGACGAGCTTACCAAGAACCCTACCGTTTATTCCCCATCCGCCTGCGGTATAGAAGTTCTGAGTATTTCCGTGATCCCATCCCATGGAATTGTTCAGATTTACGTTTCTGCCAAAGTCACCGAAGGCATTTATTACCACCCTTCTTGC
>WFPJ01000099.1 GCA_015487615.1 Aquificales bacterium | reverse complement strand
TTGTTATGGTGAATAACATGTTCCACAACAATCAGTCTTACGGTCTGGGCGGTGGTGCTTTACTTATCAACACACCTGGATGGGCAGGATGTCTGCAGGGAGGTAACGACTGTCCTCCGAGCCCTGTACACATGTATGTTGTAAACAACACGTTCCATAGTAACATTTCCGAGAACATCTGGGGAGGAGCACTCGGTGTAGTTATTTGGAATGATAACTCAGGTCTTCATGTCTATAACAACATATTCTGGCAGAATATAAACAGGGATACGGATAACTACAGGGGTGATGACCTGTTTGTCCACACGGGAACAAATCCCTCTTATGCTCCAACCATTGAGCTTTACAACAATATATTTGACCTTAATGCCTCCTTTACACCTTCTGGTGGGGCGGTTGTTTCGGAAGATCTTTATATATGGAATGCAACCAATTACTCGTACGGCGGTAATATAAAGGCTGATCCTCGCTTTGTTAACGGCGGGGAGGGAGATCTGCATATTACGAGGAGGTCTCCCGCGGTGGATTCGGGCAACAACTTCGCACCCATGCTTCCGTCCGATGACTTTGAAAGTGACCCGAGGGATATGCGTATTGATATAGGAGCGGATGAGGTGCCAGGAAGACCTCGTAGATCCCGTTAGTAAAAATTGGGGGCGGTGTTCCCGCCCCTTACCCATCTGTTCCATCTTTATGATTGTGGTTTAATACTCTATATGAGACTGGGCGTCAACATTGATCATGTAGCCACCTTAAGGCAAGCAAGAAGAACCTTTGAACCAGATCCCGTATTTGCTGCGCTTATTGCCCAGAAGGCGGGAGCGGATCAAATAACTTTGCATCTGAGAGAGGACAGAAGACATGTTCAGGAGAGAGACCTAAAACTTATAAAGGAACTTGTTATAGTTCCGGTTAATCTTGAGATGGCACCCGTTGAAGATGTGAAGAGGATAGCATTGGATGTTAAACCCGACAGAGTAACACTCGTTCCCGAGAGGAGGGAGGAGATAACAACGGAAGGAGGTCTTGATGTATTGGGCATGAAAGATTATTTGGAAGAATTTATAAAGGATTTTAAAAGTGAAGGTATAGAGGTTTCCATGTTTATAGAACCCGATCCGGATCAGATCAAGGCTTCCCGCGAGATAGGGGCGGATGCGGTTGAACTTCATACGGGAAGGTATGCAAATCTGTGGAACGAGCATAAATTTAAAGAATTAAAGGATGAGATTGAAAGATTGAGAAAATCTGCTATGGAAGCTAAATCGTTGGGTCTCAGGGTCTATGCGGGACACGGTTTGACATACCAGAACATAAAGGATTTTATGGTTCTTAGGGATCTAATTGAAGAGGTTAATATAGGTCATTCAATCGTTGCGAATGCTGTTATTTTCGGATTTGAGACCGCGGTCAGGGAGATGAAAAAACTTACGGAGGGATAAGTATGCATGTAAGAAAGGCAGTGTTGCCTGTTGCAGGTTGGGGAACAAGGTTTTTGCCTGCAACTAAGGCTATGCCCAAAGAGATGTTCCCCATAATAGATAAGCCGGTTATTCAATTCATCGTGGAAGAGTGTATTGATGCCAATGTTGAAAACATAATTTTCGTAACAGGAAGACATAAGAGACCTATAGAGCATCATTTTGATATTAATACGGATCTGGAAAAGCATCTTGAGGAGTGTAATAAAACCGGTTTACTTGAAAATATAAGACAGATAAGTAGGTGGATAAATCCTATATATGTTAGACAGAAGGAACAGTTAGGATTGGGGCATGCGGTTCTTACTGCGGAACCGGTTGTAGGTGAGGAACCTTTTATAGTTTCTTTGGGTGATATAGTTGTTGAAGATGGGTCCTCCGTAATAGAAGAAATGTTAAATATTTACAAAAAGTATGGCAGGAGTGTGATAGCGGTTTTTGAAGTTCCTCGGGAGGAAGTAAGTAAATACGGTGTTGTTGATGCGGTTCATCTTGATGGGCCGGTTTACAGCATAAGGGATCTTGTAGAAAAACCGCCACCCGAAAAGGCTCCTTCAAATCTTGCCATAGTCGGAAGGTACATCTTCACTCCACGCATATTTGATAAGCTGAGGGTAACTAAGCCAGGTAAGGGAGGAGAGATTCAACTTACAGATGCAATAAAGTTACTTCTTGAGGATGAGCAGGTTTACGCATACAAGGTTGAAAATAAGGTGTATGACACAGGCACACCTATCGGTTATATAAAAACAATTGTAGACATAGCCCTTCAGAGGGAAGATATAAAGGATGAGATGTTTGAATTCCTTCAAGATATTATCAATAAGCATAGCCAATGTATAGATATATGATAGGTGAGTAAGTAAAATCTCCGAGTTTGTCCAAGGGCTTGGCTACATCTACCCTTATCGGTCCCACCGGGGTATCAAGGGCTATAGAAAACCCCGCGTCGGTGTAGAAGCGTTCTCTGAATGCTTTTATGTCATCCGCAACTTTACCGCTGTCCGTAAACAGTATTCCCTTAACAATGCCTTTTATGGGGAAGATGAACTCAAATCTGCCGAAAGCATAGTAATGTCCGCCTGCGGGTTGACCTATCTCTTCAAAGGCATATCCTCTTAGGTCCTTGAGACCACCGAGAAAAAACCTCTCAAAAATGGGAGCACCCTTATCCAAATAACCTAACGCTAACTTAAGATCTACGCTTATACTTGCCGTCAGCTGGGTTAGAAAAAAGTTGAGAAACTCTATCCTGTAGTAAAGCGGACGGTTAATACTTCTGTAAATGTATAGGCTTGTATAATGGAATCTGGTTGGTGAGTACAGTCTGTCCCGGGACTCGCGAAAGAAAAATATACCTATTTTTTCAATATCATATATACCCGCTTCCTGTCTGAAAACCCTGTTTTGTGTCTTTGAAAAAGTAAGACCTGTAACAATATCAGGAATAATTCTGTATCCAAGGCTTGCCGAACCACCCTTTGATTCCACATCGTAGCTTCTGTGAAGCCTTATACCTTTAAAAAAGGATATCTCGCCCATGAACCTGTAAGAGAACAGAAAATTATCCTTAAGGCTAACGCTATAGGTTTCATAAAGATTACTCCTTCTATAACTTATGCTACTTTCAGTACCCAAACCGGTCATGTTCCGTATACCTATTCTGAACTCTCCAGTAATTCCCTCTTGTGTGTTATAACCCAAGGAAGTATCTATAAATCCTCTGTCCTTTTCCCTGAGTTCAATAACTCTGTGAACTTTCCTCCTTTCCCTGTCTATCAGATAGTCCATGTTAACATGAGAAAATATGTCGCTAAGTATAAAAACCCTGAAGGTCTTGTCTTCATTTTTTTCCGAAAAATATTTTGTTTGTAGAATCATGTTTTTTATCTCAAACAGTTTCATCCTCTCGTATCCGTATATAAGGGTTTCTCCGTGAGTGTATCTCTTTCCTTTTTTTACACGATATATGTATGTATAGTAAATTGTGTCCTGTCTCTTTTTCGTTATTGCTTCGCTTACAAAGGTTGCTTCCATGTAGCCTTTTTTTCTGAAGAATTCTTCAAGTTCCATCTCAAGCTTTTTTATAAGCTCGCTGTTATATATATTAGGAAGATCCGCATTATATTTTTTGAATATATCTTCTATCTCTTTATCATCTCCTTTGTAAACGAATTTATCAAGAAAGAGTCGGTTTCTATTCACCACCTCCAGTTTTACCGTAACCTTGTGTTTTTGCTTGTTGATTTTTATTTTTCTCTTTATACGTGCAAGAAGATATCCTTCTTCCTTAAATGATGCTATTATGTCATCTTCCAACCTTTCTATAATATCTTCGTCATAAAATTCAACATAAGGAAGATTAATTTCATCACGTGGCGTTATCAACTCCATTTTATATCTTTTACCTTCATCAATAAAATAGGTTATTCTGTTGATATCATTCTTTTCCCATTCGTAGCTCACTTTTACATCAAAAAATCCTTTTCTTTTGTAAGCTTCTTCTATTATCTTCTTGTTTTCCTCAAGAGAAAAAATGTCTACTCCTTTTGACGGTAAAGTGAGCAATCTTTTGAGTTCTTTATCCTTAAAAAAGGTATTTCCTTTGAATATAACATCATATCTTGTACCTTCTATTATCCTGTAGGACGGTATTATTCCTTTGCCTTTACCGAATAGTGCTTTTGTTATGGCAATAGGATGGCTTAGGAAGTTGCTTGCACCTTCAAAGATTACCCCGAATATGGTTATAGGTTCGTATTTAACCCTTTCCAAGCCAGGATATATGGCTTGAAGGAAGGAGTATTCTATCTTTATTTTTTGCAAGCCTTTGTAATAAACGAAGCTGTCCCAGAAGCCTCTTTCTATGTAAAAATCGTGGATGGAAAGGGTTGCATTCTGAAGATCTTCCGGATTAAAGATAGAACCTACCCTCAATCCGCTAACGTATCTAAGCATAGATTCATCTATATTTTTATTCCCCTCAAAATAAGGTTTATAAAGGAAGTAAAGATCTCCCTCTTCTATTTTTATGTGTATGTAAACCTTTCCCTTTATATTTTTTACTCTTACCTCTATTTTTGCATCAAGGAATCCGTTTTCATTATAAAGGTGTCTTATCCTTGATGCTATCGTTTTTTCGTCCATATCTTTGAGGGGAACGCCTTCCCTTATTCCAGTATGTTCCTTTATGGTTGAATCCCAAATAGCTAGGTTCCCTTCTATCTCAACTCTTTCAATGACAGGAAATAGATCTATGTACAGGATTTTTCCCTTTTTACCTTCAATAACTTTTACATCCTTTACCCTGTCAATTTTTTTTAACAGTTCCTTTATAACATAAATATTTTCTTCTTTCAGAATTTCCCTGAGATTTGTTTTATCAAGGGGGTAATTGGACTTTATTATTATTTCTGCATTAACTATGAGGGGGATTATGAGCAAAAGAAGTAATATTCTCATTGTAATATCTATTTTGTTCTATATTTGATCTATTATGCTTTTAAGATATTCATAATTATCATTTATTATGTTGAGTATATCTTCGGGTACTATTCCCTTGTATACTCGGGACAATACATTTGCATTAACTATTGATATATGTATATTTCCCTCCAAATCCTCCCTTATTACTATTCTGCTTGGAAATATATTCCCAAGCCTCGGATACTTTTTTATGACCCTTTTAAGGTCATTTTCGTTATACACATAAACTATTGTGTATCTTAATGAACCTTCCTTAGAGCTAACTTCTTTAAATATTGTAAGATCATTCTCCCTTAGATATAGCAAGAGCGTGTTTTTTACTTCTTCAAAGTCCCTACCTTCTACTATCCTTTCGTATATTAATTTTATCGGTTCCTTCGTTTCCTCAGCAATAGACAGACTTAATATAAGGTATATGCCTAATACTATTGCACTCACAGGGCTACCTCTCTTATTACACACCTTATCCTCATGTAAACCGCCTTGATCCTCTTTAGATCCTTCATAAACATCTGTTTTTTATATCTCAGTAGATAGAGGTTTTCATTTATAACGCTTACATATATGTTTCCGTCAACCGTTTCATAAACGTTTATAACACATGGTATTAGGTTTGCAACAACAGGAGATCTTCCTATCAGATCGTCCCTATCTTTTATATCGCAGGCTATAATGGTTGAATATCTAAGTATATTTATATCCTCGTATTCTTCCCCGCTTTTAGGATCAATGGTCAAGCTGTCTATATAAGGCAGGTTTACTTCCTCAAGTTTTTCCTTTATTTCCTTTAAAACCTCATCAAAGGTTTTGCCTTTTATCTTTTTAGTGTAAAAGGTAATCCTGAAGGGATCGTACTCCCCCCTCTCAACACCCATCCCTATGCTTAAAAATATGGTAAGGAGAAGTAAGGGGATCTTCATAGGATATATATTCTAACAGCTGGTTCTGTATGATTCATCAAGTACCTTAACATTGGGTTTGGTTTCAACCTTAATGTTTCTTTTCTTTTTTATGTAGTCTATAAGTATTTCATAAACTGGTACCGGTTTTGCATCCTTTATCTCCTCTGCAAATTCTGACCTGTGTAGATTACCGCCGTAGGCTGCTATTACATACTCTTTTTCCGGATTAAAGGGTTTCCCTCCTACAGTGATGTTTCTTATTCTATTGTACTGCGGACCGTTTATCTCAATCTCGTACTCCATACCTATTACCCTTGACATGTCTCCACCCTGCTGGTAGAAGGGGTTAGGATTAAATACGTTGTCAGCTATATCTTCAAGAATAAGCTTGAGATGTTTACCTTTCATCTTAAATACATGAACATCCGGATAGGTTATTGCGGTAAAGTCATAAACATGATCAACCGTTATCTCCTGTCCGGGTATTATCGTTGTTCCCCATCTGTAGCCGGGCGAGAAGACTATATCAACACCATGGTAATAATCTTTAATAGCCTCACCTGCAAGTCTGTCAAAGGTACTATAAAAAGTATCCCTTTTATATATAAGGGTCTCCGCCACACCTATCTTTTCCGATAATTTTTCCTCATAAGGTTTGTAAACCTCTTTTATGAACTTTTGAACTTCTTTGTCGGGTTTCAGTATATTTGATGCTACAGGGATTAGTTTAAAGCTGTAATCCCTGATTTTTCCCTTCTTAATGTCAAGATCAAGTCTGCCCACATATTTTCCGTGGGAACCTGCTATAACAATCATTGTATTATCTACAAAGACGGGTTTCGGGGTTACATCGTGTGTATGACCGCTTATTATAATGTCAATTCCTTTGACCTTTTTAGCCAATGCCATGTCCAAGGGAAGACCGTCATGAGATAAAAGTATTACCGCATCAACTTTATGTTTTTCCCTCAGCTCATTTACAAATTCTTGAAGTTGATCTTCTCTTATCCCGAAACTCCATCCTTCTGTAAACTGTCTTGGATTGGCTATTGGTGTGTACGGGAAGGAGTTTCCTACTATGCCGAGTTTTGCTCCGCCCACTTCCCTTATCGTATATGGTTTAAATACAAGGTCACCGAAGTCCTCTTCTACTATGTTCTGGGATATAAATTCAGCTTTTAGCTCTTTTATCCTCTTAAGGAATGTTTCCTTTCCAAGCGTAAACTCCCAATGGGCCACCATTATGTCATAACCTACAAGATTCATCCAGTCTACTATTGCTTTACCCTCGGTAAATAAGCCTATTGCGGTTGTTACCCACGTATCCCCTCCGTCCAAAATAAGTACATTCTCTCTACCCCTTTCAGCTATAACACTTTTTATAACTGTTGCTATATATTCTCCCCCACCCATTTTACCGAACTTTTCCGCAAGCTCCGGAAAATTAACGCAACTGCCGAAGTATGCTTCCAGCGTATCTGGATTTATTTTGTAGTACTTTAGAAAGTCCGGTCCTGTAAGATATCCGGGCAACCCCTTTAATTTTTTGGGCGCGACAAGATTCATGGGTTCCATAAAGTACAGAGGTTTCAGGTGAGCATGCATATCGGTTGTAAAAAGGAGGGTTACTTTACCCTTAGGTTTGAAGGAAAGGATATCTTCTGAGGTCATTTTTGCAAGGGCACCGACAGGATCAGCGGTTAAATATGCACCTGTTATAACAGCCAATTCTAAAAAATCCCTTCTTGTTAAGTGCATGATACACCCCTTTTAAAAATTTTTAAATAGAAGAAGCGGGGCATAAAAGCCCCACAATACCTCGCTATTTGTTGATGGGTGATTCAGGACTGTGAAGGTAAGCAACTATGTCCGCTATCTCTTCCGGTGTAAGTCTGCCGTGTACACCCGCCCTGTACATTACCGAACAGGGTACATAAGCCCAGGAGTTGTAAATTTTCCTATAAGTGTACTCAGGATCCTTTTTCCTTTTACCGTAGCCCCTCAAATTAGGACCTATGTTCCCACAAGCAAGCTCCCTCGGGTCCGCACAATGACATGCGTAGCAATTACCCTTCTTAGGATTTGAAAAAAGCTTTTCACCCCTTTTCCAATCGCCGTAGATATTGCCCGATTCCGGATATTTTATTAGTTTCCTTTGTTCTTCAAGGAATTTATCAAGAAGTTCGGGGGGTACCTTTGATTCCGGATTTGAACATACCTTCTGAGCCCAATCCTGCTTTATATCCTCTTCAAATGTACGTTTTTTCCCTGCCTCCGCGGTATCAGGTACGTAAAACAGTGATATCCCGAATATTAAACCTACAACACTTACAATCCATTTCTTCATACTTACAACCTCCTCACCTTACGAATCCGGGCACTTCTACAACACCACCATTTGAATTAACAGCCATGTACATCTGAAGGGCTACGTGAGCCCAATGATAGAAGGGAGGTCTTGTAACCCTTATCTGTTTGTAACAACCTCTTATCCTGTCTTCCATCGTCCACATCTTATCCTTTGAATATCTGTAAGCGGGCCAATATCTCATAACCTTGCTTTCCTTCGGTTTCGCCAATGTTTGAAGTCTTATCCTGTACCCTCCGTACTTATCATGACACATCGCGCAAGAGAAGTCCATCTTACCGACTCTTGCATACCACAACTCTTTGCCCTTCTCAAACATTTCCTTCTCTTTGGGGTGATCCAATTTAACATTAAATTTCATGCCGTTGCTGAGTGATGCTACATAGGTTGCCAAAGGTACTATAATCTTCCTTCCTGCTTTACCCGATATCTCTTTAGGGTCGTATCCGAGATACTTTTCCATACAGCTTTTTATTCTTAAATCAAGATCTGCTACTTTATCAATATCCTTGTAATACTTAGGCATTGTTGCGTATGCCCCTACCAGGGGCATCTTTTCGCCCTTTCCGTCTTTACCGTGACAGGAAGCACAGGATTTGCCGTTCGGTCCTTTTTGATGGAAGTATTCTTTACCCTCTTCAACTATCAGATCTCCGGGTAAGACGCCCATAACCTCAAGTAAAAGTTTTTTCTGCTTCTTAACCTCCTCCGCGGGATCTTTAATCTCTTCGCCAAAAGAAACACCTAACATTCCACTTGTTACCAGTGCAATAAGGGCATATCTTATAACCATGCTCATCCCTCCTTCTCTTAGGAAACATTAACCTTAACCGATTTTTTCCATTTACCGCCCTTATTATCCTCGTAGCTTATTTCAATAGTACCTGATTCATCCGCTTTCATCATTACAGCAAAGTAAGGGTTGGCACTCACCGCTCCTCCTACATCCATGTGGGTAACCTTTTTACCGTTGAAGGTAATATCAAGCTTTGTGATATGATGAGCGGGTATAAGTTTTCCTGTTTTCTTGTCCTTTCTTGTTCCCGGTTCCATGGGATGGATGATTATGAACTGCAGTTTAAAAGGTTTACCCTTTTTAATATTACGGGGGACCCTTATTTTTGCAGTACCTATAGCCATCTCAATACACCTCCTTTATGTTAACCGCATCCTCCGATTGTAACCTTAACTTCTCTGAAGGCTTGGAGATAGGTGCCATCCTTCTTTTTAATTATTGCCCTCACATTTGAGGTCTTTGCCATCTTTATCCTTGTAGCAAAGTAAACCTTTCCATTCATGGGTGTGAGATTAACTTTTATAACGCGTGGGACGGGATTGTTATCAACAAATATCATCAACCATTCAACTTCCTCAACAGGTACTTTTGAATCAATTGCTACAGGGACATTGGCTCCTGTTTCCGCTATAGTTGGAGTTTTAAGTTTGATCAAGGAGGACCCGTCCTTAACCTTTGACATATCCACACCTACATACTTCTTAAACTTCTTTTCTACTTCGGATGCATGAGAGATGGTTACAAGGGGAGAGGTTGTTGCCATAACCATCCCCGCACCCATCAACTTGATCATGTCACGGCGGTTCATCATAATTTAGCACCTCCTTAACAGCTTAGATTTAATGCACATATCCCTTAATATATTTAAAAAATCTTCCTTTTCCCTGCTCCCGAATATGGTACCTATTACCTTTTCCTTGATTGGATCATAAAATACAAAGGTGGGAGTACCTCTAACGTTGAATTTTTCTGACCATTCTTCGTCTTCATCATAATCTATAGATACAAAAACAAATTTGTTTTTTGTGTAATTTTCAATATCTTTATCTCCAAGAACAAATGTTTCCATGTGATAACAGTAAGGACATTCCTCACTATAAAAATAAAATATAACTATATACCCCCTTTGTTTACCTATATTTATGCCCTTTTCAGGATCGGTGGTCCATGGTGTTGTCATTACAAGCGTTAAAGCTCCGCTCAATTTATTCATACTGTTTCTATTATTCAATGTAATCTTCTTTTTTTATCGGATAATTTCAAGATTGTTTATTTTTTTATAAAAATAACTTAATTAAGCAAATAATAATATCTATATGTTTTTATATTTTTATGATATACGTGTACCGATTTTTATATCTGTCTTATCAGGAACTATCAGAGAGAGCTGGTTCCCGTCATAGAGAGCTACAAGCATACCTTGGGATTCTATACCCATTATTTTCCTCGGTTTAAGATTATATACCATGAGTACCTTTTTGTTTATAAGTTCTTCTGGTTTGTAATATTTTGCTATCCCAGCAACCACGGTTCTTTCTTCTTCTCCGAGGGAAAGCAACAATTTTAAAAGCTTTTCCGAACCTTTCACATGTTCCGCTTCCTTTATTTCCGCCAGCCTTATATCCACTCTCTGGAAATCTTCAAAGCTTATATATTCCATGATGATTTTATTATATTTATTTGCATTTCTTTTCGCTCCCGAAAATGCTTGCGAAGATACCTATATTGGGTATGGCAAATCTTATACCTCCATAAATGAAGGCAACCCTTTTGAATTGAGGTACGGGTTCAACCTCCCCTGATAAGAAGGGTGTATCTATTTTGACTTGTGTACTGGAAGCTAAGGGATACACCACCCTCAAGAAAATCTCTGAGTCGGGCGAAGGTGTATAGCCTAATTCAAGAGAACCCGCAAGGGATGATATGCTTATATCAAGCTCATCACCTTGAGGTGAATCCATACTGTAACTTCTGAAGAGGAATGCTAAGGAAGGCTCTGTATAAAATCCAGATGTAAACAGGTAAAGCCTTTTACCCAGGCCTATATCAAAACCTATGCTGAATCCTGTCTCAAAATCCTTATTTAATGTTTTTATGCGAGTTTTTACCTTTCCAAAACCAAGATAAAGGTTCATATATGCCCATATCTCCCTCCATCCCTTTATATTAGTTATGTAACCCATGTCACTCTTTAAACCTATAATGAATGTGTTTAAGCTCAAATCACCCTCCCATATCTGATCTTCCAATATAGTGTGGGGATATCTTCCGTATCCCAGATCAAGAAATATACCCGACCACGGATACTCCCTTATTATGTCTCCCTTCTCCACTGAACCTTTGATTATTCTAAATTCGCTTTCCGCATCCTTTCTGCAGTTATCTGCCACATCAACCGCTTTCAAAATACCGACCTTCCTTCTTTCCCCGTTTATATTCCTTAGGGCTATGTAGGGAGCATCTATCCTTAAATCTTCAAGAATACCTATTTTAGCCTTTGCCTCTGTTCCTTTTACATGTTCAACAACGGTAAATATAGCAAAGTTATCATCTCTTTTTAATTTCATTCGCAAATTTAAGGCGGTTGCCTTTACTGCAAGGAGTATTGTTCTATCAACAACTTCCTTTATATGGAATAAGGTTGCAGGTATAAAGGGAAAGGTCTCTGTGTGTGAGGCTGTTCCCGATTCATGTAATTTTTTGTAAGGAACATACATATTTCTTTCAGGATCAAACTTGTATATTTCCAGCTCAACACTTGCTTTTGATACGACAGATGTTGTATAAAGGTGAACGTGTTTCTTTTTTCCCTTTTTCACCTTTTGTCTATGAAAAAGCATGTTTATATCAATTTTTTGAACCCTGAAGGTAAAGAGAAATGCTGAGCTCATTAACCTTTCTATTATCTCTGCTGGTATGCCGAGCTCCTTTGCCTTTGTATTTATAAAAAGCTCCTGCTCTTCGTAAGGTAATTCTTCATACCTTATTTCAAGAGCATCTCTTAGTATGCTTCCTACTAAGGGTGCTATTTTTTTGTTAATAAATTCTTTATTATCTTTAATCTTTCCATAACCGAAGTCTGCTGATTTGGTAATTGTTTCTCTTGCTGTTATCAAGGTTATCTTTCCCCTTTCCAAAATAAGCTTGTCAAACCTTGTTGTTACAATCCATGTTATAAGGATTCTTCCTATTTCTTTTTTGAGATACTCTTCCGGTCTGTATGTCCAGTTGCCTATGGGTATGCAGAGCGCTCCACCCTCTGGACATACTATTACTCTTACCTTTACCTTCCCTTCAAATCTTACTAAGGGCTCTGCTGTTAAGACAGCCTTTCTTTCATATCTTTCATAACTGAAAGATAGGGTTATAAAAAAAATGAGCAGGATTACAATCATTGCGGATAAACTTTTTCATATTTGCCCTTTTCATGTTTATATATAGCTTCAACTCCGAAACCTTTTTTGTTCAATAATTCATATATTGCCTTTGCTTTTTCAATACCTTTCACGCCTATGACAACACCGCAGTTGGGATCTATCTCATCGGGGACAGGCAACAGCTTCGTATCCTTTTCTCCTATGTTTTTTAAAAACTTTTCAGCCTTTAATCCTTCGGATATGGCTACAAAGGTTATGAAGTGGTCTGGTTTTTTAATGAAAGGTAGAAACTTTATCAGGTAATACCTTATATGCAATTTAACTCCTAAGGAGTGAAACTTTATCCATCCTATTATAGAAGGCTCGTGGGATGTGGCGGTTTTCTTTATAACAGCCCTCGTTATATCTTTATCCTTTGAGAGGGATAAGAGCTCATTCCCCGTTTGCTTACACCAGTTCCATATGTCCTTTTCAAAGCCAGGATCCGTGGCTTCAACCTCTAATATTTCTCCTTCCTTAAGTCTTTTCATCTTCTCCGATGTCATTACTATGGGAATAGGACACATCAGGCCCTTTAAATCAAGCTTATGCGTTTTTTCCTTATCTTCAGTCGCAGGCATCTACCTACCCCGCATCCACATTTATTTTTATATTTTTATAAACAGCATCCTCAGGAAATCCTTCTATGTAAATATTTATCATATTTGCAACCCTTTCCAATGTGCTTAACAAACTTTTGTCCATAAGCTGATACTTATGTCTTAATGTAAAAATGACGAGGGCATTACCCTTTTCAAGAGCTACTGGCACGGTGTATGTCTTCTCTTCCTCATTTTTCTTTACTATAAGATTTTCCCTGTTACTTGTGGGTACTATGGATACGGAAACTATATCAAAGGTCTCAATAACATCCTTTAAAAATCCCCTTAGATTGGGATGTTTTATAGAGAGATCAAGCAAAGTTTCTGTAGCTTTAAGTTTTCTGTCCGTTACTTCCCACTCCGCATATTCCTTGGAAAGATTATTAAGGGTTCTCTTTAATATATTGATACTTCTTAGCTCCTTCTTAACATGTTCAAGGAAGTCCGGAGAGGTTGATGCTATAAAGGTGGCGGTTATGATTATCATGTCAAGAATTATATTTAGGAAGGATGTGCCATGCACGAAAGCGCTTGCTATAAAACCGACTATTACCATGGCAAGGGAAGAAGGATAGTATCGCGGAGTGAAAAGTACGATATAGGGTATGACCGCATATATAAGTAAGGGATAATTACCTACAAGGATTGCTGATGAAATAAAGGGTATATCAAGGAACTTGTTTAAGGGTTTGTTGGGTGTTGAGAACAGGAAGGCGTATATGGATAAGGATATGTAAAC
>WFPJ01000098.1 GCA_015487615.1 Aquificales bacterium | reverse complement strand
GCCCTCATTACGGACGGAAGGTTTTCCGGCGGAACGAGGGGTGCATGTGTGGGGCATGTATCTCCCGAAGCTTCCGCAGGAGGTCCCATAGGTATAGTAAAGGATGGGGATGAGATACTTATTGACATTCCTTCAAGAAGGCTGGAGCTTCTTATAGATGAAGAGGAAATGAAAAAGAGACTTGAGAATTTCAAACCCAAAAAAAAGGATATACCCAGTCCTTGGCTCAGAAGGTATGCTAAGCTCGTAAAATCCGCTTCCGAAGGTGCGGTTTTGGAAAGCTAAATTATCCTTCCGTCCTCAAGATATATAATCCTGTCAAAGTAGGGCTTTAAGGATTCGTTGTGGGTTGCAATTATTATTGTTGCTCCCCTTTCCTCGTTTATCTCCTTAAACAGATTGAAAACCGATTCCGCATTTTGCTTGTCAAGATTACCTGTAGGCTCATCACCTATTATTATCTCCGCATCAATCATCAGAGCCCTTCCTACTGCCAGCCTTTGCTGTTGTCCCCCCGAAAGATTTGAAGGAAAATCATAAGCTTTTTCCTCAAGACCTATCCTTTTTAGTATCTCCTTTGCCCTTTCTTCTGGGTCCTTCACTCCCCCTATCCTTCCCACAACTGTGAGATTTTCAAGGCAGTTAAAATCCTGCAGAAGATAGAAAAACTGAAATATATAGGAGATCTTCTTTCTTCTCAGTTCCGCTAATTCATCTTCAGAAAGTTCAGTTATATCTACCCCATTAATAAATATCTTCCCCTCAGTAGGTTTCTCTATTCCGCCCATGAGGTGAAGCAGTGTGCTTTTGCCAGAACCCGAAGGTCCCATAATCCCCACAAACTCCCCCCTTTTTACGGATAGGTCAATACCTTTCAGTGCTTCAACCCTTCCTTCAAAAACCTTTCTTACCCTTTCAAATCTTATTATTTCATTCATTTCTGAGTATCCTTCCTATCCTTTCCTTTGATGCCTTCCTTGCAGGGATAAGGGATATAATAAAGCTTATCCCGACCGCTCCCGCTATTGTAAGGATTACGGAGGGAAGTTCTATAACAACAGGAATATGATCAACGAGGTATATTTCGGAGGGGACGCTTATCAGCTTGTATTCGTTGATAAAAAAGCCGAGAATATAAGAAGCAATCGTACCCGCTATAAGTCCTGTCACGCATATTATTACTCCTTGTAGTAAGAATATGCTGAGTATGTCTTTTGATGTCATGCCGTAGGTTTTAAGTATGGCAATGTCCTTTATCTTTTCCCTCATCTTAATAAAGAGGAGGCTCATAATATTGAAGGATGATACCGCAACCATAAGAAGAAGAACAGTAAAAAGACCTATCTTCTCCATCTGGAGGGCGCTAAAGAGAGTTTTGTGAAGGTCTATCCACGATCTTACTATAAAACCTTCACCTATCTCCGATTGCAAGATTATCTTTAAAGGTTCCGCATTGTAGGGATCATCTATAAAAACCTCAATACCTTCAAGGCTGAACTTCTTACCGAACAACTTTTTAGCCCTTTCCTTCTCCATTATTATCAAGCCGAAATCCTGCTCAAAGGATCCGAAACTGAACAAGCCCGATACTTTAAATTCCTTTGTCTTGGGTATAAAGCCCACAACGCCCCTTCTTGCCAAGGGTGATATAACAAGGATCTTATCCCCCGACAGGACACCGAGGGTGGTGGCAAGCCCGTCACCTATGAGGATACCCTTTTCATCTATATCACCGTCAACCATAAACCTCTCTATCCTTTTCCTGAAATCCTCATTTTTGTAGTCAACTGCCTTTACATTCACAACCTGCATTATTCCTTCCGAGGATACCGCCCCCGTATAAAGGGTGAAGGGTATAGCTTCTTTTACCGAAGGTATTTTTTTAACCTTTCCGTACACATCTTCTATATTTCCCCCTAAGGAAGTTATAACTATATGGGAAGTTGTTGAAAGAATTTTATCTTTAAGGGAAACTTCAAAACCGTGGAATAGACCAGTGGTAAGAAGGAGAGCGGTTGTGCTTAAAAATATTCCGAGTAGGGAGATGGTAGACAGTAAGAGGGCAGTACCTCTGGATGATATAAGAAAGCGCAGGGATATAAGTATTATGAGTCTTTTGTTCATTTCAACATTCTAAGGGAAGTAAGGATTTCTCTTTGTCTGTTCAAAACATAGTTACTTATCTTTCGCAGTTCATCCGGATATCCGCTCAGAAGCAATCCTATCTTTACATATATGTCATCTTCCTTTTCCGTTATACTCTTTATCTCCCCCTTACCCTTTGCCATTTCACCGTTCGGAAATTCAATCTCTATACTTATGTTTGGCTTATCTTTGCCATGTTTTTCAACCATCTCCTCAAGCCTTTTTATTATGTCCTCATCCTGATGGTGTACCAATACGCACAGCCCCCTCTCACTTATATTGGAAACCTGAAGCCTGAAAGAGCAAACATCATCTATACACAGATTTGCGTAAACAGGCTTTGAGGGATCAGGTTCAACCCTCACGACTTCCCTCTTTATAAAGGGAGGCGGGGGAGTTTCCCCTTCAACCTTAAGAACAAGTTCATGCCTTAGATTACTGAACATACTTGTCTTTAAATAGACATCTTCATCCAGTTTTATATAAACGGGAGTCTCCGATGAAAACACCTTTATCAGGGGGTAGTTGCTTCCGTCAAATCCCGCAAGTTTATCCTCTTCCTCAAGCCATTTTAACTTGAGGCGTAGCCTTATAGGGATTTCCCTGTAGCTTGTGATTATTTCATAAGTGTTACCTTCCTTAAGTTCCATGTTTTTAATGATAATATATATCAAATGTTTGTGCTTGATACTTACAAAAGATTGCCCGTAACCTTTATAAGGGGGGAAGGTGTATAT
>WFPJ01000097.1 GCA_015487615.1 Aquificales bacterium | reverse complement strand
TGTAAATTACAACCTGGGGTTGCTATGGTAAAGGTTCTGTGGGAAGGAAAGTAGTGGAAGAGAGGTTTTTTCTCAACGGGATCTACCGCATAGGATACAAGAGTCCCGTAGGTATATGTGTAAAGGATACCGTCATGATTTATCCTTACACCGCATACTCCACCCTGTCCGTCCTTAAGGGAACACCTGATAGGGCAAAGGGTACATACAACCTTATCTTCTTCCTTTGTATAAAAAAGGGCTTCCTTTCTCACTTTTGAAGCTTTTTCCTTCCTTTATCCTTCAGAATCTTAAGTTCCGCCCTTTCAACCGCAAGACTGCCTTCCGGGACATCCTTGCTTATAACGGACCCTCCTGCTATGTAACTGAAGCTTCCTACATTGATTGGTGCTATGAGAAGGGAGTTGCTTCCTATGAACGCCTGTTCACCTATGTTTGTTTTATGTTTTTTCTTGCCATCGTAGTTTGCAGTAACCGTACCCGCTCCTATATTCGTACCCCTTCCTACGGTTGCATCTCCGAGATAGCTCAGATGCTTTGCCTTAACATCCTTTTCTATTACACACTTTTTAACTTCAACAAAGTTTCCTATATGACTACACTCCCCTATTATCGTATTTTCCCTTATGTGAGCAAAGGGGCCCACCACTGCTCCTTCTTTAATAGTACTGTTTTTTATTATGGTATAGGGTTCAATAATAGCCTCTTTTTCTACCACAGCGTTTTCAAGGATGGATCCGACACCCACTGAGGCGCCCTTACCTATCTTTGTTTTTCCTTTAAGGAAAGCGTTGGGAAATATTTCTACATCTTTATCTATTTCAACTTCGGGTTCTATCCATACAGTCTCCGGCGAATGGATGGTTACGCCCCTTTCCATCCACTCAAGGTTTATCCTTATCCTTAGTACACTCTCCGCTATGGAAAGATCAAGCCTCGTGTTTATACCCAATATTTCCGTCGGTTCGGAGGCATTAAAAACTTTGACTATAAGACCCTTTTCCGCAAGGTAATTAAGGGCTTCCGTAAGATAAAGTTCACCTGTTATCTCGCTCGGTTTTATTGCCTTTAGAGCCTTCTCCGTATCGTCTCTTTTCAAGATGTAAACACCGCTGTTAACCTCTTTTATTTCCCTTTCTTTTTCTGTAGCATCTTTCTCTTCCCTTATGGCTACCAGATGATCATCATTATCCTTTATAACCCTCCCGTACCCGTAGGGATTTTCAATTGAAGCGGTCATCACAATTCCTGAAGGTTTTATACCTTCGTACTCTTCTGTAAGATTGAGGAAGGCTATCATATTTTTAATGGTTTCAGGCTTTACGAGGGGAGTATCTCCGTTAATTACGAATAAATATCCATGATAATCACCGTTTTGTTTCAGGAAGCTCAAAAGGGCATCACCCGTTCCACCCTTGGGGTTTTCCTGATAAACATAATCCACATCTTCCAAATATCCCTTTATATCCTCTGTAGCTTCGCTTATAATGAGGGTTATATCTCTTATACCTCCCCTCCTAAGGTTATTCACCGTATGCCATATAACGGGTTTGCCGAGAAGAGGATGAAGGAGCTTTGATTTTTCACTTTTAAACCTCGTTCCCAAGCCCGCTGCTAATACAACACCTTTCATGATTAGCCTTTTGCATCCTTAGGCACGCCTATCTTACTGTTTTCTATAAAGCTTATAAACTCTTCCACCTCTTTAATATTATTAAACCTATTTTTTACCTCCTTCATTGCCTCTTTAACGGGTTTGTCCTTCTTAAAAAGTTCTATATATACCTGTTTCAATACACTTATGGTTTCTTCATCAAATCCCCTATTTTTAAGACCCTTTATATTTATACCGTAAAGTAAAGCGTGCTGACCCGAGGCTATGGTGAAGGGGGGAATGTCCTTTGTAACACCTGTTAAACCTCCTATCATGCAATACTTTCCTATCTTCCTCCACTGTTGAACCGCGGATAAACCCCCTATGAATGTATATTCACCAACCTCTACATGACCAGCAAGGGCGGAACAGTTTGCCATTATTGTGCCCCTTCCCACTATACAGTCGTGGGCTACATGGGAGTAAGCCATTAGCATTACTTCATCTTCTACTACCGTTTTACCTATTCCTATGGCGGTACCCCGATGAACTGTTACATATTCCCTTATAATGACCCTGTTCCCTATGAAAACTTCCGTTTCTTCTCCCTTGTACTTTAAATGTTGGGGCTCTTCACCTATTATGGCACCGTCAAATATCTTGCAGTCTTCTCCTATAGTTGTGATACCCTTTATTGACACCCTGCTTCCTATCTTTGTACCCTTGCCTATTTTCACCTTTCCTTCAATAACCGTGTAGGGACCTATTTCCACACCTTCTCCTATTTCCACATCTCCTGTTATTATGCTTGTGGGATGTACCCTATACATCACATTTCCCCTTTTACAAATTTTCTGAGATTATTAAGGGCAACCTGCGATGTGAGAAATCTGTTTATATTTCTATTTGAATTAAATATCCTCTTTTCTATTTTAATCTCATTGCCGTTACCCACACCTATGTATGTAAGACCTTGAGGCTTATTCTCCGTACCTCCCGGACCTGCTATACCGGTTACTCCTATTCCTAAATCCGCATCGGTTGTTTCTATAGCCCCTATCACCATTTGCCTGCATACTTCTTCGGATACCGCCCCCTTTTCCCTTATTACCTTTTCATCAACATTTAAGTATCTGACCTTAAATTCATTTGAGTAAACTATGAATCCTCCCAGAAAAACATCGGAACTGCCGGGCACATTGACTATCCTTCCGCTTATTAAACCCCCCGTACAACTTTCCGCTGTTACCAGTGTCTTTTTATGCTCTTTAAGAGTCTTAAGAACCACCTCTTCCATACTTTCGTAATTATCAGCATATATATAACTTTTAAGGGACTCCTTTAAACTCGCGTAAGTTTCTTCATCCTCCGTGTATATATCTATACCCGACATGCTGAATTCAACATCGCATCTTTTTCCCCTTATTGCTTCAATGAGAAGTTCCTTATCAATATCAAACAGTCTTAATATAAAGGGTACTTTGAGTGATCTCAGCATATCATAATTTCTCAGTGAGGGATTGTAAGGCATAAATATGGTTGAAGGATCGGATAATGTGGTCTCTTTACATGCGGGGTCTATCACTATGGATATACCGTCCCTTTCTTTAACAAAATCCTTTCTGAAAAAAATGCCCTTTATCCTGTAGCCTTTGGAAACCAGTATATTTTTTAATTCATATATATCTTCCTTTTCCGGGAAGGATCTTATAAAGTAAATATAACAATCCATTGAGGGTTAAATTATAACATTGCTCAACCTACAACTTCGTAATATCTGTATCTCCATTTTGCTCCCAACTCCCTTGCCAGTTTCTCTGTTCTTTTCATATCAACACCGGGAAAGTCAACGGCGGTTACAGTCACTTCAAAACCCTCTTTAAGCGCTTCCTTTATAAATTCTATGGCTCTATCAAAGGCATCCGGTTGGGCGGGCATACATACCTTTTCGTAGGTTTCCCTGTCCGGTGCATTAAGACTTACCGAAAACTCGTCAACCAAACCCTTCAACTCCTTCAACCTTTCCTTGGGAAGAAAAGTAAACATAAGACCGTTAGTATCAACCCTTATCTTCTTTACCCCTCTCCTTTTAAGCTCTGATGCAATGTATTTAAGAGCGTCATATCTCAAAGTAGGTTCTCCGTAGCCGCAGAAAACAATCTCTTCGTAGTCCCCGGGATTTTTAATTTCTTTAAGTACCTCCTCTGGGGAAGGATCCCTGCTGACCCATACCCAGTATCCTTTAACCATAAAATTCCTTTCCCTTTCCCTCTGACAGAATACGCAATGAAGGTTGCATTTGTTAGTGAGATTTATATAAAGTTTATTGTTAATAACATAAGTTATAGTATCTTCTCTGCTATTGTTACCCAAATTGAAAATCAGTTTTGCATTTTCCGATGTCATCCTTTCAATATCCTCAACGGAAGTGTTGGGAAGTAATTCCGCCATAACGTGGGCTATAAATTTTAAATTTGCAGGTTTGTTGGGTTTACCCCTTACCTGTTGAGGCGCTAAAAAAGGACTGTCTGTTTCCATTAAAAGCCTTCTTGTGGGTGTTTTCTTGACCACATCCCTTAAGTTACCCGCATTTTTATAGGTTATTATTCCAGAGTAGGATATGTAGAACCCCAAATCCACTGCTTTTTTCATAGCCTCAATATCTCCAGAGAAACAATGCATTATCCCTCCCACCTCATAAGCCTTTTCTTCTTTCAGTATTCTAAAAGTATCTTCCCACGCATTTCTTGTGTGTATTATGAGGGGCAAGCCCAACTCTCTTGCAAGATTTATATGCCACCTGAATACTTCCCTTTGCTTTTCGGGATCAGAATAATTTTTGTAATAATCAAGACCCGTTTCCCCTATTGCCTTTACCTTAGGATGCTTTAGCGCCTGTTCCTTTAGCCACAGCATGTCATCCTGAGTGACCTTATCAGCTTCATGCGGATGAAAACCTATACCGCAGTATATGTGGGGATATTTTTCAGCTATATTTATCGCATTTACAGATGTCTTTTTGTCATAACCCACGGTTATGAGATACTCAAAGGAGGGGTCTTTTACCGTTTCTTCAAAATCTTCCCTTTTTAATAGGTCAAGGTGACAGTGGGTATCAATCATAGACATACCTTGGAGTAAATGTTTATATATACTAAACTTCCGTGTATTGGTAGGTAAATGATTACAGTCATAAGGAGGTTGTTATGAATCTTGTTGAAAGACTGTACGGCGAGCACGATGAACATGAAAAGAATATGAACATGCTTTTGGCTATTATTGATGAAGGGGGAGATCTTCAAAAGCTTAAGGATGCCTTTGAAAATTTTGCAGGGGAACTTGAGTGTCATTTAAAGGAGGAAGAGGAAGCCCTTTTCCCAGAACTTCTTGAAAGGCTCGGTCCTCAAGCCATGCCCGTTTATGTGATGCTTCAAGAGCATGAGATGATGAGGGAGATAGTATCAAGGGTGAGAGAGCTTCATAGTAAGGGGGAAGGAGGAGAGGAATATATAAAACAGCTTATAGACATAGTTAGACAGCATATAATGAAGGAAAACCATGTACTTTTCCAGATGGCAAGGCAGGTTATAGAACCCGATGTGCTTGAGATAAGGGACGAAATAGCGGAGAAGATAAGGAAGGAGTTCGGTGTATCCTGAATGATAGAAGTTCTTTTTATGGGTACTCCTTCCTTTGCTGTACCATCCCTTCAAAATCTTTTAAAGGACCCCTTTTTTAAAGTAAAGGCTGTTGTTACACAACCAGACAAGCCCGCGGGAAGGGGTAAAAGGCTTACACCTCCGCCTGTTAAACTTGTGGCTACGGAGAAAGGGGTTAAAGTGTTTCAGCCTTTAAACAAGAAGGAGCTTAAAAATATTGTTGATGAACTTAAACCAGATCTCATAGTTGTTGTTGCTTACGGTATGATATTACCTCCCGAGGTTATATATAAACCACCGTACGGTGCGGTAAACTTACACGCTTCCCTTCTCCCTAAGTACAGAGGTCCAGCTCCCATAGAGAGGGTTATCCTTGCTGGAGAGAAAGAAACGGGAAATACTGTTATGCTCATAAATGAGAGGATGGATGAGGGAGATATTTTATCTCAAGAGGTTATACATGTTGAACGGGAAGACAACAGGTTAACACTTGCAGAGAAGTTGGCGGAAAGGGGAGCAAAGCTTTTAATAGAGACCCTTAAGGAATGGGTGTCGGGCAATTTAAAACCCGCACCCCAAGAAGGTGAACCTACCTATGCTCCGCTCATAAAAAAGGAAGAGAAAAGGATATGCTGGAAGGCGGATGCGGAGAGTGTAAGAGATAGGATAAGGGCTTTCTTCCCTGATGCCTTTACATTTTTTAGAGGTATGAGGATAAAGATACTTAGTGCTGATGTGGTTGAAGGGTATGGTTTCCCCGGGGAGATAATTGATGATAGGGAATTTAAAGTTGCATGCGGTGAGGGAGCTTTAAGGATAAGGGAGCTTATATCACCAAAGGGTAAGAAGGTGAGGGGGGAAGACTTCATGAGGGGTTACGGAAATACAAGGGGGGAAATGCTAAAATAAAGTCTTATAAATGAATAGGGAAGAGAGAATAATTCTTCTTCTGAACAAGTATCTTATTGATATTTTTGGATATTTTAATGTTTATAAAGAAAAGAATGCTTTCTTCATACCCAGAGGTTCAACCGCTCTAAGTGTTGAGGTTTACACTGAAGATGATGATATTTACATACTTATGACATCCTTTGTTGCCTTTGGCTTGTCTCCCGAGAATGAGCTTTTGAGGTTTCTTCTTACGGAGAATACATCTCTTAAGGCAGGTGCTTTCGGTATTGTTTTTGAAAATGAAAGGATGGACATTATCTTAAGCCATACTCTGAGGGCTAAGGATATTAACAGGGAACTGCTGAAATATGTTAGCTTGTACCTTATTGAAAGGGCGGAGGAATACGGAAAGGAAATAATAACTGTATTCGGAGGGCAGACCTTTAGGGATTATATGTTGAGCGAGGAAAAGAAGAGAAAAAGCAAACTTAAGATATTCCACGATACTATTGAAGTAGGAGATAAGAAAATGGTTATTGAACTTTTCAGAATTGAAGAGGACAGGTATGTTATATCCGGAAAGGTCGGGGAAAAGGAAGCTTTTTATATAGAAAAGTTCGGATCCCTTGAAGAGATCCTTAATATGGAGTCAGCCATAAAAAAGGCTATAATGGAAAGGAACGTAAGAGAGATATGTAGGCTTATTAAATCTTACGAAAGGGAAGACACCATACTCTTCGGTGAGCTTTTGGGATTTAAGGAAGAAAAGATAAGAAAACTGAAGGAGATAGAGGAAAAGTTTAACATACTATCAAACAGACTTATAAAAGGGGAGATAAGCAGGGAAACATACAACAAGGAGATAAAAAAGCTTGAGAAGGAGTTTGAAGTTTGAAATGTAGGGTGCTCCTTACAAGGGAGATAGGCGATATAGAGAAGGATAAGAAGGAGTTTTTAAGGAGGGGTATAGGGATTGTAAAATTGCCCCTTATAAAGACTGTGGATATGCCCTTTTCCTGCCCAGATAATAAGCCCGATTATATAGTGTTCCAGAGTAAGAGGGCTTTTGGGTACTTTGAGAAAAGGACGGCAATTCCCAAGGATGCAATTATAATAGCGGTAGGTGAAAAGACGCGTAAGTTTATTGAGGAAAAGGGCTACAGAGTTTCCCTGGTACCTAAGGATCAGAGGGCTGAGGGTATATGTGAAATTATGGAAACACAAAAGAGAGGGATTGTATGGATACCGAGGGCTGAAGCGGGAAGGGAAGAGGCTATTTTATGTCTGCGCAGGATGGGTTTTGCGGTTTTCCCTTTTCCGGTTTATAAAACGTTTAATATTTATTACAAACCTTCGGTTTTCATTTGCAGGGTTAATATGGTTGATGCGGTAGTTTTTGCAAGTCCTTCCGCTGTTGTTGGATTTTTTGAAAATTTAAAAAACTGTAAGGGGAACATAGATTTGCAAGGCATCCTTATAGTTTCAATTGGCAAAACTACCAAATCTTGTTTAAGGGATTACGGTATTGAAAAGGTCTTAACCCCTTCAAAGCCAAGTATGGAAGCGGTTGCGGAGTTCCTGGCGAATATATGGCACGGTTCTTGATATATAAAAAATGGATATGAACAGGAAAACGGTTACGGAAGAAGTAAGCTTTGAAGGTGTGGGGATACACTCTGGGGAAAGATCGCGGATAATAATACATCCAGCGGAGCCTGGAGACGGTATAAGGTTTTATATAAGAGGGGTGGAGATCCCCGCTTCCTTTGAATATGTATCAAACACGGTGATGTCAACGGATCTTGAAAGGGAAGGGGTTACGGTTAAAACGGTTGAGCATCTGCTTGCGGTTTTTCACCTTTTGGGCATAAGTGACGCAATTGTTGAATTTTTGGAAGGATTTGAAGTCCCTATTATGGACGGTAGCGGATATGAGTTTTATATAGCTCTGAAGGAAAATATTGTTGATACGGGCGTTTATATTGAACCCATAGACTTAAGGGAGTATGTGAGGGTAGGGGAACCTGGATATTATATTGAGGCTCATCCCTCCGTTTCTTTTGAGGTTACATATAAAGGCAATATTAACCATATTGATTGCGGAGACATATTCACTTACAGGGGTGGAGATCCCACGGAGATAGTGAGGGCTAGGACCTTCTGCTACCTTGAGGATGTTGATACCATACTTGAAAAGGGCTATGGAAAGGGGGGATCTACAAGTAATGTTCTCATAATAGGTAAGGAAGGTATTCACAGTGATGAAGGTTTGAGGTATCCCGATGAACCTTTGAGACATAAGGTCTTTGATCTTATAGGGGACCTTTATCTCCTGGGCGCACCCATTAAAGGAAGGATAGTTTCATACAATGGAGGGCATTCCCTTAATATTGAACTTATAAGGAATATTGCTAAGAGCCTTCCTGCAGTAAGGCTTCTATAATTTCAAGGTCCTTTTCCGTGTCAATTCCGTGATAGAAATTGTCTGTAAGTATTACCTTGATACCTATTCCCCTTTCAAGGAGTCTGAGTTGTTCCAGACCCTCAATGATCTCTAAGTGTCCCTGAGGCATTCGTGTGAATTCCAACAGTATGTGTTTCCTGAAGCCGTAAATACCCACATGTTTTAAGGGATAGAAGCTGTCCTCTATTTTATTCCTGAAATAGGGTATGGGACTTCTTGAGAAGTAAAGTGCCATGTTGTGACTGTCAATTACCACCTTTACATTGTTGGGATCTTCAATCTTTTCCTTTTCCCTTACTGCCACGGTTACCACGTCGTTATATTCAAGTTCCGCAAAAATTCTATCTATATCATCTTTATATACAAAGGGTTCATCACCCTGATAATTTATAACAAGGTCCACATCCATATCCCTTACCACATGGGCTACCCTGTCGGTCCCAGACTTTATATCTTTCGGTGTCATAATAACCTCAAGGGGGAGATCGTAAAGCACACTTTTTATCTCTTCACTGTCAGTTGCTACAATCACCCTTTCTCCCGTTTTTAGACACCCTTCAGCTACCCTTCTTATGAGTGGCACACCCCTTACTGGTCTTAACAGTTTCTTAGGTAGCCTTTGCGAATCAAGTCTTGCGGGTATTACTATGACCCTTTTCATCGCCTTCTTTTCCGAAATACTGCCTTATCTTTGCCCTTAAGGTGTTGCGTGAAATGTTCAATACGTTTGCTATCTTTGATTTATTATCCCCGTATCTTTCCATAAGAATCTTTAAGAGAGCCTGTTCAAAAACTGAGGGTATATTACCTATCTCCTCCTCGGGTACGGATTTAATGTACTCTCTGAGGATGTCCTCAAGGGATTGATTGGGAAGTTGATTTAAGGATATGGGCAGATGTTTTATATAGCCTTTCTTTGTTTCAAGAACGCTTCTGTAAACTACATTTTTAAGTTCTCTTACATTTCCAGGCCAAGGATACTGCATGGCTTTTTCAAGAGCATCTTCTTCAATACCTTCTACTTCCGTTCCGAGTTCTCCGTTTGCTTTTGATATAAAAAAGCTTATAAGCTCCGGTATATCTTCTTTCCTTTCCCTTAGAGGCGGAACATTTATGGTTATTTGGGCAAGTCTGAAATACAAATCCGCCCTGAAGCCCCCTTCCTCTATAAGATTCTCCAGGTTCCTGTTGGTAGCAGCTATTATTCTTACATTTACATGTGTTTCCTTTGTATCGCCTATACGGTAAAACTTCTTTTCTTCCAGGAATCTGAGTAGTTTGGTTTGAAGTTCTTGGGGCATATCCCCTATCTCGTCAAGGAAAAGGGTGCCTTTGTTGGCCAATTCAACTTTGCCTGGGGTATCCTTAAGGGCTCCGGTGAAAGATCCTTTTGTATAACCGAAAAGTTCCGCTTCAAGCAGATGTTTAGGAATAGCACTGCAGTTTATTGCTATGAAGGGATTGCCTGATCTTTCTGAGTTTTCATGTATAGCCCTTGCTATTACCTCTTTACCCGTACCCGTTTCCCCGGTTATAAGCACATTCATATCATTTGAAGAAGCAAGACCTATCATTTTGAATACTTCAAGCATCTTGGGAGAACTTCCCACGATGGGAAATCCATTGATTTCCTTAGGTATTGTTTTCTTTCTTTTCCTCGGTATTACTTTTTCCACCGAGTTAAGAAGATCCTTTAGATCAAATGGTTTTTTAAGTATTTCAACCGCTCCGAATTTTGTCGCTTTTATTACATTTTCCGGTGATGTATAAGCGGTTATCATTATTACCGGTATGGTTATACCTTTTTCTCTTAGGTTTTTAAGTACATCTATCCCAGAAAAGTCTCCGAGCTTTATATCTATAACTGCAGTGTCCGATTCTTCAGCCCTTTGTAGTGCATCCGCGGGATTATCAACGCAGATCGGTTCAAAGCCAGCCCTTTCAAGGACTTTGCCTATTGCATAAAGTACGTTGTGTTCGTCATCTAATACCAGTACCTTTCCCTTCATGGCTTTTATTACCTATATAAGGTATTGTAACTGTAATTGTTGTTCCCTTCCCGACCTGGGAATGTATATCAAGTGTTCCTCCCAGAAGATGTGTGTATCTCATGACTATGGGTAAGCCGAGTCCTGTTCCTCCCTTTTTTGTTGTAAAAAAGGGTGAGAATATTTTGTCCATATTTTCTTTGGGTATGCCCTTACCCGAGTCCGATATAGTTATCTGTACTTCCATATTTTTCCTAACTGCGGATATATATATGGATCCTTTCCCGTCAATGGCTTCAATTGCATTGTTTAATAGGTTTGTAAGTATTGCATTTAAAGCTTCCCTGTTTGAATAGATATGTATATCTTCAAAAAAGGTTTTAAGTTCTATGTTTTTTTCCTTTATTCTTGGTAAAAGCAGGGATATATTCTCCTTTATTACCTCGCTTATATTTAGTAAACTCCAATTTCCTCCCCCTATTTTTGCGAAGGTCAAAAACTCATTAACTATACCATCAATTCGCGAAATAGATTTTTTAATTATCTCTATATCCTTTTTGTCACATTCATCCATGGAGGTAAGTAGTTTTACCGGTAACAGAGCATTTTTTAATTCGTGGGCAAGATTGGCGGACATCTCTCCCAGAAAGGAAAGGGCCTCAATCTTTTTCATTTTATTTTCAAGCTCTTTTATCTTTGAAATATCCGCTATGGTTACAATATACCACTCCTTAGCTGGCATTATGCTAAGCAGGGCGGGAATGCTTCCTCCTTTCCTTTTTCTTATCTCCGTTTCATAGGTAAAGGGAAGCTTGTTGTTAAGCGAACTCCTCAGTATTGTTCTATCCCTTGGATATTTAATTAGTATTGAAAATCTCCTGCCGAGAAGTTGATGATAGTTAAAACCAAGAGTTTCAATTCTGTAGTTTGTAAAGAATATTCTCATGTCTTTGTCAAGAATGAGTACTATGTCATAAACGTTGTTTACTATTTCCGCATAAAAGTCTTGGGCAAATCTTATGTTATTAAGGAATGTGTTAACGCTTTTGAAAGCTTCATAAACAACATCTGCAAGATCTTGAATCTCATCCTTTTCAGGAAAATCTATCTTGTTTACTTCTTCTATATATCCCTTTCTTACCTTTTCAGCTTCCTTCAGTATCCTCCTCAACCTGGAATTTATACGATAGGATATTATGAGACTCAACAAAATACCCATCAATCCGAAGCCAGAAGATATTCCCAAAACGCTATATTTGATATATGAAAACTGTCTAGTTATTTCATTTTTATCAAGCCTTATAACAACAAATCCTACTGGATTGCCATCTTTGTCGGTTACCTTGTGTTTAACTGTATATCTTTTATCTTCTAAGAGACGCGATAGACCGAAGGGTATTTTGTCCTTGCTTGTATATGTCAGGGCATAACCTTTTTCATCAAGAAAGGCCACTTCATTTATAAACCTCTGAGCTATTATAGTTTGGCTTATATCTTTAAGTTTTTTCTCGTCCTTTTTTATGAGGAATTCGGAAATTATGCTTTCTTCAATCTCAAGGAAATTCTTTATGGCTTCCTCAGTTGTTTCAAATAGTATATTTTCCCCGAAATTTACCATCACAACTGTAAGGGGTAAGGATGAAAGGAGAATAACGGTAAAAAAAGTAACTGCTAACTTTATACCTATGCTTAAATGGAGAAGGTTTTTAAGCCAGTTCACAGTACATATTATTTTGCGTACTTTGTACGGATGGTCAAGTTTTTACCAGGTTACACAAAAAATTTACCACCTGGTCTTTCTTTAATAAATCGTAAGGCTTGTTTAAGTTTTTAATTTTCGGAGTATAAATTTGCAAGGGTATTTTGGCACATCTCTTGCTAAAAAGGTATAGGAGGCTATTATGAGGAAGGGCCTTGGTGTCGTTGCTGTACTCGGTGTAGTTGTTTTTGTGGTTGGTGGAGCCTTAATCTATTTGTTTAAATCACTCGGTGTTAAGATAGAACCTTTGGGTGATGCCTTTGTCGTTTACAGGATTGAAGCTCCGGAACAACCCATAGAGTTTCCCCACTACAAGCATGTAAAGGATGTGGGACTACAATGTACGTACTGTCACGCCTATGCGGATAAGGCGGTAAGTCCGGGTATTCCTCCCTTGGAAGTTTGTATGGGTTGCCATTCGGTTATAGCAACGGATAAGCCTGAAATTAAAAAGTTGACTGAATATTGGAACAAAAAGGAACCTGTTCCGTGGAAGCACGTTAATAAACTCCCGGATTTTGTCTTTTTCACTCACAAAAGGCATGTAAAAGCGGGTGTTGATTGTAAAGCATGTCATGGTGATCTAAGTACCATGACGGTAGCTCAAAGAGTAAAACCTTTAAAGATGGGATGGTGCCTTGAATGTCATAAGGATGTTAATGGTTACCTTAAGGCTCATGGATTGCCTCCTGCGAAGGTGGACAGGGCTCCAACCGACTGTTGGACTTGTCATAAATAGGAGGGCTTTAATATGAAAAGAAGGGACTTTATAAAATTCATAGGGTTTATATCAGGAAGTGCAGCCCTATCCTCTTGTACGGGACATCTTAATAAAAATCATTACTTTAGAACTGATGAAATAATTCCTTTTGTTTCTCCTCCTCCTGATAGGATTCCTCCAGACGCGGGAGGTGGAGGAGAAGGTTTATATTTCCCTACTGTATGTGCTGAATGTCCTTCTGGATGTCCCGCCCTTGCCTTTGTAAGAGACAAAGTATATGACAGGATACACGGTAAGTATCCCACTAAGCTTGAAGGAATGCCCAATCACCCCATAACATCTGGTGCTTTCAAAGAACCTTTCAATGCGGGGGTACTATGTATAAGAGGGCAAGCGTCCCTCTACAGGATTTATAGCCCTGACAGGTATAAAAATCCTCTTATTAAAGACACAAACGGTAACTGGAGGGAGATAACGTGGAAGGAGGCTATAGATCTTGTTGTTGACAGATTAAAGGAGGCTGAGAAGAAAGGCCTTAAGAATGTTTACCTTTCCTCAAGAACTACTGGTTCCCTTTCCCATCTTATAGATGAGTTTTGCAGAGAGGCAGGTATTGAGAGGTTGCCGGAATTTGAACCCATAAACCATTCTGCGGTCAGGAAAGGCTATGAGTTGCTCTTTGGTATAAATGAACTGCCTGTCTATAAGGTTGAAAAATCTGATTTCCTGTTGACTATTGGTGCGGACATACTTGAATCTTTCGGTAATCCTGTATATTACCAATCAGCATTTGCAAAGGCGCGCGATAACAAAAACTTTAAGTGGATACATATAGAACCCCACATTACACTTACAGGACTTAATGCGGATGAGAGATTTTCCGTGGAGCCCGGTACGGAACATTTCCTCCTTTCCTTTATCTTGCGGTGGATAGTAGAAAGCGGTGTTGCAATAAAAGAGGTTCCTAAAGAGATAATTCAGTATGTCCCCCGCTACTCCCTGTGGGAGGTGGCGGAGAGAACGGGTATAAAAGCGGAGAATATTGATAGGCTTCTTGCAAAAATGTCAAGGGCAAAGAAACCCCTTGTTATTGTGGGTGGAATATCAACCGCTCACGAAACGGGTCTTGATGTTGCTGTTTTGGGAGGGCTTATCCAGTGGGCTATGGGTATGACGGATGATCTAATAGACTTTACATATTCCGAAAACTATGAAAGGGTTGGAAATTTCATAGATCTCAGAAACTTTATGACCGAGCTAAGTATGAGGAGGATAGGAGTAGCATTCCTTTCAAAAGTTGATCCCGCTTCCTTTGAAGGTAAAAGATTTAAAAATCTTCTAAAGAATGCCCACTTTATTGTTGGCTTGTATGATATGCCCAATGAGACCGCACAGGAATGTGACTTAATACTTCCCCTTTCCCATCCTATAGAGAGTTGGGGTGATTCGGAACCAAGAAAGGGTATGCTTTCTATTTATAAGCCCGCACTTGAAATTCTTATCCCTCCAGAGAGCGATCCTTCCAATAATAGACCTCTATTTAATACCCTTCCCGAAGGTGATATTCTGATTACAATACTGAAGAGATACAAAGGAAAGAGTATAGCTAAAGATTTTAAAGAATATGTGTATAGGAGAATAGAAAGGGATTATGGTAAAGAGGTTGCAGATAAACTCTTTAATGCAGGCCCTTATGAATGGCCCGCTTTTAACATACCTCCTGATAAACTTCCCTATCACATAAAGGAGCTACAAAAGGTAAATTTGAATTTGAGAACCAATATAGTAAGTTCATTTGTAAGGACCATTAGGTATGAAAATGAGATAAAGAAACCTGCGCTTGTTCTTGTACCCTCAATAAGGTGGTATGATGGTAGAGGCAAAAGCAATCTACTTTTAAATGAAATACCTGATCCTATAACAGCAATATCTTACGGCGATTATATATTGGTTCCTGAGGATACTGCCAAAAGATTCAGGATAAGAAATATCCCAAATAAGAAGTTGTTAAGGGAGGAGGTAGTTATATCAGGTAAAGGTATTAAGAAAACTACACTTGCTCACATACAAAAGGGTTTGACGGATGGTGTTATAGTCGCTTATATGGGTACAGTTATTACGGATAAATTCAATGTAGACGGTAAAACAGGTGAGTTAATACCTTTTATAGAATTTGTAAATATTAAGAAGACTGGCAAGGTAAGAAATATTCCTATACTTTCTGGTTCGTATTCGGATCACGATAGGGGAGTTGTCCCTATTCCTTACAAGGAGGCCAAGAAAGAACACATGGGAGAAGAAGATATGCACGCGTGGGGCCATGAGGCGCCTCCTGGTAAGTTTAAATATCCTTATGCAAAGCATCCTTTTGCCCAACTGCCCTATCCCGATCACAGTCATGTGCATACAACATATCTTTGGGCTATGGCTGTTGACCTTGATAAATGCGTGGGATGCTCTGCCTGTATAGCTGCGTGTTATATAGAGAACAATGTCCCTATAGCTGGTCCGTCGGAACATCTTAAGGGAAGGGAAATGTCCTGGATAAGGATAGAACCTTACTATGAGGAAAACGGTGAAGTCAACTTTGTATTAATGATGTGCCAGCAGTGTGAAAATGCTACCTGTGAACCGGTATGTCCTGCAAAAGCTACTTATCACAATGACGAAGGGTTAAATGTCCAAGTGTGGAACAGGTGTGTAGGTACGAGATACTGTTCAAACAACTGTCCTTACAAAGTAAGGAGATTTAACTGGTTTGATTACAAATGGGAATCACCTCTTGATAGGATGCTTAATCCAGATCTTGCTGTAAGGGGTAAAGGGGTTATGGAAAAGTGTACATTCTGCTTCCACAGGATAAGGAAGGCAAGGGACCTTGCTAAGGACGAACACAGAATGATTAAAGAAGGAGAACTTCTGCCCGCATGTGCCCAGACATGTCCAAGCGGTGCCATAGTTTTCGGTAACTACCTTGATGAAAATTCCCAGGTTTACAAGATGTCTAAGGATAAGAATTCATACAGAATCTTTGATTTCCTTGGGACGGAACCCAAGGTTTACTACCTTCCAAAGGTGAGAAGGAGGGTTTAATATGGCAACCAAACTATCTGAAAGGCTTGACAAGATAGACAGAGACATCCTTATGCCTATGGTAAAACCTGGTAAGGCCTACTGGATAGCTCTAGGACTCTGTGTATTCTTTGTCCTTGTCGCCATAGGTGCGTGGATCTACCAGCTAAAAACTGGTCTAGGAGCGGCGGGTATAAGGCATCCGGGAATGTGGGGATTCTACATTATCAACTTTGTTTTCTGGGTAGGTATAGCCCACTCAGGAACACTTATATCCGCTGTGCTTTTACTGTTCAGGGCTAACTTCAGGAGTGCCTTTAACAGATCCGCGGAGGCTATGACAATATTTGCAGTTATGACCGCAGGATTGTTCCCAATTATTCACGCGGGAAGACCTTGGAAGATATATTGGTTGTTCCCTTATCCCACACAGAGAGAAATATGGCCGAACTTCTTTTCCCCTCTGGAATGGGACGTTTTTGCGGTGTCAACTTACTTTACCATAAGCCTTATATTCTGGTACCTTGGTATGGTGCCAGATCTTGCTATAGCAAGGAGATT
>WFPJ01000096.1 GCA_015487615.1 Aquificales bacterium | reverse complement strand
GATTCCGGTTCCTTTTTATTACCTATTCTTGTGTCAAAGTGTCCGGAAAATAGGTAACTTATATCCCCATAAGTTGTGTGAGAAAAAAAGAGCTTTTGAGCCTTTACGGAACCGGATGAATAAACATATACCGGTATCCCTTTATCTTTCCACTCCTTTAACTTTTTTAGTGCATCTTCATATATATGGCTTACGAGTTCACCCTTTTTAAAGCCTTCCTCCCATATCATCCCCTGAAGTTCTTTAAGAGGTGTAATTTTTTTATCTTCTTTTATCCATGTCTTCATTATTTTTATAAATTCATCCTTTGAGAGCTTCTTACCTGCTATCTCTTCAGTTTCTTTTCTTATGTCTTCTATCTCTTCCCAGTGTTTTTTAACAAAATCATCAATCCTCTCGTAAGAGTAAGGGAAAAGCACATCTTTTACGAAGCTTATGTCGGATATCGTTCCTTCTATATCTGTTAATATTGCCTTAACCGACTTTAAGCTCGTCATACTTTGGAAATCTATCCGCTATATCACTTCCCGTGTAATTGGCAACCCATCCCTCCTCCGTGGTAAACAACCTTATACACTTGAAATTGGGAGATGTACCCATATCAAACCAGTGAGGTACTCCCGCGGGTACGCTTATAAGATCACCCTTTTCGCATATAACTATGTAAACCTTATCATCAGGGTGCAGGTAGAAAGCACCATCACCGTAAACAAAAAATCTGACCTCAAAGTCACTATGGGTGTGTTCCTTAAGAAATTTATTCCTCAGTTCATCCTTTTTTGGATGATCGGGGGTCATACTTATTACATCATAGGATTTAAAACCGAACATCTTCATCAATCTTTGAATGTCTTCCATATATGCTTGAGTTATTTCCTCTTCAGAAGAATCTTCACTGATAGTTTTTTTTGCATTCCAGCGTTCAAAAAGCACACCTATTTTTTTAAGTTCTTCAACTATTTCTTCAAAAATATCTGTCCTCTTTATAACTTCCGCAGTATCTTCCCTGCATATAGTTAACATACTCATTCTTTATAATTATAATAAAAATGTCCATTTATGCAAAAAGTTGAAGGAGGGTGAAATATGTATAAGAGGGTACTTATTTACGGGATAGTTTCGCTCTTTATTCTCTCCGCATGCGGTCAGGGAGGTAAAAAGACATCTCCCCCTCCAGTTAAGACCGCTAATGTCCTTGTCCAATTTCAAAAGGTAAGAAAAGACAGTGATTGGGCAATAGTTCCGGTTAATACCATCCATAAGGTGGTGGAACTCAGGGGTGACGGAAGCTTTTCCATTAAAGAACTGAAAAGGAATGATGCAAAGGATATGAATCTTACTATTGCTTTTGATAATACGGGTTATGTTGGTGCTGTATGTGAGAACGGCAACGCCTTTCTTGTCGGAGGCAGGGATATATTTTTCTTTGATGTAAAAAGTCTTGAGATAAGGTACATAGGTAGGGATTTGGTAAATCCCGTTAATATGAATCCCATTGCTCACGGGTCCTTTTATACGAACTTTCCCCTACCCGGTGCTGATACCGATCAACTTATAGTTGCGGACTGTGAGGGTAACTATGCTGTTGTAAATGAATGTAATATGGGTGGAGGATGTATAACTTACAAAGGAGATAGTGCTTTGCTTGTCGTTCATGCCAACGGAGATAAAGCATGGGTTTTTAGGGAGCCTGCTAATGTGAGTGCGCAAAGGGTTTATGATTCTTCAGGAAAAATGGTTTCGGAGATAAATACTCAAAATCCTGATAATTTCCTAAGAGTTGAAGGAACATCCAAGAGCCACTGGATAATTGCTGAATATGACCAGAATAATGATATTAGGAAGCTCCATTTTGTTAACAGGAGTGACGGCAGTGTTAAAAGTGTGGGAGTAAATCTTGCAACTGGGACAATCGCAAATGTTGTTGCTGTAACCGTCGGTTCCAATGTTTATTTTGCTGTGTGGACTAACAACAGCATCTTTTATATGAAATTTGATGGCAATAATGTTGCTTCTATTAAGAGCATTAATGCTACAGGTGTATTCACCATAGTAAAGCTTGACGGACAAGGCAGATTGTATGCGGTTGATAATAATGCAAGTGATACGATAATATGGGTAAAGACGGATGGCAGTCAGGGTAATGCAACAGCTTCGGGTCCTATAACAAGTATGTTTGGTGTTACGGATGGTATTTTTGTTAATGCGGGTACATATCAAACCTATACTGCGGGAGGTACCGTATCTAATGCAACACCTGCGCAGACCAATGCCTTTCAGGTTTGTGACAACGGCAATGCCTATAACGAAGCCTATGACAACATGGTGTGTTTTGATCCCGGTTCAGCAAATATGGAAGTCGCTTTTGTACCTGATTTAAACGGTGCCCAAGCTGGGAATGTAGGTGATACCGTGTTTCCAGCAACTTTGGCAGGCGTAACGGATTCAGCCCTTTACGGCATGTGGAACGATATCTGGTTCAAATGTGATATCCTCAATAAATCTTGTGCCCTTACAACATTAACCTCTCAGGATATACCCGTATTTACGGATGCATACGCTGTACCTGTTATGAGTTCAGTAAGCAACAGGGTAACGGTCCTGAGTCTTATAAACGGTGAAATAATGTATGACTTTGATATATATCCTATTGAGGCCCCCGGCTTTTCCTCGGATCTATCTAAGATGGTAGATGTACAGCCAAATCCTGGAGATATATGCGATTCTGTCGCGGATCAACCATTAAGTTTTTATTCTCCCCTTTACTCCAATCTTGAATATCAGTATGTTGAGGGTACACAGAACGGCTGGGATAAAAAAGCTATTATTTCCTATAACATAGTTCCGGATGTTGGTACTCCTGTAGATTGCATACACAGTGTTTTACATGTCTGGTGATAT
>WFPJ01000095.1 GCA_015487615.1 Aquificales bacterium | reverse complement strand
GTGTGTTAACAAGAAAATAATCATAGCTGTTATAAAGATGAATAAAGTTTCTATCAATTATGGGAGCGTATTGAAATCCTACAACGGGTATGCCCATACGCTTTGCGGTGTATATAAAATTACCAAGGAAAAGGTCATCAGGAAGCGTAGAGTTGATAACAGAACCTATGGGTATAAGTATCATAGAAGGATTTGCATCCCTAAGAGCTTCCTCTATTTTGTATCTGACACCTTGTAGTGATCCGAGGTATTCATCATAAACGATAGATTTCCAATAAGGATAATTGCTTTCTGGGAACCTTAAATCCTCCAAAAGCTTTCTGAATCTGTGAGCAATATTTTCTTTATCTTGACGGTCAAGCGTATAATAGGCAGAGCTTATTACATATAGTTTTTTCATGGATGTTTGTGCTTTCCACTTTTTTACCTCCTCTAAGTTTACTGGACTTTCTTTGTCATAGTTAACGGCAACGGATACTGGTGATATTTCCGAAAGCTTATTGACAAGTTTTTCTTTCATAAAACTTGATCCTTTGGTGTTAAAAATAAAAGAAGGAGTAACTAACAGTATCATAGCACCACCAAATCCTCATCTCCCCCTTCCATATCAGCAACCCTTCTTGCAAGCTTGTCAACATTCTTAAAAGAGTTAAGGTGTGCATATATAGCCTTCATATATCCTTTATTAATAGCCTCCTCCATTGTGTCCCTATCAAGATCCAAAAGCTTGGATTCATTAACCAAATTTACCTGCACTGATTTACCCCTTATTTCTATATTTCCCGAAATCAAAAGATCATTATCAGCCAAAAATTTTGTAAACTCTCTCATTTTTAAAATATCTTCAACCAACTGTATTCCGTAAACTATGTACTCCCTTCTTATCTCTTCGGATATTGAATTGTTTTTGTATATGACGGTACCATCAGTCTCGGAAAATCCAGGACAGGCGGGATCTATTATAAGCCTGCTCGTATCCGGATGAACAAAAAAGGGATACGATTTACAAAAAAGAGGTCTATCATCACCTAGCATACATCCAACACCATCCCTTAAGAAGACACATCCTGTTTTACTCTCCACAAATCCCACAAGTGCATTACCTATGAACCTTCCGTTCGCGGAATCATAGGGAAAGTGTATAACAAAGTACCTTGATAAGGAAAATATTTCCTCAAAGCCTATCTCCACAGTGTGAAAATTCTTACAGCACGAATTAGGGCAATTCTTATACATACATTGGAATTTCAAAGAAGCATCCTTAATAGTATCAAACAGTCTCATCCCTTTCAGGTGTTCCATGGTTGCTATTATAAACTACAATAAAAAACAACTCCTGCATAAGAATTGTGTGTAAACATAATTTGCCTTCTCAACCACTTGGGTGAAATACTTGGGGTCTTTCACTGTTATGTCCGCAAGTATATTACCGTAAAGCTTTATACCGGTATTTTAAGTAAGGTCATTAACCTGATATCTTGTAGGATGTAGGTCAGCTTAAGTATATTCTTACTGCGCTTCCTTGAAGAGGAACCTTTAATTCTTATATATCCTCTTCTTCCTTAGATTGAAAGGGGTATTTTGGCACAGTATAATATAATAGTTAAATTTACCTTGAAATAAGTATAAATAAGAGTTACCATAAACTTCAGATAGACCCGGGAGGTGGAAACCATGAATAAGAGAACACTAATCAAGTGCCTTTTTATATCATCGCTTTTTTTGTCAGGCATGTTCCTGACCGCTTGTGGAGTAGGTGGTACAAGCGGAAGTGAAACAGGTGATGAAGCAAGCGGCGGTGGAACCGGCGGAGGTGGCGGAACCGGCGGAGGTGGAACCGGCGGAGGCGGTGGAACCGGCGGAGGTGGAACTGGACCTACCGCTACCTATCTTGCCTACAGCGGAAGTGTATATCTGTTGGATCCTGCTGATCTCCAGAATCCAATTCAAGTATCTTCAAAGCCTATACTTGCTCAAACAACTCTCGCTGCTCTAAATTTCAATTTTCAAAATAACTCCTACACCGATCTCCAAAGACACTCCCTCTACTGGATAGAGGAGGCTGACGGAACCTATGACCCCAGTGATACAACAACTATAAATGGCGGTCCCGTGATGATGGTATCTATGGTAAAGAGCGGCAATCAACCTCAGGCGATGCGTGTCAGCAACATTAACAACGCTTGTGACATATTGGATTCTATTGACGACTTATTAAATAAGAAGGAGTATATGGTGGTCAAAACAACGGGATCCGACGGACAGTGTGGAACTGTTGATGACGAAAAGTTTTTCATCCACAGTGGTATGACAAGTACAGATAATCCGATAAACATAAATAACAGGGACATAATAACCGGTATAAGATCCAGTAAGAACTCGGGCATTACAGGTTTCCTCGTATTAGATAACGGCACTATAAAGGCGTGTGACACTAATCTACAAAATTGCTCTAACAACATGCTTCCCAATAACGCTACCGTGCAAAACTCTGCGGACTGGTTCGCCTCAGATCCAAACAACTTTAACGACTACATATGCGTAGACGGATTGCTGTATAAGTTTGATGGAACGAATTTGACCAAGCTGGTAGATAATAACGGTCAAGATGTTCCTTGTGATAACGGCTGGGAGGTCCACTCAGATAACACCGCAGTGTATGCCTTAGACAATCAAGGAAATATACGAAAACTCTCTCACTCCGGAGGCAATTGGACACCTATATACAACAGCGGGGATGCTTCGTCATTTGAACTTACACAGAACTACGTAGTGGCGGAGGTATCGGGAGGACTCAAGGTTCTTCCCAAAAATGGAGGCCAGGCTATCAGCATAGAACAGGGTATAATCTATCTATTCATACTCACCACTACGCCGGATAAGGTATTCTACAACAAAGTAGCCTCAGATACACAGAGTAACACTATTACTCCTTATGCCTGTGTCTGGACAAAAGGGAACACCCAGGCAAACTGTACACAAAACGCCTACTGGGTAGGCTTCAGTGTTTCAACAAGCGGAAGTATAAACACATCCGGTGGATTCCCGTTGCAGATTTATAAAATGCTCAAGGTGGAAGGTGCTACACTTGGAGGAAATCCCCCAAGACTGTCAGGTGGGACACTGTATGCGGTTGATCCTACAGATCCTACGAGCAAAACTCAACTGGGGTCTGTTCCTCAGAACTTTAACCTCTTTTTTGGCTCTGGCGTAGGAGATCACTTGCTCCTAGGTGGTGATGATGGCAATCAGACCGATGTCTTCTACGTTAATCTTTCCCAGCAGAATAGCCTAACTCAGATAACCAGCACTTCCAACGTAAACGAATTTCCTATCTAACCTCTCAGGGGCCTTCTCCGCCCCTTGTTTTAAGCTATTTCAAAGGTTAATATCTTTTGGTTATGCTCAAAAAATAAAAGGGCTAAAAGATTTACGATAAGCTAAAAAGGATCCAGAAGAACCAAGAAGAGAACTTAAGGTCTCTGAACCAGCACATAGACAAGATAAGGCAGGAGATAAAAGTGGAGGCAAATCAGCTGAAGGACGAAATGAACCAATTAAGGACCGAGATAGATAAGATGAATCACAGTATAGATACGGTCACTCGTATGCTATTAGAGATAACAGGAAAGTGAGGACCCACAACAGCACCTTGATTTTTCAGCTACAGTAGTACATACTTGCCTGCGTGAATTCAAAACATCTATCCTAAGTGTGGCAGGCTCTTTATGGTCCTTCAAAGTAAAAGACATAGCTTTTTAGGTCCTCAAAGACACATCCAAAAGCTTTTTCCACTTCCCTCAAGGGTGTAGCTTTCCTTTTACTTCCATTTTTGTTTTGTATGTTTTGACACGATCAAGCGATATTTCTGATTGTTCGCGTAAAGATACAAATAGTAGGCATTCAGTGTTGCAATTAGTATTTCTCCAAAACCTGGAAATTTCATAAGGAAAGATAATAGCTGTGTATTGCAGAGGCGATTCATGGAAAGAGTGATATCTTTTATTAATAGATATGCTGGCGGATTAGGGTTCTTAGCTTCATCATGGTGGGGTTAAATGGCTTGCATTATTTACGCTTGGTTCTGTTTTCTAAGAAGACGCAAAGATAATAAGCGTCTATCCATACTGTGGGCGGAAGGCTTTAAACTATTTGTTGTCTTCTATAAAAACTTCTGCTCCTAAATCTGAAAGGATATAAGCCCACCTAATACCACAGCTACTTGTCTGTTCAAGAATAACAACGTGGTCTTTAACAAGCTTATGAACTTCTTTTATGTATGCTTAACTGTCCTCGCGCCACCATAAGTATTCTAAAGTTACTGAAATGGCATGGGAAAATAAATTGCATACTAAGGTTTACTGTAAGATAATATACAGAGTTAATCATGCAGAAAGAAATTGACAAACGGTGGCCCGGTATCATAATAAAATACAAAGAATTCCTTCCTGTAACAAACAACACCCCTGTAATTACTCTAAGAGAAGGAAACACCCCCTTAATTGAAGCGTATAACTTAGCAAAGTTTTTAAATTTTAAAGGTGAAATTTTCCTTAAATATGAGGGACTTAATCCTACCGGTTCTTTCAAAGACAGGGGGATGACCCTCGCCATATCAAAAGCTGTTGAGGAAGGTAAGAAAGCTGTTATATGTGCGTCTACTGGAAACACCTCCGCATCCGCCTCAGCCTATGCAGCAAGAGCGGGACTTAAGGCTTATGTTCTTCTTCCACGTGGTGCGGTCGCAGTGGGAAAACTGTCACAGGCGATGATATACGGCGCAAAGGTGATAGCTGTAAAGGGCAACTTTGATGATGCCTTTTTCTTAGTCAGAAAGATAGGAGAGTTGTATCCCGTTGAGATAGTGAATTCTGTAAATCCATACAGAATAGAAGGTCAAAAGACCGCAGCCTTTGAAATATGTGATGCACTCGGTGATGCGCCCGATTACCACTTCATACCTGTTGGTAATGCGGGAAACATAACAGCTTATTGGAAAGGTTATAGAGAGTACTATAACAGCGGTATTGTTAAAAAACTGCCCAGGATGATGGGATGGCAGGCGGAAGGCGCAGCACCAATAGTGAAAGGTTATCCTATAAAGAATCCAAAAACCGTAGCAACCGCAATAAGAATAGGAAATCCCTACAGCTGGCACAGTGCCCTTAAGGCTGTTAACGAATCTGGCGGTCTTATTGATGCTGTCAGCGATACTGAAATACTCTATGCTTACAAACTTATTGCTTCCCTTGAAGGTATATTCTGCGAACCTGCATCCGCCGCATGCGTTGCGGGTTTAATAAAGCTTGTTAGAGAAGGGAAGATAAAGGAAGGTAGGATCGTTTGTACCCTTACTGGTAACGGACTGAAGGATCCCGATACAGCAATATCCGTGTGTGAAGAGCCCATTGAAGTTCCTCCTGTCCTTGAAAAGGTCGTGGAGGAAATGGGAATTGGATAGGATAATAAATAAAATAATAAAAGTAGGAAAAGCCCTTTACAGTGAAGGTCTGGTTGATAGCCACTCTGGTAATATAAGTTTTAAGTTCAGAAATTACCTTTTTATTACAAGAAAAAATGCAATGCTTGGTAATATAAACCGTGAAGATATAATTAAACTGGAAATAGGAAAACACTCACCCATAAAGGAAAGGGCTTCATCAGAGGTAGATGTTCACCTCAGGATAATAGAAAAAACGGGAAAAAGGGCTGTGGTACATGCCCATCCTCCTCACACAGTAGCCTTATCCCTTCATTTAAAAAAAATAGAGCCTATTGACTGGGAAGGAAAAGAAATAGTGGGCAATATACCTGTAATTGACATAGAAAAACCTTCAGCTTCCGAAGAACTCGCATCAACGCTGGGAGACATTCTTACAAAAACACACGTTGTCATTGTAAAAGGGCACGGCGTCTTCTCATCCGCGGATGATTTGTTTGAAGCTTACAAATTTATATCAGTTTTAGAACATTCGTGCAGGATAATATCATTGGAGGTGAAGAATGGAAAAACTCCATGAATATAAAGGGTGCAAGTTCTATAAAGATCTTTACTACGACATAGACAATCAGGTGTGGTTCAGGATAGAGGATGACGGTACCGTTACCGTAGGAGCAACCCACATAGGTCAAGCAAGGGCTGGCAAGATAATAAACATAAGGATAAAACCGCCAGGCAAACATGTTAAAAAGGGTAAACCTGTTGCATCCCTTGAAAGCGGTAAATGGACAGGACCGATACCCGCAGTAATAGAAGGTGAGGTGGTTGAAAGAAACGAAAAATTATTTGAAAAGCCTGAAATAATAAATGAAGACCCATACGGTGAGGGGTGGATAGCAAGACTGAAACCTGTAGATCTGCAAAGGGATCTGAAAGATCTTATAACAGGGGAGGAAGCGGTAAATAAATTAAAGGAGTACATTGATTCAGAGGGGGTGGAGTGTAGATAGATAATTGCATGCGGTTGTTACAAATCTTTCAGGTAGCTTTTTATTTGCCTTTGTATAAACTACCTTTATATTACCTACTTTACTTTTCAGATTTTCATATTCTTCAAGTGCCTTCATTTTTGCTTCATAAAGCTTCATCATAATCCTGCTCTTAAAGTTTGCTTCCGCATCTCCAGAGGTTTCAACAGAAATGAATATGGTATCTCCCAAATCCTCTATAACCTTCGCCTGAACACCATCACTCTGGGTTGAAGGCATACATCCAAAGGGTTTTACCGATATAACCATGTGTGCTTTTTTATGTTTAATCATATATATGTGCTTACCCACCTCCATATGACCTTCCCCTCCAGTAAGACCGGGGTTGTAATAATCCTTTGCATATTTCTCCATAAGCTTTTGGTCCTTTAAGGGAGAAGGTATATTACCAAGTATCTTTCTACCTTTATTATATAGATACCTTACATAATATGAAAAAATCTTAACTATGGTTATTTCCTTTAAAAACTTCAATCTGTTCTTAAAAAATCTTTCTCTTATATTTCTTTCCTTCTCCCAAAGCAGGTAATCCACCCATGTAGTAACAGGCTCTACTATAGGCTCAGCTCCTTCATCTATAAGCCATTGGGCAAGTCTGTAGTTACCATCCCCCTCCGTGGTTTGCGCAAAAAACTCTCCCATTATCTTAACCTTGGGTTTCGGTTGAAGGAAATTAACCTCTATCTCAGATAAATTCCTGTATATCTCCCTTAATGCTTCCTCAAAGCTTCTACCCTTCCTCATAAACTCATAAAGTATTTCTCCCGCTTTCTCCCTCCACTTATCCGCGGATCCAGGAACAACCTCATAAGGCTTTATCTTGTAATAAATATCATTAACAAGATCCCCCGCAACTATGGATTTTATAAGACTTACGATAAAATCCTTGTTAATCTTAATACCGTAATATTCAAACTCACTATTCAAAGCCTCCGATTGATTGAAGGTTATAACAGGTACATTAAAACCGGCCTCTTTCAGTGCTTTCCTGTATTCCATCTCGTACATACCGAATCTACAAGGACCACATGAGCCCACTGTTAAAACAACACAATCATCACTGCCTCCATGTTCTTTAAAAAACTTTATAAGATTACCCGTTGTGTAGTAAGTAGGATTACACTGTCCCCTGTTACAGTATTCCTTACCTATTTTTAAAGCTTCATTATCGGGTTCGGGAAGGGGAATGGCATTGTATCCCAAAAATTCCATTGCTCCCTTTATTGCCTTTTGATGAACAGCAGGAAGACCCCCGAAGATTATCTTCATTCTTTAACCCTCCTTGTGCAAATATTTATCTTTTTTCTATATAAATAACCATGCATCCGATCATATTTTTAAAAGGTTTTTTGGTAGGATAATCTGATCATGGAATTTGATTTAGTAATACTAGGAGCGGGAAGCGGTGGTTATGAAGCGGGCCTTTACGCCCACAGAAGGGGATTAAAGGTTGCCTTTGTTGAGCTTAGCCCTGAAACGGTGGGAGGAAACTGCCTTAATAAGGGATGCATACCCTCAAAATATATGAGACACGGTGCCTATATAATTGAAAAAATTAAAAAGAGTAAATCCTACGGTATAGATATTGATTGCAACATAAGATTCAATTTTGAAGAAATGATAGCTAACAGGGAGAAGGTAGTAAAGACTATAAGGGAAAACTTTAAAAATTTTGCAAAGCAGATAGGAATACCTATAATCTACGGCAGAGGCGTTCTCATAGATAGAAATACGGTGATGGTAGGTAACAAAAAAATAAAGGCGGAAAATATTTTGATAGCTACGGGTTCGTCCCCCATTGATATACCGGTTATAAAAACGGATGGTAAAAGGATAGTAAATACAGACCAGATATGGGATATTGATTACATACCTAAAAATATACTGATAGTAGGGGGAGGCGCCGCGGGTGTTGAGTTTGCTTATATCTGGAATGCTTATGGCTCTGATGTTACCCTCGTGGAACTTAAGGAAAGGATACTGCCGTCCCCCGGCATACCCGAGGATGCCTCACGATATTTAACAAGGAAACTCACCAAGCTCGGGGTAAAGATAAAGACAAAAACATATATTAAAGAAGTCAAGGATACAAACGGAAAGCTCTCTGTAATTTTATCCGACGGTACTGAATTGACCCCCGATCTTATTCTCGTGACGGTGGGTAGGAAACCAAACACGGAAGGTATAGGTCTTGAAGAGGTTGGTGTGGAAAAGGATGAAAGGGGTTTTATAAAGGTAAATGAATTTTCCATGACAAATGTGAGAGGAATTTATGCATGCGGAGATATTACATCTCCTTTAATGCTAGCCCATAAATCAATGTATGAGGGTAAGGTGGCTGTAAATCACATAATCGGTGAAAATAGTATGAAAAGGGATGAAAACTTAATACCTAAAATAATTTATTCCGCCTTTGAAGTTGCTTCCGTAGGTCTTACGGAGGATGAAGCGGAAGATCAAGGCTATGAAGCGGTCGTCGGTGTATCGTCCTTCGTATTCAACCCCAAAGCTATGGATGACTCTGAAAATGAAGGTTTTGTAAGAATAGTGGTTGATGAGGATTCGGAAAAAATACTGGGTTGTCATATATGCGGACCTAATGCGGGTGAACTTATACATCAGGTATTACACCTCATGAAGGCGGGTATCAGTTATAAACTTTTAACGGAAAGTGTATTTGCCCATCCTTCCCTTTCTGAAGCAATAGGTCAAAGTGCCCTTGATGTAAAGTTTGGTCCCATAACATGGATCAAGAGGAGATAACTATCTTGTTTTCATCAACAACAATCTTTTTCTTTTCTATGTCCACCTCTTTAACTATTTCACTGACAAAGGGAATATAAGTCTTCCCGTTATCAAGCTCAATTAAATGGTAAGGTCCTATATCCTGAAGGGATTTTACCTTTCCCAACCTATTACCCGCTGAATCGTAAACATCCAAACCTATAAGTTGATAATAATAGAACTCATCCTTTCCGAGGGGTGGCAAGTCATCCTCAGGTAAAAACACATGTGCATTGCTGAATTTTTCTGCTTCCTCAATGGAATTACAACCCTTTATCTTGACAATAAAAAAACCCCTATGCCTTTTTATATCCTCAACATCAAAGGGTACATAATCACCGCCTCTCCTTTTAAGATATATCCTCTTTAGGTCTTCAAAAACCTTTTCATCCGCCAGGGGTGTAACTTTTATATAACCTTTTCGCCCGAAGGCGCCCGTGATTTTGCCTATTATGACAAAATTCATAGCCCACAATTATCTTATATTGTATCTTTTCGGTAAGGAGGTTGGAAATATGGCAATACCTACAAGAGAAGAAGTTGAAGCTGTTCTTGATGAAATAAGGCCCGCTCTCAGGTTTGATGGTGGAGATGTTGAACTTGTTGATATAACTGAGGATGGTACAGTTCTTGTAAGATTAATGGGCGCATGCTCTGGTTGTGGTATGTCTGTATTTACACTAAAGGCAGGTATTGAAAGGGTTTTAAAAAATAAATTCCCCGATATTAAAGAGGTTAAGGATGTAAATACGGACATACCGACCACTTTCGGTTTTTAACTGATATAATATCTTTCCGTTATGATAGAAAAACCTACTATAATAGGGGGTGAAAGTTTAAAAAGGGATGATTTTATTGAGGTTAAATATCCATACACTGGGGAAGTAATAGGGAGGGCTGTAAGAGGCACAGAAGAGGATGTTTTAAAGGCTGTTGAAGTAGCAAAGGAAGGCTTCAAAGAGATAAGTTCCCTTACACCCTATGAGAGATATGAAATTCTTATGAAAACAGCAGATCTCTTAAGGCAGAGGTCGGAGGAATTTGCTAAGACACTCGTTTACGAGGTGGGCAAGACAATAAGGGAAGCCCGTACAGAAGTACAAAGGGCTATACAGACCCTCATATTTTCCGCGGAAGAGGCAAAAAGAATAGAAGGTTCAACCTTCCTGCCGGATGCTCATCCAAACGGCAAGGGAAAGGTTGGCTTTTACATAAGGGTACCCGTAGGAATAGTCTCTGCAATAACTCCCTTCAACTTTCCCTTAAATCTGTCCATGCACAAGGTAGCCCCCGCCCTTGCTGCGGGAAATGCGGTGATTTTAAAGCCATCGGAAAGAACACCCCTTACCCCCACAATGATGGTTGAACTTTTCCTTGAAGCGGGAATTCCCCCTAAAGCGTTATCAGTCATACCAGGCTACGGAGATGTAGGAAGGGTAATGACAACACACCCCGATATAAGGGTGGTATCCTTTACCGGAAGCAGGAAGGTGGGAGACATTATCTCAAGGCAAGTGGGAATAAAAAGGCTTGTTTTGGAGCTGGGTTCAAATTCCGCTATAGTCCTTCATAGGGACGGGGATGTTGATAAGGCGGTGCAGAAAACGGTGGCGGGCGGTTATGCAATAGCGGGACAGGTGTGCATATCCGTACAAAGGGTGTTTGTACACGAGGAAGTTTTTGACCTATTTACAGAAAAGTTAAAAGAAGCTGTTGAAAGATTAAAGGTTGGTGATCCCATGGATGAAACCACGGATGTGGGACCCTTAATAGCATCATCTGAGATTGAAAGGATTGAAGGATGGATAGAGGAATCTGTTAGAGAAGGTGCAAAAGTAATAACGGGCGGTGAACCCCTAAACAAAGAAAAAGCACTGCTTAAACCTACAATAATTTCTCTGGTACCGACGGATTCAAAACTTTTTAAAGAGGAAGCCTTTGCCCCTGTTGTAGTTGTTAATCCTTACAAGGAAGTGGATGAGGCAATAGATATGGTAAATGATTCAGATTACGGATTACAGGTCGGTGTTTTCACGAAGGATATACAAATTGCGTGGGAGTTTATAAAAAAGGCGGAAGCGGGAGGTATTTTAATAAACGAAGGTCCCACCTTCAGGGTTGATCATCAACCTTACGGAGGAGTTAAATACTCCGGTATAGGAAGGGAAGGACCCAAATTTGCAATTGAGGATTACACCGAAATAAAAACTGTAATGTTTGATCTAAGCTAACCGCAATGATTTCATGCATATTACTTGCCGCTGGAAAGGGCAAGAGATTCGGTAGAAAAAAACAGTTCATAACTATAAAAGGAAAACCGCTTTTTATGTACTCCATAGAAACTGTGCGTACACTTTTTGATGAGATAATACTCGTACTTCCAGAGGAGGATATAAAGAGTATAAATGTACCTCCAGATGTTAAAAAGGTAGCGGGAGGAGAAGAAAGGCAAGACTCGGTACTAAATGCCCTTTTGGAAACGGAAGCGGAAACTGTGGTTATACATGATACAGCAAGGCCCTTCGCCACGAAGGAAATGTTCACCAAAGTATCGGATCTCGGAGACTATGATGGGAAAATTGTAGCGGTACCTTCAAGGGATACCCTTAAGGAAGTTGCGGAAGATATAGTAGTTAGAACCATAGACAGAAGCGGAATATGGCTTGCTCAAACACCTCAAGCCTTTAAGAGAAAGGTATTACTTGAATGCCACTTTAAGGCAAGAAACGAGGGGTTTTACGGGACAGATGATGCAAGCCTGCTTGAAAGATATGGTTACAAAATAGGAATAATAGAAGGGTCCTACTGGAACTTTAAGGTAACCTACCCAGAAGATATAACCGTACTGGAAAAACTAATTGGTGGGGGTGGAGGGACTCGAACCCTCACGGGGCTTTAACCCCAGCGGATTTTAAGTCCGCTGCGTCTGCCAGTTCCGCCACACCCCCTGCAAGAATATAATTATAGTATCCTTAAACACCTTTTGGTTTAAAATAAAAAAGCCTAATGGACCAAATACTGATAAGATTAGGGGCAATAGCCATAGGAGGCAGTGTTGGTGCGGTCCTGAGATATCTCCTCAACGAATCAGTCTACAAAATATACCACGGCATGTTTCCTCTCGGTACATTTACGGTAAACCTTATAGGTTCTTTAATAATAGGTTTCCTATTTGCCCTATTTGACAAGATCCCAATAAGCGCAGAGATGAGAAGCTTACTATTTGCAGGACTAATAGGATCCTTTACAACCTTCTCAACCTACATCCTTGAAACCATAAATTTGATAAGAATAGAAGAATTTAGGCTTGCACTCCTTAACATCCTTTTAAGCAATACCTTTTCACTCCTTTTCGGATTCATTGGCTTCTACACAGCCAAGGTGTTATTCAAATTGCTATAGATCACAGAAGTTAGCTACTTGAGTTATAATTTAACTATATTAAAGGAGGGTGTAGCTCAGCTGGTAGAGCAGTGGACTGTGGATCCACGGGTCGCGGGTTCGAGTCCCGTCACCCTCCCCAACAAATTAGCATAAAAAGTGACCCCCTCCCTCCGCATTTGGATGTAAAAGGAGTTAATTTACGGTGACAGGGATTACCTTCTTATCACAGACATAATCAAGATCTTCATTATAGATGCATGCCTTGAAAATAAAATATCCTGGACCTGTAAAATATATAGTGCCACCATGGGAATCGCACTCAAAAATAGGTTCGCCGGTTGTCTGTTTATCGAAATATGTACACTTTACAGAGCCTTTACTATCGCATGGATATAAAGGACCGCTTCCACAGTTGTGCCTAAATAATTCATAGTCACTATAATTTGATGGAACATCCTGTGTAGGGCTTAAGTATGCTTCTACTGAGTAAATTCCGCTGGGTGATGAGTAGCTGACTTTCCAGTCTACAGTAAAAGATGTCCCTAAACTGAAAGTATCAGTGCTTATATTTAAATAGTCAATTGAAACATACGAACTTTGACCAGGTCCGCTAACTTGAGGTCCGAAGCCACAAGATAGGATTACCGCTAAACCAACCGTAAAGAAAACATTCTTCCTCATGGCAAAACCTCCCTAGTTTTTTTCATTTAAATTAATAACCGCAATCTAAATAAGAATCTGACATAATAAGTACTGAGGATTGACATTAGTTGTTATAAAGTTTTAAGCTTTTAAATATGGAATTAGGTGTTTTTGAAGACATCTTCAAGGAACTCTTAAAGAAAGAAAAACAAAAATTCTTGGCTTTTTTCAAAAAAGAAGGTCTAAAATATCTGGAGGATCTTTTTGAAACCGACTTTGGAATAAGAGGCAGGGTTGGACAGGGTAAGCAACCGAGAGAGTGTAGACCTTTTATAGGATGGTATGAGGAAGATACTTTATATTTTTGCCTTTTAACACGTAAAAAGACTGAGATAAAATTAGACATAACAGTATGTAAAAAAACTAAAGAGAATTGTAAATGGATTGAAGATACCGCCTATGCTTTCAGGGACAGAAAAAGGGGAGTTGTAGTTTATTCAGCCAAAGAGCCAATTATTGAAAGTGAATTTGACATATGTGGTTCTTGTGATGATCTTGAAGAAATAGAAAAACTTAAGGTTGTTTCACTATGAAAAAACTTCTAACAGATCTTACAAAGGGAAAGTTTGATAATAACATTAAAAATTTCTTAATATCAGAAATAGAAAAAGTAGCGGTATCTTCAGAACTTGTAGAGCTACTGAAGAATAAAATAGGAGACGACTATGCTGAAGAAATACTCGCAGAACTAACGTTTAAGATCTATATTATGTTCAGAAAAGGCAACTTGGAAAAGAAAGATTTTATAAATAAGTCATATTTAAGAAGGATGATACAATCATGTATTGTTGATGTTTTAGAAAAAGATAAGAAAATTTCAGTAATAAACTTGGAATCATTTAATTATAAGGATGAAGAAGGCAGAATTATCAGTTTTGAAGAAAAATTCGGTACAGAGATTGATAATAGCCTGTCAATAGACGTTGAATATATATTTAATACAATATGTGAAACCCTTACTGAGAAAGATTATGACGTATTGTGCTACTATTTATATAAAGAATATTTATCAAAAGAAATTATTTTAGATAATATGACAAAAAACAATCTATACAAGCGATGGGAAAGACTCAAAAGAAAGATAGTAAATAAACTTGATTATGTTCCCTCACATGAAGAGTTTAAAGAATTTGCCTACAGATTTATGTCAGATGTATGTGAAAAAAGAGGTTATCTATTTAAAGAGGAAAAAAATGAAGAGTGATATTTTGGAAATTCTTTATAAAAACTATAAAAAAAGCATAGGCAAGGAGATAATTGAGGTGAACGAAAAGGAAAGAATTCCCCCACAAGAAGGACAAGTCCGCCTATTTTTCATGACACCGCCCGAATACGTGCTGATTATAAGGTTAGAAGGCGACCTCTGTATATGCGTTCCCTTAACAAGTTATATACGCCTTGCTATTACCAATATCTATCCACCCCTTGTAGAATGGAGGGATAAAGTATTTTCACCGCTTCCCTTCTGGGTTTACATTAATTCAAAACTTGTAGAGAAATACTCGGTTCCCGTTTTTAAATTGAACAAAGATATTGATAAGATAACCGAATACGTAAAAAAAGCACGCACCAAAGGCATAGGAAAATGGAGGGAAAAGTTTATTAAGAAGGTTGCAGAAAGATTTAAAGATTTTAACTTATCAAGTTTAATTTACGAAGTCATGGAGGGGGAAAAATGACGCCTCTTGAAAAAGTTTTGGAAATTTATAAAAAAGCGTTGGGGGGAGAGGTGGAGATGGATGTGGAGGATACGATGGATATTGATGTTTTACCTATAGATTTTTCAAACATAAGACCTAAGGAAATAAAAGAGATTTCAAATGAATCTGAGCTGTCTGAAGGAGACATTATAGAAATATTCCCGAGCATAGACGGGCTTGAATTGTATTTCTTAGTATATCGTATATACACGAACGGATTCGTTGAACTGCTTCCCGTATCAAAGTTTTATGAGCTTGCAACCCCTGATGATGTTTTGATATACATTGACGGGAATCCCTTTATAGTAGAGACAGATCTTGGATTTGAAATCCCTTTGGAAAACTTCCCGCGAAGATTCGGAAACAGGAAGGTGTTTAAGATAGGCAGGCTTACTCCTGATGAATTAAAGGAGGTTGAGGATGTATATGAAGGAAGGAGAAAAGGGGCAGGAGGTATGTACGGAGGTCCGAAAAAGGAGTTTAAGGTTCTTGAAAGTAAAAGATACTTTGCGTTGTTTGTAAGTACTAGGTGCCCGAGAACTTGGAATCAGGAACAAAATGTGTTCAAATGATTAGATTCCGCAGTTCTCAGACTCAACCCATGTTTACTACCCCCTATCCCCAGTAGGGACTCGGGGGTTACCTTGAAGAAAAGTTCCATTAGCTTGAACCTTACAG